>NC_013037.1:0-307884 GCF_000023125.1 Dyadobacter fermentans DSM 18053
TTTGGTAAATTATACATTGGAAAGAATCAGCACAAATAGAGAGGTAGACCAGGTTTGGGATGCTTGCCTGAGGATTATTCAGCAGCATATTCCAGAGCAGAGTTTTAAGACGTGGTTTGAACCCATTCGTCCCTTAAAACTCTATGGTAAAGTACTTACCGTGCAGGTTCCCAGCCAGTTTTTCTACGAATGGCTGGAAGATAACTATGTTAATCTGCTGAGAAAGGCGCTGGATTACGCGATCGGTCGCGATGGATTATTGGAATATTCCATTATTGTCGACACCGGTAACGAGAAGCACCAGCCGCTGACGATGAACGTCTCAACCCAGAAATCTCCAAATTATTCCAAACCGGATAATTTCTCCACCGACCCCAGAATGGGCGCTACGGTGCGGGAAAAAGACCAGGATTCTCTGACGCTCGACACGTATCTGAACCCGAATTACTCTTTCGATAATTTTATCGAGGGAGATTGTAACCGTCTGGCACGTTCGGCCGGTTTCGCGGTAGCGCAGCGTCCGGGGCTCACGTCGTTCAATCCGCTGATGATGTACGGCGGCGTAGGGCTTGGCAAAACACACCTCGTGCAGGCGATCGGGAATTATATTACCAACCATTACGAAAACAAGCTGGTACTATACGTTTCTTCTGAGAAATTTACCAACCAGTTCATCAACTCGATCCGGAACAACACGTTGCAGGAGTTCACCGATTTTTACATGAAAGTGGATGTGCTGGCGATCGACGACGTGCAGTTTTTGTCGGGTAAGGAAAAAACGCAGGATACGTTCTTCCATATTTTCAACCACCTGCATCAGCTCGGCAAGCAGATCATCATGACGAGTGACCGCCCGCCGCGTGAGCTGCAAGGCTTGCAGGACCGCTTGCTATCCCGCTTCAAATGGGGACTTACCGCCGATTTGCAGGCGCCGGATTTCGAAACGCGTATCGCGATCATCCAGAAAAAGATCCAGTCGGAAGGTATTTCGATTGATTATGACGTGATCGAATACATCGCGCATAGTGTGAATTCCAACGTAAGGGAGCTCGAAGGCGTGATCGTTTCGCTGATGGCGCAGGCGTCGCTTACCCGCCGGAATATCGACGTAGAACTGGCCAAAAACACCCTTCGCAACATCGTCATGAACGAGGATAAGGAGGTTACGATCGACACCATTCAGGAAATCATCGCCGATTACTTCCAGGTTTCCATCGCCGACCTGAAAAGCAAAAGCCGCAAAAAGGAGGTCGTTTACCCGCGCCAGCTGGCGATGTACCTCGCCAAGGAATACACCGATCTGCCGCTCAAATCCATCGGTTACCATTTCGGCGGCCGCGACCACAGCACGGTAATCCATTCGATCCAAAGCATTAACCTGCTCATGGACGAAACCCCGGACGTGGAAGAAACTTTGCAGAAACTTCGCAGTTACTTTAAGTAGGTTTTAGCGTATCAATGTTCGGGACAAATCCTGAACATATGCTACCAAAGCCGATCCTTCTTTCCCGGGCGCAGATCGATGCGCAAGCCTGGGACAATCACATTCACCATAGCCGGCAATGCGTCATTTACGCATTAAGCTGGTACCTCGATGTAGTTTGCGAGCAATGGCAGGCACTCATCTGGCCTTCTGCTGCTGATTTCTCCATTGTGATGCCGTTGCCCATGAGGCGGAAATTTGGTCGGCGCGTGCTCTACCAGCCACTGTTTTGCCAGTATTTGGGGCTTTTTTCCAAAGATGAACTGAGTACGAGGCAGTGTTCGGCATTTTTGGAGGCATTGAAAACGCATTTCTCCTACATTTCAAGCTATGCATTTAGCCCCGAGGACTACGCTTTATACGATAAGATAAGAGATAAGGACGTGGACTGGGAGGTGTTCCAAACGCATTGGCTGCGCCTCGATCATTCTTATGACCTATTGTTTTCGGGTTATTCCAAAGATCGCAGGACGAATGTGAAAAGAGGTCGTAAAGCAATCTGGGAAATCATAGAATCGGACGATTTCGGGCCACTGATAGATCTGTTTAATAAAAACCACGCGCAGCGCATCGGGAAGATCGAACCGGGCGCATATCAAACGCTGCGGTTGCTGGGAACAAAATGCATTCAAAATGGTAACGGCCGCCTCATGTATGCGCTCGCGGGAAGGCGCGTGCATGCTGGCATCCTGCTCGTGCATTTCCGCGGGCGAACGATTTACATATTCAATGCAGCAGATGAAAACGGCCGCAGGGGAAATGCAAGGGCAGTCATGCTGGATAACTACATCCGGGAAAATGCAGGTAAGGAGCAGGTGTTTGATTTTGAAAGTCCTCCAAACCAATCAATTGCAGGCTATTATGCCGGATTCGGGGCGGAGGAAATACCTTTTTTTAGCATTCGAAGAAATGCATTGCCATTTCAATTGCGCCAGATACAGGAGTTTCGCAAATGGCTGATAATCAAAACCAGGCGATATCTTTCTTCAAGCCTTTATACGACTTTAAATCCATTTCCAAAGACCCGATTTTGAGGTCGACTTCGGCTTTTAGCGGAATTTTGTTGGAATCATCCGATATCCAGAGCGCCATCGGTTCTTCGCCTTTGAAGAATTTGTTGGACGGGATTTGCGGCGATAATCGCAGGACCTTGCTCTTGCCGAATTTGGTTTTGATCACGTCGCGGCCCACGTAGCGGACGCGGAGCTTGTAAACTTCGCCGTCAAAGAACGTCGGTACTTCGATGATCTCGCCCTCGCGGACCTTATCGAAATTGATCGTGCGGAGGAAAAAATAGCCGCTGATGATGTCGTGAATGTTGTTCGGGACATTGTAGGTCTTGCGCTCGTCCTTGATATTCGACACCGCCTGGTCTTTGCTGTGGTTGAAATACACCGTTTCTTCCTTGCGGTATTTGTTCTCCTGAATTTGCCGCTCAAACATGTGCGGAAGAATGGCCGTAGTGTCGATGTACGACCGCCACGTGTCGCGGACGCGCGAAATGAGGTCGAATGCGCCTACCGTGCGGCCGACTACGTTCACGCGGTAGCACGGACGGTTGTTGATCATCGAAACGGCTTTGCCCACCTCCACTTTGGCCTCGGCTGCATTGATGAACCCGTAATGCACGCGGTATTCGACGCGCTCACCGGTCCCGAAACTTTTATTGTGAACAACGCGGTCCATTTCCGCACTTTCGTCGAACTGGCGGAAGGAAAACAGCAATGCGAATGTCGAAATGGCTAATAGTAATGTGTACGATCTTTTCATGCTAATCAATCATTACAGGGAAGGGTATTTGCCCTTTAAATAGTTCAAGTATTTTTTTAAATCCTTCCCAAACTTCTGTTCAAATTCCTGCCTGAAAGTGTCCTGTTTCGACTTATAGGTCAGGTAGCTGATAAAGTAAGCATTATTGGGAAGTTTTCCGTCGGGCCAGCGGCTTTTGTTTGTTAACGTGCGCTTGCCTGAAAGAAGTGTGTCCGTGTCATTTACGATATCAGTAATCAACTTGGTTTTCAATGAATCCCGGTGAGCGTCCGGCGTGGGATCAGGGCCGAATGTCTTATAAAGACTATCCAAACGCCCCGCACCCCTAAGCATGTGCTGCGAATAGGCGTCATTATAACGTTTCGAATACTCATACTGCCGCATTTGCTCGGATTCCGCGCCGTATTTGTATTTCAAAAACCGTATAGCGCCCTGATCGCCTACAAAGCTGGCCAGGTTTTCATTGAGTTCCAGGTTGTTTTTCACAAAAAGCGTACCATGTGTAAGCTCGTGCAATATGAGGTTGGCAAGACTGCCATCACGCCGCCGGAGCATGCTGGAAAGGATCGGATCTTTGAGATAACCCAATGTAGACCATGCGGATACCTCGCCGATGTCTGTATCTAATCCCTTGTCGATCAGTGCCTTTTCTTCCGCTACGGCGCGGGTGGAATCGAAGTAACCTTTGTATGGAAAAGTGCCTACAATGGGGAAATGCCACTGATGCGGCTGCACCTTATATCTTTCGGAAGCGGTGATGAGCCAGATAAGCGGCCGGCCGTGCTGATTGTAGAACGTGGTATAATTATCAGACGGTGTCAGTCCGAGCGAGTCCACACCAAATTTCTTGATCTCCTGAATGAGCCGGATTCTCGCTTTGAGGGAGTCGGGGAACGATTCGTCGCTCAGCACGTCGGGCACGTCCTCCACTTGCATCAGTATGCCAATCTGTCCTTTGGCTTGTAAAAAAGCATAGGTTAGCACTTCCCTTTGCCAAACGCCCAGCAACACGACGATAACCAGCAGGGCAAGCAATATTTTTTTGATCACAATTTCTTTTTTTAATAAGCAAGCAGCCGGTACAATGCAGTAAATACCGGGTGCAAAATTAGGTATTCGACAATTATTTAAACGCTGAAAATCATCCCTCTCGTGCCATTTGATAATCCGGTACGACCGCTTGGGTATTGCTATTTATTTAACTCGATTACAAACGCCTTAAAATGCGAAAATTTCGGGAAAAATTAAGTTTTTAGCGAAAATGCGGGTTGTTGTTTTATCTGAAATTAGCTATTTTTACAAAACAATAAAGACCCATTTACGAGCGGTTTTTGTCCTGCAAAAGCCGCTTTTTTATGTACCAACCAAATTACTGTTACCATTTTTATGGCACAAGCAACAACAGATAAAGACAACAAACTAAAAGCGTTACAGACCACGCTCGAAAAGCTCGACAAGACTTACGGAAAAGGTACTGTGATGCGTCTGAGCGACACCAAAGTATTAGATATTCCGGTGATTTCGACCGGTTCACTGGGTCTTGACCTTGCGCTCGGCGTGGGCGGCGTTCCGCGCGGCCGTATCGTGGAGATCTACGGACCTGAATCGTCGGGTAAAACCACCTTGTCGATGCACTGCATTGCCGAGGCGCAGAAAAAAGGCGGCCTGGCGGCATTCATCGACGCCGAGCACGCATTCGACAGAACTTACGCGGAGAAGCTCGGTATTGATACCAGCAACCTCCTTATTTCACAGCCCGACAGCGGTGAGCAGGCGCTCGAAATCGCAGAGCACCTCATCAGCTCCGGAGCGGTGGACATTATCGTGATCGACTCCGTGGCGGCATTGGTACCGCGCGCCGAGCTTGAAGGTGAAATGGGCGAAAGCAAAATGGGTTTGCAGGCACGTTTGATGTCCCAGGCGCTGCGTAAACTCACCGGGGTGATCAACAAAACAGGATGCTGCTGTATCTTCATCAACCAGCTTCGCGAGAAGATCGGGGTGATGTTCGGTAACCCTGAAACCACAACTGGTGGTAATGCATTGAAATACTACGCATCCGTGCGTCTCGATATCCGTCGCGTAGGTCAGATCAAGGAAAGCGCCGACGCGATCCTCGGGAACCGTACCCGCGTGAAAGTGGTGAAAAACAAAGTCGCGCCGCCATTCAAAGTGGTGGAATTCGATATCATGTACGGAGAAGGCGTTTCCAAAGTAGGGGAGATCATCGACCTTGCCGTTGAGCTTGAAATCGTGAAGAAATCGGGTTCATGGTTCAGCTACGAAGGCAACCGCCTCGGACAGGGCCGCGATGCCGTGAAAGCGCTGATCAAGGACAATCCTGAGCTGATGGAAGAGCTGGAAGGCAAAATCCGCGGCCTGGTCAACAACGATCCCGATTCACTGATCGACACCAGCGAGCCTAATGTTGCCGACGACGGATCACCGGAATAAGCATTCAAGCGAGACCATAAAAAATGCCCTGTTTTCAGCAGGGCATTTTTGTTGGGTATTGGTTTCAAAATAATGGGCCGCTTAAAAAGGCTTACGGTCATCATCGTCGTCTTCATCGAAATCATAATCTTCATCGCCGGGGCCGGAGAACATGCTGCTCACCAGGTCCTGAAACTTCATACCCTGGTCGAGGGCCTGCTTGCCCACAAGCGAAAACTCCGCCATGCCGTGCAATGCGAATTCCATCATAAACAATTTCTCTTCGGGGTCGCCGTAAGCGGAGAGCATGTCCACGAAATCGTCCAGGCCGTCTATGGTTTTCAGGCGCGCGATGTATTCGCGATCGGTCATGTCGGCGGGCATTTCCATTTCGTTGCCGGCGCCAAACCATTCCACCACTTTCGCGTAAGGATTGATCTTGCTTTTCTTGCTTTTTTCGGGGTCGGGGAAGAAGTTGAGGAACTGCGTGCGGATCGCTTTGCCGATCAGGTTCTGTGCCACGATTACCGGGCCTTCCACCTCACCTTCATACACCAGCTCCACCTTGCCGCAAATCGCAGAAACGACGCCGTAAAGGTCTGAAATGCGCACATAAGTCGAATCTTCGGCATTGATAAGCGCTCTGCGTTCGGCGGTGCTCAAAAGACTTTCGTAAGCTGAGATCGTCAAGCGCGCCGAAACACCGCTTTTTGCATCCACATATTCGCTTTCACGCGCTTCGAATGCGATCTGCTCGATGAGCGTTTTCACGAGCTCATTCACGCGTACGAGGCCCACTTGCTCGGGCTTCACAATCGCTTCCTGCTCAGTAATGCGCTTGCCTGTCTCGATTGTTTTCGGATAGTGCGTCACGATCTGGCTCTCGATCCGGTCTTTCAGCGGTGTTACAATGCTTCCGCGGTTGGTATAATCCTCCGGGTTGGCAGTAAACACAAACTGAATATCGAGCGGCAGCCGCAGCTTGAAACCACGGATCTGAATATCGCCTTCCTGTAAGATATTGAACAATGCCACCTGGATACGCGCCTGCAAATCGGGCAGCTCGTTGATCACGAAAATGCCGCGGTGGGAGCGGGGAATGAGCCCGAAATGGATCACGCGTTCGTCGGAATAGGGCAATTTCAGCGTTGCTGCCTTAATGGGATCGACGTCACCGATCAAATCTGCCACCGAAACGTCCGGCGTGGCCAGCTTTTCGGTATAGCGATCGTCGCGGTGCAGCCAGGCGATTTCAGCATTGTCGCCCTGCTCGGCGAGCACATCTTTGGCATAGCGCGAAAGCGGCGCCAAAGGATCGTCGTGCAGCTCCGAATTTTTAATGTACGGAATGTATTCGTCCAGCAGGTTCACCATCATGCGTGCGATACGCGTCTTGGCCTGCCCGCGCAAGCCGAGGAAGTTGATGTTATGCATGGAAAGAATGGCTCTTTCCACATCCGGAATGACCGTTTCCTCATAACCCCAGATCCCCGGGAAGACATTCTCCTTGTTCCTGATCTTTTCAATCAGGTTATCTCTCAGCTCCTGCTTGATAGAACGCGACTGATAACCTGCTTTTTTTAGTTCACCGAGCGTTCGGATTCCCAACAGTTCTGTGCTTGTAAGCTTCGAGTAAGTCATGTATGAAATAGTGGATTAGCGCGCGTATGCCACAGACCGCATTTCACGGATTACCGTGATCTTGATCTGGCCGGGGTACTGCATTTCTTTTTCAATTTTTTGCGAGATGTCGAACGACAGCAAGCCCGCTTTTTCGTCGGACACATTGTCGGCGTCGATGATCACGCGTAGCTCGCGGCCCGCCTGGATCGCGTAGCATTTTTCCACGCCGTCGAACGACAGGGCGAGGTTTTCGAGGTCGCGGAGGCGCTGGATGTACGATTCCATCATTTCGCGGCGTGCGCCCGGGCGTGAACCTGAAATGGCGTCACACACCTGGATTACCGGCGAGAGGATCGACGTCATTTCGATTTCATCGTGGTGCGCACCGATGGCGTTGCAAACCTCCGGATTTTCCTTGTATTTCTTCGCGAGCTCCATACCCAGGATTGCGTGCGGAAGATCAGATTCTTCCGGCCATACTTTACCAATATCGTGAAGCAAGCCGGCGCGTTTAGCCAGTTTGGTGTTCAGGCCGAGCTCCGCAGCCATGGTAGCACACAATTTGGCCACTTCGCGGGAGTGTTGGAGCAGGTTTTGTCCGTAAGACGAGCGGAAACGCATCCGGCCGATCATTTTCACCAGTTCAGGGTGCAGGCCGTGGATACCCATGTCGATCACGGTGCGCTCACCGATCTCAACGATCTCATCTTCAATGTTTTTGCGTGTTTTGGCAACCACTTCTTCAATACGCGCCGGGTGGATACGGCCGTCCTGCACGAGGCGGTGCAGTGATAGTCGTGCGATTTCCCTTCTCACAGGGTCGAAACCGGAGATAACGATCGCCTCAGGCGTGTCGTCCACGATGATTTCCACACCGGTAGCCGCTTCCAGGGCACGGATATTCCGTCCTTCGCGACCGATGATTTTACCTTTGATATCGTCGTTTTCAATGTTGAATACCGACACGCAGTTTTCGATCGCGTGCTCGGCGGCGGTGCGCTGGATGGTTTCGATCACAATCTTTTTCGCCTCTTTGGTGGCAGTCAGACGTGCTTCTTCCATGGCACTCTTAATATATGATCCCGCGCGGGTTTCGGCTTCGGCCTTCAATGCGTCCACGAGTTGTTCGCGGGCTTGCTCGGCGGTAAGGTTTGCGATTTTTTCCAGCTGGGCAACCTGCTGTTGGAGGGATTTTTCGGCTTCTTCGCGGCGCTTGGTCGCTGCTTCGAGTTGCGAATTGAGGTTGTTTTTGAGGTTATCGAGCTCGTTTTCCTTGCGCTTGGTTTGTTCCATGCTCTGGTTCAGGCTCTGTTCGCGCTGTTTGAGTTTCTGCTCGTTGCTTTGCAGAATGCTGCGCTTCTTGTTGGCGTCTTCTTCGAATTCCGATTTGAGGCGGAGGTACTTTTCTTTTGCTTCTAGAATGCGGTCTTTTTTGATGTTTTCGGCTGCTACTTCGGCATTCCGCAGAATCTCAGCGGCACGGTCCTGGGCTTCCTTTTCCTTTGCGTCGAATGATCGCTGAAAAATGTACTTACCTGCAAAAATACCCACCCCTACGGCGATGATATCGGACAGGATGACGATGAAGAACAAAGAATTTGACATTTCAATAATGGTTATATATAGTTGGTTTTACCGACTACACCCGCGTTGAAATGCCGAAAAAGGAAGAAATTGAAAGTATATTTTTGCAGATACTGTAAAAATCAAAGGGTTAGGTATGGGTTTCAGCTCTCAATAGCGCTGGCGATCTTTTCGTCCAGTTTTTCCACTCTGCTTTTAAAAGCTAACACCAGGTCGTCCATTTCTTCCTGGTTCCGTTGCAATGCCACCAGGCATTCGATAGAAGTCAATGCAATGGCCTCTATATCACCGTATACTTTCCCTTTTTCTTTATGCTGTTGCACTCGCTGCATGAACACCTCATACCCATCCCTGTAAAATTTCTCCTGATCCGCCGGAACGCTCAGTTTGAAACCTCTGTCCAGCAGTTTTATAAAGACAGAAACGTCTGGATTAGGTATGCTATTTTTTTTCATAAGGTATCTTCAAGCAATTCGATGCACTTATCGATCTCCTGGATATATCTTTCAACTGATTCTTTCAGTTCGGCAATTGCGCCTGTTGGTGTCAGTTTACTAGTGACAAGTTTAGCGAAACTTTTAGACTTATTAAAGTCTTTTTCTAAAGAGGTGTATTTTTTCCTTATTTCTTTCGACTCTTCCGTGAGCTTCGCATTGGCGGCCCGAAGCTCCGCGTTTTCACGCTGGAGCTCTGAGATCGACCAGTTTAATTTCTCTTTGTGATTGATCAGGATTTCGAGTTTTTTCTCGACGTCGGATAGTTTGTGTTCGATAATTCGTTCGGTAGTCCTCTCCATTTTTCCCAACTGAAAAAATCCGACAATGAAAAACTGTTGTTTACTTTCTGATCACCGCTTCAAATTCCCTTTCGTAGGTTGCAATGAGGCGCTGCATCGTTTTGTCGATCACCTTGTCGGTGAGCGTTTGCTGCTCGTCCTGCAAAATGAAGCTGATCGAATACGACTTTTTGCCTTCCAGGTTGGCGCCTTCGTACACATCGAACACGTTCACGGCGCGCAGCAGGCTGCGTTCGGTTTTGAAAGCGGCCTGGCGCAGCTCCTCGAAGGTCACTTTTTTGTTCAGTACCACCGAAAGATCGCGGCGCACTTCGGGGAACTTCGGCACTTCTGCATATTCAACGGCCGCATTGTATTGGCGCAGCAGGTATTCCCAGTCGAAGTCGGCGTAGTAAACCGGTGCTTTGATATCCAGCTTTTTGGCAACGGCCGCATTCAGTAATCCAAAGGATACTACCGGTTTTTTATTGGCAAGCAATGTCAATCCGCTTTTGAAAACGGCACTGTCGGCTTCCTGCTTTTGCACGTCGCGGATTTTCATCGAGGTCAGCACCTGGTTTACAAATGCCGCCAGGTCATGGAAAACAACCTCGCGAGACTTTTCAAACCAGCTTTCCTGGGTGATATTGCCCGTCACGAACACCGAAAGGCGCTCTTTCTCGATGAATTTGCCGTCGATTTCGTGGTAGGTTTTGCCAAATTCGAATACTTTCAAATCCTTCTGGCGGCGGTTGCTGTTATAAGCAATCACTTCCAGGCCGGAGAAAAGCAGCGTCTGGCGCATTACCGAGAGGTCTTCGCTGAGGTAGTTCAGGATTTTTACAGGGGTTCCTGCCAGGCTTTCGCCCAAAATGGCCTGGTACTCGGGTTTGGTCAATGAATTGTTGATCATTTCATTGAAACCATTGCCGACCAGCAGTTCCGAAACGCGCAGTTTCAGCTTTTCCGGGTCGTTAACCGGGAAATCCGAGATGTAATCGGAGCTCAATGCGTCCGAAAGTTCCACCTGACCGAAGCCGTAAATGCGCAAAATCTCTTCGATCACATCGGCCTCGCGCTGCACGTCCACGCGGTAAGGCGGCACAATCGCCGTGAAACCGGTTTCGGTTTCATCAGTAACCTGGATATCGAGGCTTTCCAGAATGCTTTTGATCAGATCTTTTTCCAAAGATTTGCCGATCAGCCGGTCGATGTTCCTGTTTTTGATATTTACCTTGAAATCCGCAATGGGCTCCGGGTAAAGGTCGATAATGTCGGACGAAATGCTGCCGCCAGCTACCTTCTGGATAAGCAATGCAGCGCGTTTCAATGCGAAAAGCGGCATATTCGGGTCGGTGCCGCGTTCGAAACGGAACGAAGAATCGGTTTTCAATGCGAAACGCTGCGCCGTCCTGCGCACCCACACGGGTGAGAAATAGGCCGATTCGAGGAAAATGGAAGTCGTCGTTTCCGTAACGCCGGATGTCAATCCGCCGAAAACGCCGGCAATGCACATCGGTTCGGGATTGCCATCCACACCCTCGCTGCAAATCATGAGGTCGTTGGCCGAAATTTTGCGCTCGATCCCGTCCAAAGTCACAAACGGCGTGCCCTCAGCAACGGTAGTAACAATCACTTTTTTACCCAAAACCTTGTCCGCATCGAATGCGTGCATCGGCTGGCCGAGCTCGTGGCAAACGTAGTTGGTAATGTCTACAATGTTGTTGATCGCCCGGATTCCGATCGTTTGCAAGCGCTGTTTCAGCCATTCCGGCGATTCCGTCACAGTAATGCCCGAAATGGTCAGACCAGTATAGCGCGGACAAGCCTCCGTATTGCGAACCTCTACCGGAATCGGCAGGTTTTGATTGTCTGTCTTAAATGCCTCAATGGAAGGCAGCGTGATTTCACGCTTCAAAACCGCTTTCAAATCACGCGCGACACCGTAATGCGATGCTGCGTCCGCACGGTTGGGCGTGAGGCCGATCTCGATCAGGTAGTCGGAAGAAATGCCGAAATATTCAGCGGCAGGCGTGCCGTTCGGTAAGTCCGTATCGAGTACGAGAATGCCGTCGTGGGAAGTGCCAACGCCCAGTTCGTCCTCGGCGCAGATCATCCCCTCTGACAATGCGCCACGGATTTTGGATTTTTTCAAAACGAGCGGCTGATCGCTGCCGGTCGGGTATAATGTGGCGCCTACCGTTGCGACGATCACTTTCTGGCCCGCGGCCACGTTCGGCGCGCCGCACACAATGGATAGGGGCGTTTCGCCGCCAACGTCCACGGTTGTCAGGCTCAGGCGGTCGGCTTCCGGGTGTTTTTCACGCGTCAGCACTTCACCGATCACCACGCCCTGCAAGCCGCCTTTTATCGATTCGATCTCTTCAATACCTTCGACTTCCAGCCCGGTGCCGGTTAGCAGCCGGTCAATTTCCGCGGGTGATTCGTTTAGTTCAATTAAATCTTTAAGCCACTTATAAGAGATCTTCATGCGAATGCTTTAATAACAATAAAAATTCAGGCGCGGGAAATGCGGCCTGTTTGCAAAATTAATGATTTAGTTTGAACGGCATTCGGGCATTGCACCCCGCGTGCGTGTTTTTTATCAGTACCCGTTATTCCTGGTGCGAAGCCTCCTCGGTCACTTCGCCTGCCTGAATGGCTACGCTCAGCGTGTTTTCGGCAGGAGGCACCGGGCAGGCGTAGCTTTCCTGGTACGCACAATAGGGGTTATACGCCTTGTTGAAGTCGAGCACAATGGTGTTGTTTTTGATCTGGTCCACGGGATAATCGAGGTAGCGGCCGCCGCCGTAGGTTTCCTTGCCGCTGGTGGCATCGCGGAAAAGCACGGAAATGGTGCCTTCGCTCTTCAATAGCAGCAGCTTTTGCGCCTGACCTTCCACGGAGAAGTTGGCATAACCGTATTTCTCGTATTTCTCGCTCGATCCGTCAGTATATTTAACGGTTACCTCCTTATCGTCCTGCATGTAAGGCGAAATGGTTGCTTTCACGCGGTAGCCGAGGTTGGGTTCGAAGTAGTGGAGGCCGTGGAAGCTATCCTTGTCCTTGATAGGCGAGTCGTCGCCCGTTTTGAACTGCTCGTCCTTGGCGGCACGTTCTTCGAGGAGCTTGGTTTTATATAATGCGGGGTTGGCTGCCACGGCGTCGTCGGAGCTGCTGCTGCCGCCCATGTTTTCGATGATGAGATAGGCGAGGATCGCGATGAACATGGCGATCGTGCTGTATCGGATGACTTTATTTTTGAACATAACAAGGATAATTGGGTAATCGGACTGCAAACTTAGCACCCGATCGCGCGCTTTGAAAAAGTATGGAAGGTTTATTTACTTTTTTGGAATAATTTTGAATCTTCGCGTCCATCGGGTTTGCGATGTTGATTGAAATATATCTAAATTGACCTGGGAAAAAACTTAAACACAATACCTGCCCCATCGTATGTCATACACGAAACGAGTACTCATTGCCGAAGACAGTTCAGTAATTCAAAACCTGGCAAGGAAGATTCTTGAATTTCAGCATTATGAAATCACTTCCGTGAAAAACGGCGAGCAAGTGCTGCAATTGCTTGAAAAAGAGGATTTTGATATTATTCTTCTGGATATCAATATGCCTGTGATGGATGGAATGGAATGTGCAAGAAGCATCCGCAAATTGCCCGACGAGAAAAAGGCCAAAACGCCGATCGTGGCGATTACGGGTAATGCCAAAAACTATTCAGACGAAGATTTCAAAGATGCAGGATTTGACGATGCGCTGATGAAGCCATTGAATTTTGACCGCCTGGTTGAAGTGGTGGCGCATCTGACAGAATAATACCTGATGAGGATTACATTTCTTGGAACCGGCACATCGCAGGGAATACCCGTTATTGCCTGCGATTGTGTCGTTTGCCGTTCTAATGACCAGCACGACAAGCGTTTACGGACTTCCGTCTGGATTCAGGTCCACGGAAAGTCGTTCGTGATCGATACCGGCCCCGATTTCCGCCAGCAAATGCTGCGGGCCAATGTACGCAGTCTCGACGCCGCCATTTTCACCCACCAGCATAAGGACCACACGGCCGGGCTCGACGACATCAGGGCGTTCAACCACCGCCAGCAGATGGACATCCCGCTTTACGGCCGGCTGGAAGTACTCAACCAGATCCAGACCGAATTCGCTTATGCATTCTCCGATAAAAGGTATCCGGGAGTGCCGCATTTCTCGCTTCATCCGATCGAGAACCGGCCTTTCGAGGTGGAAGGCATGACATTTACGCCCATTGAGGTAATGCACCACAAACTTGCTGTTTACGGCTTCCGCATCGGCGATTTTACCTACATTACCGACGCCAACTATATTTCCGAAGAAGAGCAGGAAAAAATCAAAGGTTCGCGGGTGCTGGTGCTCGATACCCTGCAGAAAGAGCCGCATCTATCGCATTTCACACTTTCACAAGCCCTCGACCTCATTGATAAACTGAACGTGCCGCAGGCTTACCTCACGCACATCAGCCATAAACTCGGCCTTCATGCCGTGGTGGAAAGCGAATTACCGCCGCACGTGCATTTGGCGTACGACGGGCTGGTTTTGGATCTTTGATCAGGCTTAGTCTGGTGAATTGCAGGATCAGCTATACCGATCGTTCCTCCACGGGTAGGCCGTGTTGGAATATCCCCTCAACTCCCAGAATCCCAATTGGTTTTTAGGTAAAAACTGAATGCGGCTGATCCATTTGCTGCCTTTCCAGGCGTAGAGCTGCGGGGTGATCATTCGCACCGGGCCGCCGTGATCGCGTTCGAGCGGTTTGCCGTCGGCGGTGTGGACAAGCAACACATCCTCTTTCAATGCTTCTTCCAGCGAAAGATTGGTCGTGTATTTATCATAGCCGTGACAAAGCACGTGCGTAGCGCTCGGTTTTGGCATGACTAATGCGGCAATGTCAGCCAGACGGACGCCTACCCAGGGCACATCCATGCGCGACCAAGTGGTAACGCAATGAAAATCGCTGACATCGCTGGTTTGAGGCAATGCCATGAACTCGTCCCAGGTTAATGTGATCGGAGATTCCACTTCGCCGTCAATAACGAGCTTCCATTTGCTAAGGTGAATGTCTGGTTTGAAACCCAGGTCGAGTACCGGCCATTTATGCGTTTTGTATTGCCCGACAGGCAATTGTGGCATCCCGTGGCGGTTCGGCTCGCCAGTGCCCATCGGCTTTGTGTCCGAAACCGACGGCGTTTCCGCCATTTGCTGTTCGAAGCGGGCTTTGAGCTTCATCCGCGCTTCGACGATTTTATCGAGTTTGCTGTTGTCTTCCATGTCAGTCAATGTTTAGGTGCTGATCCATTGCATCATTAAAGCAGTCAAATACCCTCCATAAGTTCCGATTGCATACCCTAAAATAGCCAGCAGCACGCCTACGGGCGCCAGCGATGGGTGAAATGCCGCCGCTACCACCGATGCCGAAGCAGAGCCGCCCACGTTGGCCTGACTGCCCACCGCCAGGAAAAAGAACGGTATTTTTAGCCATTTGCAGGCGATAACGAGGATAATGCCGTGGATTGAAATCCAGATTAATCCAATGGCAAATAACCCTGGATTGTCGGCAACAGCGCCGAGATCCATTTGCATTCCAATGGTTGCAACCAGCACATAGAGGAACACCGAGCCCAATCTTGACGCGCCATAATGTTCCAGCTTACGTGCGGGCGTGAGGGAGAGCAGGATGCCGATTAATGTAGCAATGCTGATCACCCAGAAAAAGTTGGAAGTAAGGCTGTATTTTTCGAGCGCCGGGTAGTTGGCTGATAAATAGGGCGTAATAATTTCCGCTAAACCATGGGCTACCCCTGTCGCACCGAAGCCTGCCGCCGCGAGGAAAATGTAATCCCGCAGCATCGGGTTTTGTTCGTTGGCCTTTTGTTCCGAATCCATATGTTCCCTCACCTCCTGCACCGTGCGGCTATCCGCGCCCAGGAATGCGTCCACACGCGAGGCAATGCCGGCTCCATATATCAATGCGGCCATCCAGAGTTCTGCAACGAGCACGTCGACAGCCACCATCTGAGAGAATAATGCATCGCTTGGATGAAATACTTCCCGTAATGCAGTCTGATTAGCCCCGCCGCCGATCCAGCTGCCTGCGATCGTCGCCAGTCCGCGCCAGACGGCGTCGGCCCCTTCACCTGCCACCGTCGCCGGGCTGATGGTGCTGACGATCCATAATGCCACCGGCCCACCAATCATAATGCCCGCCGTGCCGATCAGCATCGCTGCCAACGCTTTCGGGCCGAGCTTGGTGAGCGATTTCCAGTCCATTCCGACGGTGAAAAGCACAAGGCACGCGGGGAGAAAGTATTTCGAAACGACCGGATAGAGCTGCGACGTCGCGCCGTTGACAATGCCCAGCGAGTTGAGCAAACCCGGTATGAAGTAGCAAAGCAGCAAGGGAGGAATGATGTTGTAAAACCGTTTCCAGCCGGGCTGTGAAGCCGTGAAAAATATGCCGGCCAGAATAAGCATTAAGAGTCCGAGCACTACGGCGTCGTTGGTAATCATGCGGTCGGAGTAAGGATTAGGGAAAGGTTCATGGGTAAAAATAAGAGAAATGTGCCGGAAATGCATTCTTTTAAGGCTTTTGATAGAGGCAATGAAAGGCGTGGCGAAGGTCGCGCTTGAAGGAAGTTCGCCGGTTGTAAGCGTCCCTAAACCGGATAGGCGCTTTAATGGAGGGGTTCAGATCCAGAGTGCAATCCGCCAAATCGAATTTTAAAAAAGATTTGAATTGCGCGCCATTGATATGCGGATGTACCCGTAATAGGACACAGCAAAACCACCCACGATCATGTGTTCAACCCTATGATTGTTTAATGATGTTATAATCCGGGGAAGGGAGTTGAAATCAAGCATTCAGGTAATCCTTACTTCGGTTGCCTTACAGGTTGCTGCGATTTCTCTGGCGGATTGTCGCCTCTCAGAAGATCGATGAAGCTTTCAAACTTTCGGTGCCTCTCTGCGAGTACAGCAGTACTGACTTCACCGCTGGTGGCGGTATCCTTCATTGCCTTAAAACTGCTGTATTTCCTTACTTTTTCCATAGCGGTATCATTCTTTCTGGCTCATAGAACACTGAAATATAAAGATATGGTGCCTAACTACAATGGAATTATTGCGCTTTTGGCTTGATTTCCAGGAACAATACACCTTCCTGCGTACCAACAAAGGCTACAAACTAATAGGCGTTTCCTGGCGCAATCCTTAGCGAAACACATTTTACAGGTATTAACAAAAAATAAATAAGCCTGCCAGCGATCCTTGCCGCAGCGGATGTTGTTGTCGAAATCGGAGCCGATCCGTTTTTTTAACCACCAAACATCCAGAAACCTTCACCATGAATACGCAGGACGAAACCACAGCCCTGAAAGCTGCCAGAGAATTATTTGTCAGAATGGTAGTCTCTAACTGGGAGCTGCAAAACCAGCGCCTGAACGGCTGGCTGGCCAAATTGCCCGAAGAACGTTTAGCCGAGCCCGTCGCCGAAGGTAAAAACCGCGCAGTGTATTTGCTGGGACATTTGATTGCAGTAAACGACGGTATGATTTCGCTTCTCGGGCTGGGAGAACGCCTTTACCCGGAACTCGACCATCTTTTCGTGAAAGACCCCGACCGTACATTTGAAGAAATTCCCTCGGTAGCCGACCTGAAAGCCCAATGGGCCAACCTGAATGCAGTATTAACCCGCTACTTCACCGAACTTGATGCCGAGGAATGGTTCACAAAGCATAATGCGATATCCGATGAGGATTTCGCACGAGAGCCGCATCGCAACAAGCTTAATATATTGATTAACAGGACTAATCATGAGGCTTACCACCTCGGTCAGCTTATTTTTCTAAAAGCCTGAGTTAGCTCCACATTTGTTGTAAAAGTCAGGGATTTTGCGATATTTTACAAGATTATTCACCACTCTCATTAAATCTTCATCACCATCACCATGGCTGTATACAACCTATCATTGAATGGCAAAAAGGTGAAAGTCGATGTGGAACCCGATATGCCGCTGCTTTGGGTGATACGCGACTTTGCCGATTTGAAAGGGACTAAATTTGGATGCGGAATGGCGCTTTGCGGCGCTTGCACGATCCATTTGAACGGTCAACCCGCCCGCGCTTGCCAGACGCCCGTTTCGAGTATCGGCAAAAACGACAAGATCACGACGATCGAAGGCATCGGGGAAGGCAAGATGAGCATTATTCAGAAAGCCTGGATCGAAGAGCAGGTGCCGCAATGCGGCTATTGCCAGTCGGGGCAGATCATGTCAGCGACCGCTCTCCTGAAATCCAATCCGAACCCCACCGACGCCGATATCGACGCCGCCATGAGCGGAAACCTCTGCCGGTGCGGTACGTACGACCGGATCAGAAAGGCGATCCACCGCGCGTCGCAGGAAATGAAAGTTGCCGAAAAAGGCATCGGACAACGCTAGGCCCATTCATTAACCTTAGCCTCAAAAAAACATTGGAAAATACACAAACATCGCGGCGCGACTTCCTGAAAGCCGCCGGTTTTACCTCGCTTGGACTGGCCGTCGGCATTTCGGGCTTTACCAGGGACGCCTCCCTGAAAAAGATCGCCCCGGCGGTCCTGAAACTGGAAATCAATCCTTTTATCATTATCGATACCACCGGCAACATTACGCTGGTAAACCCGCGGCCTGATATGGGCCAGGGCTCCACGCAGGCCGTGCCGTCGCTATTGGCCGAGGAATTGGAAGTAAGTCTCGAAAAAGTCCTCATCGTGCAAAGCGACGGCAAGGGGAAATACGGCAGCCAGACTTCCGGCGGCAGCAGCTCCGTCCGCGAGCTGTGGATGCCCATCCGCAAGGCCGGCGCAGCGGCGAGGGAAATGCTGACGACCACCGCGGCCAAAAGATGGAACCTGCCGGTATCCGAATGCGTGGCCCAGGACGGCAAAATATGGCACAAGGCCAGCGGAAAAAGCCTTTCCTACGGCGAGCTCGCCGATGACGCTTCGAAACTGGAAATTCCCAAAGAGCCCAAGCTCAAAGATCCGAAGGATTTCAAAATCATCGGAAAATATAACAAGCGCCTCGACGTGCCGGAGCGCGTGACGGGCAAGGCGGTGTACGGACTGGATGTAGACGTGCCCGGCATGGTGTATGCGGCTATCGTGCATTCACCGATGATCCACGGAAAAGTTTCCTCCATCGATGTTGCTGAAACGAAGAAAGTGAAAGGTGTTTTGCAGGTGATTAAAACCGAACGAACGATGCCGCACCGCAAGTCGGAGGCGGTTGCGGTAGTAGCTACCAACTGGTGGGCGGCGTTGAAAGGCAAAAATGCATTGAAAGTCAATTGGGATAATGGCAATTATGCCAAAACAGTGGACACCGCCGGCTATTTCGCTGCTACTTATGATGCTGCGAAGAAGGAAGGGGTGAATTTTGAGGAAAAAGGCGATTTCAATGCCAAATACGCCACGGCCATGGAAAAACTGGAATCGCATTACGAAACGCCGTTCCTCGCCCACGCGCCGATCGAGCCCGAGAATGCGGTGGTGCATGTGAAGGACGACGGTTCGGTGGAAATATGGGCACCCGTACAAGGGCCTGATTGGGCGATGCGCGATGTTTGCGGGTATCTGAATGTGAAACCCGAGCAGGTGAAAATCAATGTGACCTTGCTGGGTGGCGCATTCGGCCGCAAGGCTTATCACGACTTCCTGCTGGAAGCCTGCCATATTTCGAGGGAACTGAAAAAGCCTGTAAAAGTAATCTGGACGCGGGAGGACGACATTACCCAGGGACCTTACCGTCCCGGAATGCTCAGCCACATGCAGGGTTTCGTGGAAAGCGGAAAGATCACCGGTTTTCATCACCATGCCATCGGCGAGTCCATTGTAGGGCAGGTTTTCAAAGGCCTGAAAGACGACGAGGCGGATCCATGGCTGAGCGAAGAAATCAGTACAGGAAATAACAAATACCAGTTTGGGACCGCTTCCAAAATCAGCTGGACGAATGTCAAAACCGACATTCCCGTAGTGTGGTGGCGATCGGTGTACGCGTCCAACTTCGGATGGGGCCAGGAATGCTTTATCGATGAACTCGCGCATCTGGCGAAGAAGGACCCGCTCAAAGCGAGACTGGAAATCCTGCCCGACGACCGTTTCAAAAAAGTGCTCGATACATTGGCCGAGAAGGCAAACTGGGACGAAAAACTGCCGGCAGGCACCGGCAAGGGCCTTGCGGTGTTCAAATCGTTCGGCAGTATTTCGGCATGCTGCATTACCGTTTCCAAAAAGGATAATGGTGTGAAAATCGATAAAGTGGTGTCGGTCATCGACTGCGGCTATTATGTGAACCCCGACAACGTGAAGGCGCAAACGGAAGGCAACATCGTGATGGGCCTTACCGCGGCGATCAAGGACGGCATTACATTCACGAACGGCATTTGCGACCAAACGAACTACCATCAGTTCAATGTCATGCGCATGAATGAGACGCCACCGATGGAGATCCACATCGTCGACAGCGGCGCTGTCCCCGGCGGAGTGGGAGAGCCCGGCCTGCCGCCGATCGCACCGGCATTAGGCAATGCGATTTTCGCGGCGACCGGCAAGCGGCTTCGGAAATTACCTTTCGACATTAACAACATCTCATAATTATGGCCTACGACGAACGGGTAGCAAACCGGATTCGCGAATCGCTGGCCGGTCACCTGGCCGGTCGGTCCCTGGAAGAGAAGATCCTCTTCCAGGGACTTGCTTTTATGGTCGACGACAAATTATGCGTTTGCGTCCGCAACGACGTGCTGCTATGCCGGATTGGTCCGGACGAGTTTGAAGCCGCCCTCGAAAAGAATGGCGTGGAGCCAATGGTCATGAACGGCCGGACAGCGATCGGGTATGTGTATGTAAGCCCGGAGGCCTATTCTTCGCAGGATGCTTTCAATTGGTGGATCGAAAAGTGCATTGGGTTCAACCAATTTGCCAAATCTTCGAAAAAGAAGAAATAATGGAAGAATTGTTGGTCAGCAAGAAGTACCAATTGCAACGGATGGCCGGCAAAGGCGGCTGGACGTTCATTGTCATCTCTGAAATCCGGAAAGACATTCCCAAAAAGGCTGGATTAGTCAAGGTAAAAGGGCGAATCGACGACTATGAGCTGATGGGCTGCAACCTGATGTCGATGGCAACAGGCCAGCTTTTCCTTCCCGTAAAAGCGGAAATTCGAAAAAAGATCAAAAAGGAGGCCGGCGATTGGGTGACGGTCGTCCTCTATGCCGACGAATCGGCATTGACCATCCCGGAAGAACTTATCGAATGCCTCCAAGACGAGCCGAAAGCCTGGGCCAATTTCCAAAAACTCGCCGAAGGCGCCCAAAAAGAATACCGCGACTGGGTCTACGCCGCCAAAAAAGACGAAACCAAAGTATCCCGCATCGCCAAAATGATCGAAATGCTCCTGCAAGGCAAGCGGCTGACGGGGGATAGGCCGATTTGAAAACGCTTAAAACTGAAAAATCCCTGTCGATTGACAAGGATTTTTCAGTTTTAAGTCCAAACGCACTACTCCGCACCATCCGTCTTCGCGCGCGCTACTGCGTATCCGCCGATTTTATGGCCTGATGCGAGTCCAACTTCGCAGTCGAAGCGGTAGTGGATCAGGCCGTAGATCCGGGAGATGGAAGCTTCGGAGGCCATGTCGTCGACTTCTTTTTTGTTAGCGGGGAAAATGTGCGCGAGTACCTCGGCGGCGGCACCTGAGAAGGTCGAGTGACCGGACGTGTACGACGGGAAATTAGGCAGCCCGACGGACGTTTTGATTTTGCTGCTCATTTGGTTCGGGCGTGGGTAGTAATAGTAATACTTCACGTCCCAGCAGCAAATGCCGGCGTCTTGCATGGTGGTACCGAGCAATGCCAGCGTACGTGCGGTGCGTACTTCGCTGTATTTGTTTTCGTGGCACAATTCGGCGCCTTTGCGGTGCCAGTGGCCGGGCGGTGTGTAGCTGCCCACGCCGTCGGACCAGAAGCTGGCAATGCGTGCCTGCTCACGGGTTTGCTTTTTAGCAATGTCGAGCAGTTCGTTCATGTCTTTCTGAAATGCCGGGCTGCCGATCACCGGCGGCGCCTCGGGGCGGAGCGCAACGACGGTCGCAGAGTCGAAGTTCCAGGGTTTTACGAAGCCGTAAGTGGGAAGCATTGGCGGACGAGGCGGAAACTCCTGGCTTACCCAAGGCTCTGTAACGCCGATTTTCCTCGCATTGGCGATCATTGCCGCGGTTTGCGCCTGGTTGTTGGCACTGCCCATTTTGTCGGTCCGGGCGCGTCCCATGATTTTCGCTCCCACAGCCTTACCCAGTTCCGCGCCTGCGAGCATGTCGCTTTCGACATTCATACCTGCTGCAATTCTGCTTTGCTTATGCTCTGCAAGTTTTGCTTCCAGAAACGGCACTTCGCCCGGAAACATCGCTTTCAGGATTACTACCGAAGCTTCCGCTACCACCGCGTCCTCCGAAGGGTAGGACGGAAGGTCGCTCACGGGCAGGAGCGCTTTAATGGACGTGTCGTTTTTGGAAGGCGCTTTGCGGTTGTATTTGAATTTATAATTCCATGCAGCCACGAGCGCGTCATATTGCGCTACGCTCAGGTATGCCAATGCACGGGCGGCGTAGGGCGGGTTAGCGAACGGGAACTTGGGGTCTTGCAGCGGCTTGGTGGCATCGGGAATGGGGTATTTGCCATCCGCATTGGAAGCCGGCGGGCTATTGTAGCGGGCGCAAAGTTCGCGCGCGATTTCGTTCCAACGGTACACGGCGCCTGCGCCCCAATAGTTGATTTGCTCACGCTGCTGAGGCGTGACCGATTCGGTCAGGTCTTTCACCTTTTTGAGCTCAGCCTTATAGTCGTCGGATGTAGCTTCTTTGGGCTGGGCTACGGCAATTTCGTCGGATGATGCGAGCACGTAGGGTTTCCATTTACCCGCATTTTCGTCCAGGCTGGATGGCGTGTTGATTCCCGCGGTGGGTTCGTCGACGGTTTTGGAGCATGACCAAAGCAATGTCACTGCCAGGGCCGGAAGTACCAGTCGCGTGATCGATTGCCGAAAGGAGATATAGTTGATTTTCATTGTTTCTGATGGAATATTAGTTTTTAGCTTCTTTCGCATAGCGGAACTGGTACAGCACGCCTACCGAAAATGCGGTGCTCTGGCCTACATTCTGTCCGGAAAGCACATGCGATGCACGGGCATTGACGCCTATGTTTTTAGGCTGAAACTTGGCATACACGCCTGCCACGGTCGACTTCATATTGTTGGTCGGGAACGGCATATCGTTGCGGCGGATATTGTCGCCGCCGTCACAGGCGCCGTATTCCACAAACGCCTCTGCCTGGATGGCTTTTTTCAGGTAGCCAAGCCGCGCCGAAGCGTCATATGCATTGGGCACGGACACTTTACTGGTGTTGTACAACTTGTCGTCGGCCTGGTAGGAGTCGCGGTCGATGTTGATTTTACTTCTGAAAATATACGACCCGGAAGCGGTGAGGTAAATGCCGCTGGTGTGGCGGTAGCTGGCCAGTAACCGCGCGGTGGCCGTCCGGCATTGGATACCGATGGACATGGGCAGGAAGTCGGGAATGTAGTCGGATGCCGGAAGCGATGCGCCGCCGATGGCGTGCAGTGAGAAACCCGATTTATTCAAAAAACGGTATTTGAGCCACAATGAAGCATCCTGGACACCTTTTTGCCACATCAGGTTACCGGTGCTGGCGCGTGTCCACACGTATGGCAGGGCCACAATCGCGTTCAGGTTTTTGGTGATACCTACGGCGAGCATGGGCATGACGCTCTGCGTTGTATGCGTGCCGATATTGAGGTTTTCACGTTTCAGCGAGTTTTCCCAGTATTGGTCCCACGAGCTATGCGTGTAGGAAACCGCGAGGCAGGCCGTTTTTTTGCCCATATAAATGGCGTCGTTCGGCATTTGGGCATAAGCGGAGGGAAGCGAGCCGGCGAACGCGAGCAATATGCCCAGCAAACGCAGCCCTTTATGAAGTAAAGAATGCATCATAGGATTGAATTTAAGAAGTTGGAACGTCGTGAAAGGGACGTAATAGGGCAGCGCATGCCGGCCACGGCGAGAGAGTCGTCGGTAAAGCGCTGAAAGTCAGGCTAGGCCTGGCGAGGCTCGGGTGGCGGGGAGGCCAGGGCAATCTGGAACGGCAGGTAGCACGCTTCCTTGTAGGAATTGCAGCCCTTGGTCACGGTTTTTCCGCTGTTGTCCTGGAAAAAGAAAGCGAATTTACCGGTATTGGGAATGTAGATTTTCAGTAGACTGCCCAGCAGTTCCATGGCTTTTCCGTAAGGACTTTTGGGAACATCCGCATGCGGTTCGTTCAGGACCTGGGCCGCATTAGCCAGTTCAAAAAAATGGTCCCTAGCGGCCTCGTTGGTTTGCAGTGTCACGTAAAGTGTGTCGTTTTCATGCAAAATGCGGGTCGCATTATAAAACTGCCCGTCCTGACGGATCAGGCCTTCCAGTTTTTCATCAAATTCGAGATTCTCGGCATAAGGCAGGGACGGCAGGTGCATCTTCATGACCTTCTCTTCAAAGGGCCCGTCGGATGCGGCGATCTGGTAGTCTTTTTCAAAGTAAAGAACAGCAAGGCTCAGCCCAAACATGTTGTAGAGCAGGAGTGCCAGTAACCCTATCGACGCCGTTCTTCTCAATTTTTAAAGAGGATTTATAACCAAATGTAAGCATTTAAGATACATATATACAAGCCCTTCGCGCAGCATTAACGTCCTCATTTTCTGTAAAATATAGTAACCAGTGGTTATTTGTTATAGGATGATTAGGTTATTCATTTGTATTTCAACAATGTGCAGTCGGCGTGAAGCGCTACCAGCGGCAAAATTTATTATCTTGACACAGCCATTACGAAACCCGAAAAGTTATGAAAGCATCCTGTTCCTGCTGGATTCCTGTGAGTGGAAGGCAACTCTGCGCCCTTTTTCTTCTGTTGTGCGGGTTTTCAGGGGACAGCATATTCAGCCAGAAGGACTTTGAGAAATTGAAGCCTATTGTCGGAACCTGGCACACTAAACGTACCAAAGGTGACATATATGAAACCTGGCAGCGAAGGAGTGCGAAGGAGTTCGCCGGTCTGAGTTACACGGTGTCGAACGGCGATACGATGCCGCTTGAAAAAGTGCGGCTTTATCTGCAAGGGACCGAAATCATATACGCGCCGGTGGCCATCCAGCAGAATGATGATAAGGAAGTGTTGTTCAAACTTAAATCGATCGAGGGCAACCGGTTTGTCTTCGAGAACCTGCAACACGATTTTCCAAAGCGGATCGTGTATGATTTTAAATCAAAAGATTCGCTTTATGCCTATATAGAAGGTGAAATCGAGTCACGCATGCGCCGCGTCGATTATCCTTACCGCCGAATCCATTAATCATTCATAAACACCATGAAAAGATCTGAAATAGTGCCGATGCCCGCTTTTTTCGACCGTTACATCAATCTCGTCGACGATATCGGCCTCGCGGAAGGATTCGAGAAATACACGCCCGACCAAATTTACAGCGACACCTCCCGCCTGGCCGCCCTCGGCGACAGCATTTATGAAGCGGGTAAATGGACCATCAGGGATATTTTGCAGCACGTAATTGACAATGAACGTATTATGGCCTACCGCGCCCTGCGTTTTTCCAGGAATGACGCAACACCGCTCGCGGGTTATGATGAGGCCATCCTCGCTGCGCACACGCTGGCCGCGCACCGGACGATCGACGATCTGATGGAGGAATTCCGGGAAGTGCGCCGCAGCACGATCACGTTGTTCCGCAATATGGACGACGTAATGCTGACACGCCTGGGCACTGCCAATCAAGCGGAAATATCACCGCTCGCATTGGGATTTGTGATTCTCGGCCACCCGCTTCACCACATGCAGGTAATCCGCGACCGCTATTTTCCGCTGCTTTAAACGCCGGCCAACTGATCGAGCGCTTCTTCCACTTTGGTGACTGGCAACTGACAGGTTTTGTCGTAGCAGACGTAAATCGCCGTTTTGGCATTGATATCCGTCCGGTTCAGCAGCAGCGGCAGGGTGGAGGAAGTACTTGTGCCCATCACAATTTTGTTGGGGATAAAAAAACGGTCCAGGTCCTTCCGCATGGCATCGGCATCGCCGCCTACGATCGCTATTTCGGCAGTGGGGACGGCCCGCTGGCAGTATAATGCAGCCCAGTTGGTGACCCACTGCACGTCCGCGAGGAGTAGTTTGGTCATTTTGGAAAGCATTTTGTCCGATATTTCGATGTAATCGTCGCGGTCGAGCATTTTACCCAGCGTGTAAAGGTTCTGGGCCATGATGGAGTTTGAAGCGGGGATGACATTGTCGAACAGCTCCTTTTTGCGGGCGATCAGCGCTTCGCCGTAGGCATCGGTGAAATGGAAGAAACCTTCCGACTGATCGTAAAAGTTGCTCAGTGCGTATTCCGTCAGCTGCTGTGCTTTTTGCAGCCAATCCTCTTCGAATGTGATCTGATAAAGTCCGAGATAACCTTCGATGACCGCCGCATAGTCTTCCAGGAAGCCGGTGACGGTAGCCACGCCGTTTTTGAAACTGTGATTCAATTTGCTGCCGGTAGTCATTTTTCCGGCAATGAAATGCCCCGTGCCGATCGCCAGCTCGCGTATCTCTTCGTGGCCCAATGCGCGGTAGCAATCCGTTAGTCCCTTGATCAGCAAGCCGTTCCATGAAGCGAGTATCTTGTCGTCCAGGCCGGGCCGCACGCGTTCACGGCGCTTTTCGGCCAGTTTGGTCACTGCATTTTCATACCGGCCCGCGAAATCGTCGGTTAGAATGCCCGCTGTTTTGGCAGCATGCTCCACAGGTTCGGTGAGGTGCAGGTGATTATAGCCGTGCTCCCAGTTTCCCTGTGCGGAAATGTTATAAAGTTTGGAAAACCAATCGAAATCTTCGCCGAGTACTGATTGGAGTTCCTGTTGCGTCCAGATGTAAAACTTTCCCTCAATACCTTCACTATCAGCGTCCAGCGCGGAAAAGAAGCCGCCATCGGCGCTGCGCATTTCTGCGGAAAGCCATTGAATGGTTTGCTCGATGCGACTGGCGTACAATGGATTTTGGGTGAGTGAATAGGCCTCGGCGTACACGCTCAGCAACTGCGCATTGTCATAAAGCATCTTTTCGAAATGCGGAATAAACCAGTCCTCATCCACCGAGTACCGCGCCCAGCCTCCGCCGACATGGTCGTAAATGCCGCCGAGAGCAATGCGGTTGAGCGAAAGTTCCACCTGTGCCAGCGCCTCGGGGTTTTGGCTGACATCAAAATAACGCAGCAGGAATTTGTAGATCGACGGCATCATAAACTTCGGCGCACGGTCCATACCGCCTTTTTGCGTATCGAAATGCCGCTGGATTTGCTCGAACATCACATCCAGATCGTCGGCATTGAAATGCACGGTGCCCTCCACCAGCCCGTATTTCTGGCTTTCGGAAGCGATCATATTCTGAACGAAGCCTTCCGCCGAATCGGCCAGCTCGTCGAAATGGTTGGTAAATGCCTGATTAATGCTTTTCAGGAGCTGCACCCAGTTTTGGGGCGGGAGGTAAGTGACGCCGTAAAAAGGTTTGGAGTCAGGCAATAGGAATACGTTCAGCGGCCATCCGCCACGCACGCCCATTGCCTGCACGGCGTCCATGTACACGGCGTCCACGTCGGGCCGCTCCTCGCGGTCCACTTTAATGCATACGAAATACGCATTCATGACTTCTGCAATCGGCTCTTTTTCAAAACATTCCCGTTCCATCACGTGGCACCAATGGCAGGCCGAGTAGCCGATGCTCACCAGGATCGGCTTGTTTTCGTTTTTGGCTTTGGACAATGCTTCTTCGCCCCAGGGATACCAATCCACCGGATTGTGCGCATGTTGGAGCAAATATGGGCTGGTTTGTTCACTAAGTCGGTTCATGATATCGGCCGCAGCGACTATTGGAGGATCGCCACTTTTTTAATGACTGTTCGGTTATTGGTCGTAAACCGGGCAAAATACATGCCAGCAGCGAGCCGGGGAAGCGGGATGGTTGTGCGCGATTGGCCGGCGAATGCTTTGAGTGGTTGTTGAAGGAAAATTTGTCCCTTGCTGTTAGTCAATGCAAAGTCGACGTCAGTTACCCCATTTATGCCTTCCAGCGAAACGTTCAGCTCCCGCGCAGCGGGGTTGGGAAACACATTCACCAGGTCCAGCGTCGGCTCTACGCCGTTCACGGTGTCGTTCAGGTCGAATTTGCAGAGGAATACCTCCTTCCCTTTCAAAGTAATGTTTCGGGCCCAGTTCTGGTAAGAAACGGTGATCGACGTGGTGGCGTTGTCGGCGGCGTAGGGGTTCTGTGCGGCGATCAGGATATGGTTGTTTTTTACAATTCCACGCCAAACGGGGTTTTGCTGTTCCATATGATCCCGCGCCGACATCGGGATTACCAGGTCGTAATCGCCTTCGAGCATGTCCTTGAACTCCGATAAGCGATAAAGTCCGTAAATGAAATGCTCATAGGGAGCATAATTCTCCTGTCTTTCATCCGATAAAAACGGGTTTTCCCAAATCCACAACCCTTTTGCGCCGGAGAAAAAGGGAAATATCGCTGTGGCCTCGGCCATGAAATCGGTGATCAGGGGGATATTCTTGTCGTAACTGTCGTGTACGCGCAGCCATACAAACGGAATGATCGGCTTGTCGCTCCACGCCGCATTCGCCTCGATCGAGAATAGCAGGTAGGAGAGGTAATCCTTGCCTATGGGGTGGTCATAGCCGTAATAATAGTAGGGTGATGGCGAAAGAAAGTCCATTGCGTCGTACACGCTACCGCCTACTTTTCCGGAATTGTCCTGCGTGAGGTAATGCGTCCGGGCGGGGTTGGTGGTCCAGTCCTGCCAGCTGTTGGCCGTGATGTTGAGCCAGGTGTTGCGGATGGGCACATCGCTGTAACTCGTGAGGGCGGCTTTTACGCCCTTGGCGCGGAGGCGGTTGGCGGCTTCGGTGTACCACCAGCGCATGTCTCTTTTGTAAGTCGCCAGGAAATCGGCGTCCGAAAGGTTGCGGTAATTCTGAGGAATCCGTGTATTGGATTTCAATGCGAGGATGTCGCGGTCTTCGCGCTGCATGCGTTCGATATCGAGGCACACCACATCTACTTGCGTGATGGTGCTGGCGTAAGCGTCCCAGAAACTGCGGTAGGCGGCCGTATCATTGCCCCACGGGCTGCGGAGGGTATTGTCGCCCCAGGGCTGGTCGCCGCTCGAAGTCGCTACGCCGTACCAAAGCATTGCCCGTTGGCGCTCGGTGAGTGATGCGGGCTCCGGGCCGCTGAATGCCGCAATATGGCTGAAACCGTGTTTCAACGGTTGCGACTGGGTGTCGCCGAAGCGCGGACCGCTGTACAGGATTTTGAAGGGAAGTGAGAATTCAGGGAATTTATTCCATTCGATACGGTTGTTGGTCGTGACGGGGTTTAGCACATAACCGGGCTGGCAGTTTTGGGCGGTTGCCGCGGAGATACCCAGCGCGATGCTGAATAATATGCTTAAAAATGCCTTTGCGTAGATGTTTGTATAGTGAGTCATAAGATTTGACCAGACAAATTCGTTACTTTTGCATTGTCGCCAATTTCACTTTTTCGTGAAGCCTTGAAACGTAAAATACAATAAACATGAAACGACTACTTCTTTTTGTTCCAGTCCTGATTTTATCGCTTTTAGTGCTTAGCTGCAAGGACAAAGATAAGGAGGAAACGCCTGGACCGACAGAAAAGAGTAAAATACTGGTTAATTATCCCTGGCGGATGTCTACCGTGACGGACCTGTCGGGAAAGGACATTTCTGAAAACCAGCTGAGTGTGGATACCCGTTACATCAAGCAAATGGACATTCAGTTCCAGCAAAATGCGCGGGTGAATGCATTGGATCAGAAATCGAGCCAGGTGATCAATGGCGGGACCTGGTATTTAATCAACGAAGACAAAACGTTGGATATCAAGATCATCGGTTTTGCGGGCGAATTCGGCCTGGAAGAACTTACCAACAGTAAAATGAGACTGAAAAGCAAAATGCCGGTCAATGGCGTGGAGCAGGAAGCCATTATGGTCTTCCAGCCGGTGATCAAGTAACCGGTGGTGCGATATACAATTTACAGGAACAAGCGGCGGATAAAATCTGCCGCTTTTCTTATTTTGTGGAAATTTTTTTGAATGAAAAAGAATATACCCTCCGTAATCAATGCGTGGTGCATGTATGACTGGGCCAATTCGGTGCATGCATTGGTGATCGTTTCCAGCATTTTCCCGGTTTATTTCAGCGCCACCGCACTCAGCGCATCCGGCACGCCCGATGTCAATTTTTTCGGGACACAAATCAAAGCCTCGGTGCTTTTTTCCTACACCGTTTCGATCTCCTTTCTCATCACGGCCTTGCTGGTCCCCGTTTGCACGGCTATCGCCGACTTTACGGGCAAAAAGAAGCGGTTTATGCAGTTTTTCTGCTATACCGGCGCGGTGAGTTGTATGCTCCTCTACTTTTTTACCAAGGAAACCCTCATTTCCGGCGTGTTTCTTTTCGGCCTCAGCCTGATCGGTTGGAGCGGCAGCATTGTTTTTTACGACTCCTATTTACCCGAGATCGCGACCGAAGACCGGTTCGATCAATACAGTGCGCGCGGCTTTTCGCTGGGCTACCTGGGAAGTGTGCTGTTGCTGCTTTTCAACCTGAGCATGATCCTCGCGCCGCAATTCTACGGGATCACGCAGAAGTCGCTGCCGGCGCGGATTTCATTTTTCACAGTAGGCCTTTGGTGGATATTGTTTGCACAAATTCCGTTTTACTACCTGCCATCGGGGAAAGCGGACAAGGAAAAGAGCGGTAACTGGATTTTCCAGGGATTTAAGGAGCTGAGAAAAGTGTACGGGCGCCTGCGCGAGCAGCCTTACCTCGCCAAGTTCCTGAGTGCATTCTTCATTTATACCATGGGCCTGCGCACGGTGATGTACGTGGCTACCATCTTCGGGGCGACGGAACTGAAACTTCCCTCGCAAAGTCTCATCATTACGGTATTGCTCATTCAGCTGGTCGGCATTGCGGGTTCCTATACATTCGCCTGGTTATCGGGCAGGATCGGGAATATTTATGCGCTCATGATCGGCGTGGCGATCTGGATCGGCATTTGCACGGGTGCGTACTACACCACCGAGGCTATGGAATTTTATATGATTGCTTGCACGGTGGGCATGGTAATGGGCGGCATTCAGTCGCTGTCGAGATCGACCTACTCGAAGCTAATTCCGGAAAACGTGACCGATACCGCTTCCTATTTCAGCTTTTATGATGTGACCGAGAAGCTGGCGATCGTAATCGGGACGTTCATTTACGGCACGGTCGAATACCTCACAGGGAGCATGCGCAACAGCATCCTGGCGCTGCTTGTCATTTTCGTGATCGGGCTGCTGCTGCTCTACCGCATTCCGTCCCGGAAAGTTTACCATTTCGAATTGGATCGTAATGAAAATTGATTTAATATCGCGCCACGATTGACAGGATGTTAGCTCAGCTGGTTCAGAGCGCCGCCTTGACAGGGCGGAGGTCAGCGGTTCGAACCCGCTACGTCCTACATTCCGAAGGCTTGTATATCACCCGATATGCAAGCCTTTTTTCGTTTTGAATGCCCAACCGGCTGGTGAGAATTATCGTGCGTACCGAAAATGCGCAAATCTGTGATAAGTAATAATTTTAATAAGATGCGTTTTATTATTACCTTAAAATCAACTTAGGTTAGTGTTAGTTTGAATTGCTGATTGCACCAAGATTATGCTGGAATTAACCGAGCGCCAATGGTCGCTGTTTGACTTTGTAAAGGAAATGCACGGTGAGCAAAAGCGAAAGTACACAGGCGCACCATACTACACGCATTTGCTGAGCGTGGCCGACCGGGTGGAGCAATATGTGCATCAGGGTTACGAAACGGAAATCGCGCTCTGCCACGACCTCATCGAGGATACCGAATGCTCGCTGGCCGATCTTTCTGCAAAACTGATGAGCCTCGGGTATAGTATCACGGAAGACGAGGTGATCCTGGCCGGTGTGGACGATCTCACCGATAAGTACACGCATTTGAAATACCCGTCCCTGAACCGGGCTCAGCGAAAAGAGCTGGAAGGTGTGCGCATTATGGCTTCGAGGCCCATCGCCCAGACCGTCAAATACGCCGACATCATCGACAACATGCTTTCGCTCACCGAGCACGATCCCGGCTTCGCGCGAGTTTACGCACGCGAGGTGGACGGTTATCTATGGAAAATCAACCAGGGTAACCAGCAGCTTTACGCCGCCTGCTGCCAGCTTTTAATGGAAGTCAAATGGAAGCTGGGCGTGGATTTGAATTGATGATTGAAATGCATTGAACATAAAAAAGCCTGCTTCATCAGATGAGGCAGGCTTTCTTTATATCGGCGGCTTATTAAAGCGTCCGTTTCACTTCGCGAAGCTCGAAACTTTCGATGATATCGCCGATTTCGATGTCGTTGTAGTTTTTGACGCTCAAACCACATTCGTAACCGTTTCTTACTTCCTGAACATCGTCTTTGTAACGTTTCAGAGAGTCGATTTCACCCGTATAAAGTACGATACCGTCGCGGACCACGCGGATCTTGTTGTTACGTTTCACGTATCCGTCGGTTACGTAGCAACCTGCAATCGTTCCTACGCGGCTGATTTTGAATACCTCGCGGATTTCGATGTTTCCGGTAATGATCTCTTCGATCGTCGGAGCCAACATACCGGTCATCGCGTCTTTGATCTCCTCGATCGCCTGGTAGATTACCGAATAGTGGCGGATCTCGATCTGATCCTGCTCGGCCATTTTCTTCGCATTGGAAGAAGGACGAACCTGGAATCCGACGATGATCGCATCCGAAGCAATCGCAAGGTTCACATCCGATTCGGAGATCTGACCCACTGCTTTGTGAATGATATTCACCTGAACTTCCGAAGTCGAAAGTTGCAGCAATGAATCGGAAAGTGCTTCTACCGAACCATCCACGTCACCTTTCACGATGAGGTTCAACTCGCGGAAAGTACCGATCGCCTTACGACGGCCGATCTCTTCAAGGGTAATGTGCTTGCGGGTACGGATCGACTGCTCGCGCTGGATCTGCTCACGCTTGGTAGCGATGTCGCGGGCGTCGCGCTCATTTTCGAATACGTTGAAACGGTCACCGGCCTGTGGCGCGCCATTCAAACCGAGCAGCTGCACCGGCGTGGACGGACCTGCCGTTTTGAGCCTTTTCCCAAGGTAATCGGTCATCGCTTTCACTTTACCGAAATGCGCACCTGCCAATACCACGTCGCCGACTTTCAATGTACCCGTCTGAACGAGGATTGTCGTTACGTAGCCGCGGCCTTTGTCGAGTGATGCTTCCACCACTGTTCCAACTGCACGGCGGTTCGGATTCGCTTTCAGTTCGAGCAATTCCGCTTCTAGCAATACTTTTTCAAGCAATTCGTCGATACCCAATCCTGATTTGGAAGAAATTTCCTGAGTTTGGTATTTACCACCCCATTCTTCCACCAGGAGGTTCATATTCGCCAGCTCTTCGCGGATTTTTTCCGTGTTGGCACCTGGCTTATCTACTTTACTGAATGCAAATACAATCGGTACACCGGCCACCTGCGCGTGGTTGATCGCCTCGCGGGTTTGCGGCATGACGCTGTCGTCCGCTGCGATCACGATGATGACAACGTCGGTGATTTTCGCACCGCGGGCACGCATCGCTGTAAATGCTTCGTGACCCGGCGTATCGAGGAATGTTACCGGTTTGCCGGTTTTGGTTTTCACGCTGTAAGCACCAATGTGCTGCGTAATACCTCCTGCCTCGCCGCTGGCGACGTTTTCCTGACGGATGTAGTCGAGGAGCGATGTTTTACCGTGATCGACGTGACCCATGATTGTAACGATCGGTGCACGTTCTACCAGGCTTTCTTCATCATCCACCTCTTCGGTAACGTCATTCTGAACCTCTTCTTCGGCCGAGATGAACGCTACTTCGAAGCCGAATTCATCGGCGATGAATGTGATGGCCTCGGCGTCGAGACGCTGGTTGATGGATACGAACATACCCATGCTCATACACACCGATATTACTTCCTGAACCGTTACGTCCATCAGCGACGCGAGGTCGTTGGCTGATACGAATTCGGTTACGCGCAATACTTTTGTTTCTTCATCTCCGAAGCCGTTCGGATCGTTCTGATCACCGCGGTCGCGTCGGCGGCCTTTGCCTCTGGCCATACCTTTGGTGTTACCACCACCCATACGCGCCATTGTGGCCTTGATGTTGTCTGCAACTTCCTTGTCGGAAACTTCCTCGCGACGGTTGCCTCTGCGGTTGTTGCCGCCGGCATTACCGCTGCGGTTGCCTCCGCCCTGGCCGGGCCGTTGCTGTCCACCCTGCTGGTTACCACCTTGCGTTGTTCCAGGCGTATTAGGGCGGTTCCGGTTTGCATCGGTACCTGTATTGGTGGTGCCTGCGTTGGCATTTGCAGCCGCAGCGCCTTCTGCCGGACGGTTTTCGCCGGGGGCGGCAGCACCATCGCGGATTCTCTTTCTCTTTCTGCGACGTTTTTTATCGGCTGACGCATCGCTGGATGCAACAGGATCTTTCTTTTTATTTTTATCGGAAGGCAGCTCGATTTTTCCTACCACCCTCAAGCCTCTGAGCTGCTCACCGCGCGCTTCGATCAGCTGCGATTCGCCGCTTGGTTCCTCAGGTGTAGCGGCCGGCTGCGGCGCAACGGGCTCAGGTTTAGCGGCAACTGGCGCCGTTTCCTTCGGCTCAACTGGTTCCGGCTTGCTTTCGGCAGGGGCAGCCGGGCGTGGTTCTTCCTTCGCGGGAGCTTCTGCGGCCGGCGCTGCGGGGGCCGCAGGCGTTTCTTTCGCAGGGGCTTCCACCGGAGTTTCCTTCACAGGCTCTGGCTGAGCGGCTACCGGTTTCGGTTCTTCTTTCGCTACCGGCGCAGGCGCTGCTTTCGGGCTTTCAGCGACCACTTCCTTCGGTGCTTCCGGTGCAGGGCGTTCCTCCGGCGCCGCAGGTGGCTGTACTGCCGGCCGTTTTGCGTCGAGGTCGATCTTGCCGACTACCTTGATACCGGGAAGTTTATTTTCAAAAGCAGGCTCCGAAGCGGCTGGCTTTTCTTCCACCACTGGCTTTTCCTCGGCTTTTGGTGTATTTCTAAAATAGAGAATTCCCTCTACATCGCTTTTTACCTTGTCGTCCTTCACTTCAACAGGCGCTTCCACAGCAGGAGCGGCCGGTTTTTGCGTCAGGGACGACCTCAGCTCATTCGATTTGAAGTCCTTCGCAAGAAACTCAATTTGATCGGCATTAATTTTGGTATTCGGGTTACTTTCCACCTTATACCCCTTGGCAGACAGATGATCCACGATCGTAGTAATACCCACGTTGAGGATCCGTGCCACTTGGCTAAGGCGCATCATTTTATCTTCTGCCATATTAGCAATTTAGTAGAATAAGGTTTTGCATTGATTGCGGAGCTGTTTTGCGCAGCTCCACGGTTTTATTTTATTCAAATTCTTTCCGCAGGATATCCAGCACGTCCTCTACCGTCGCTTCTTCAAGGTCGGTACGGCGCACGAGTTCTTCCTTGCTCAGGGCCAGTACGCTTTTAGCGGTATCCAGACCGATTTTGTGCAATTCGTCGATGATCCACTCGTCGATTTCATCCGAGAATTCGGTCAGATCGACGTCTTCATCATTTTGTTCTTCGATATCGCGGAATACATCGATTTCCATTCCCACGAGCTTGCCCGCGAGCTTGATATTCTGTCCGCCCTTACCGATGGCCAGTGATACCTGGTCGGGTTTGAGGAACACGGATACGCGTTTCGCTTCGCGGTCGATCTGCATCGAGCTTACTTTCGCAGGGCTCAATGCGCGGCTGATGAGCAGTTCGAGGTTATCGGTGTAGTTGATCACGTCGATATTCTCATTGCCCAGTTCACGCACGATAGAATGGATGCGTGAGCCTTTCATACCAACGCAGGCACCCACCGGATCGATCCGGTCGTCGTAGGATTCCACGGCCACTTTGGCACGTTCCCCTGGTTCACGAACAACTTTGCGGACAGAAATGATTCCGTCGTAGATTTCCGGGATCTCCACTTCGAACAGTCTTTCAAGGAAAACCGGCGATGTTCTCGACAACGTGATCTTCGGCGAGCCGTTGTTCATTTCCACTTTATGGATCACCGATTTCACGGATTCGCCCTTGCGGAAACGGTCTTTCGAGATCTGCTCGGTGCGGGGCAGCGAGAGTTCGTTACCTTCCGAATCCACGATGATTACTTCATGTCTCAAAGTCTGATACACCTCTCCGGTGATCATTTCACCCACCTGATCCTTGTATTTTTCATACATGATCTCTTTTTCCATATCCTTGATCTTCTGGATCAGGGTCTGGCGGGCAGTTTGCACCAGGCGGCGACCGAATTCTACCAGCTTCACTTCTTCCGCCACTTCTTCGCCCACCTCGAAGTCGCTCTGTATTTTGCGCGCTTCGTTCAACGGTATTTTATTATATTCCCAGATGTCCTCGGAGTTGTCGTCTACGATCTCGCGTGTCCGCCACATTTCGAGGTCACCGCTTTCCGGGTTGATAATCACATCAAAATTATCGTCGGTGCCATATTTCTTGCGAATCATAGTACGAAATACCTCTTCCAAAACACTGATCATCGTGGGACGATCGATGTTTTTAGAGCTTGCGAACTCCGCGAATGACTCAATTAATATTCCGCTATCCATGGGTATGTTAAAGAATATTTGCTGATACTAAGTTATACATATTATATAATTGATCACAACCCGGAAGTGCGAATCCGGCCCTGTGGGTCTATTTAAAAGAGATTTCGATCAATGCCTTGGAAATGTCGTCCAGGGCGATCGTCCGAACCAGGGAAGCCTCGTCCACCGGTGTTTTCGGTTTTTTCTTGGGAGCTGGCAGCTGGATGGTGATATCGCTATCGCCGGCATCCGTGAGTGTGCCTTGCAGGATTTCGCCGCTTTTCAGCGTGATTTTCAGGTTCCGGCCTACGTTCTTTTTGTATTGGCGAGGCAGTAAAAGTGGCTGGTCAAGGCCTGGGGACGAAACTTCAAGTGTGTATGCCTGCGTGAATACTTCCAGTTCTTCGAGCTGCTTGGCGAGCCTGCGGCTGATGGACGTGCATTGCTGGATGGTAATACCTTCGTCGCTGTCCACCAGGATGGTTACTTTCTGACTCAGCTTGGATGGTTTAATCGCAATGTCAACCAAAAAACAGTCGCCATCTTCCAGGAGCGGGGCCAGCAAAACTTCTAGATGTTCCTTTACGGTCATGTATAAGCTATACAAATAAAAAAGGGGATTTAGACCCCCTCAATCAATCGATCAAAATAGAATTGGATGCAAATATAAAATTATTTTATCATTTCTACAAACATTACAGGATGTCTTCCAAATCGATATCCTTCACCTATTTTTGCGGAAAAATGGTCGTATTTACCAATGAAGGGACTTACAAGGATACTCTGGCTTTTGTACCAATGCTTTGCCTGCTATACACTGCTGATTTACACGCTGATACTGCTCGTTCCCTTCGGAGGCTGGCTGGCGGGGTTTATGATGATGTCGTTCCCGATCGTTGTGTTCATTCACCTCGTTTCGGTGCCGGTGTGGTTCGTGGTGGAACGAAAAAAGGCCATTCTTCCGCTGATCATGGTCGGCGCGGCGTGTTTTTTTCTTCCCAGGACTTATGCATTTAACAGCACCGCAGAAAATGTGACGGCGGCGGAAGGCGCGAAGGAGTTTTCAGTCATGAATTACAATGTGCACGTTTTCCAGCGAAACTCGGGAGCGTGGAAGAGCGAGGTTAAGAGGGAAATCCGGAAAATGAAGTCGTGGATCATCGATAGCCAGGCCGATGTCATTTGCATGCCCGAGTATTTCAATGACGACGAGTTGAAGGGCGTTTTGGACACTAGAAACTATTTCAGCGCCAACGGCTATCAATACAACGCGCTGCATTCACAAAAGAAACAAGGTAAGCGGAAGGGCTACTGGGGCCTCGCGGTGTTTTCCAAATACCCGATCGTGGCCGTGCGCGATACCGTTTTCGAAGAGCAGAACGGCATGATCCAGACGGACATTAAAGTAGGGGAGGACACGGTGCGCGTTTTGGCCCTGCACCTCTATTCCATGACCCTCCAACTCGGCGCGCTCGTTGCCCAGAAGGAAATGGACGGCATCAAACGGGAAGGACGCATTACTTTCGGTAAAATGAAAAACGGCTTCACGAGACGTGCAGCCGAATATGAAATCGTGCAATCCTGGGTGGACCAATCGCCGTATCCGTTGATTGTGTGCGGAGACTTTAACGAAGTGCCGTATGGCTACGTGTACGGTAAGCTGCGGAAGCACCTTCGCAACAGCTTCGAGGAAAAGGGAAGGGGATTTGGGTTTACCTACAACCAGATTCCCTATTTCATCCGGATAGATCACCAGTTTTACGACGACAGCCGTTTATCGCTCCACGCTTTCAGGACATTCTCCAAAGTCCCGTATTCGGATCATAATCCGATCATGGGAACATACACTGTGAAATAGGGGGGACAATCAGTACTTGACCTGCATGCTGTCCAGCTCATGCGTGTTGATGGTGGGCGGGAAAATGCCCTGTTCCAGCTTCCGTTTCACGAGCGCGCCGGTGTTGGCCGCATCTTGCTCTGTCGAAAACCCGCTCGTACCCGGTACTCCGGGAATGAATTTCTGCTCGACTACCGCCGTGGTATCCTCACGGATGACGTAACCCCACCCATGCTCTCCCTGCACCGTTTCAACGCTGAAACGGCCTTCGCCGCCCGGATTTCCGCCTTGTCCTTGAAAGAACAGGAAGTAAATCGCGGCTGCGAAGGCCGTTGCAAGTATTCCGATGATCAGGATGCTGCTTTTTTTGCGGATCACAGATCGTCGTCGTCGTTGATTGGTTGTGAAGGATCGAAGCCCCAGAAATCGTCGGTACCATTACCATTGCCGCTTGCGCTACCGGTTCCAAGATAACCGATCTTGCCAATTACGAATCCGCCCGCAAAACCGCGCTGCGTTGGGAATGAAGCTCTTTCTGTCCATGAGTTCGCGCCCGGATCGAATTCCCAAACGTCGGAACGGCCTTCTCCACCCACGATGTAAGACTTGCCGTCGATCACGAATGCAAGACCATAAGCGCGTGTCGGGAATGACTCCTGGTCAAAACCGGCTGCGAAATCAACGCGGGTCCAGTTACCCGCACCGGCGTTTCCGGCAGGGTCGAAGCTGTAAATGTCTTTGAACAACGTTCCGGAGTTGCTTTTTCCGAAACCTACATATGCTTTATCACCGATGGTGAATGCGATTGAACCAGTTCTCTTACCACCTTTAAATGTCGCCATTTCGGTCCATTTGTCGGTAGTAGGGTTGTATTCGTAGAAATCCTGGTAATAGTTGCTGCTGTTGTAGCCAAGGCCAACGTAAGCTCTGTCGTTCACCACGAATGAAGTTGCGAACTGGCGCGGGCCGCCGCCGAAGTCGGCGATCGCATCCCATTTGTTGGTAGCAGGATCGTATTCGTAGAAATCTTTTTTGTATCCATTGTCAACGGTACGGACATCGTCGAAGCCGCCGCCTACATAAGCTTTTCCTTTCAGCACGAACGCCGTTGCATTGTTACGGGCGGTGCCTGGGAATGGAGTGATTTGCGACCAGGTTTGTCTTTCGGCATTGTAAGCCCAAAAGTCTTTTGCCCGGGCAACAGCTTCGTTTGTATAACCAGTACCAATGTAACCTACGTTGCCAATCACGAAACTTACGGCGTTGGTACGGATCGAGCCTCCATAGCTAGGCAGATCTTTTCTGAACCAGTTTCCGAGTTTTGCGGACTCATCATCGTCTTTACAGCTCATCTGAACCAGGGCAGTGGAAGCGACTAGAAGGGCTAACGAAGTCTTTTTTAAGGTATTAAACATGAAATTATAGTTTGACGAATTGTTACAAATGAGTATTGGGTATTGTTAAATTCTTGCGGGTAAAGCCGTATTTCCATTCAGCACAAGCCTATCCGTAACCTAAATTTTTTGCAAACATAACATCTTGATACTGCTAAGTAAAATAATCAGAAATTTTTTGTCCAAAACTTTGTTCTGTCAGTTACTTTCAACGCGCATCGGGTTACAATGTTGCGCGTTTGCCGGTTCCATCTATTTCAGGATGCATTCCAACCACAAATGGTTTAAAATAGTCTCTGCACTTTTACGTTTCTTACCGGGTCTGCCACTAATCATCCGCCGGCCGCGTATTTGTTCAAAAGCGCTTTTGCTAACTCTTACGTGCGCATTTCGTTTTTTGTTGCAAACCCGGTTTTAGTTTCTTATTTATCCGAAATCATCGAATCATCTTGTAATTAAGTTTGCAACTGATATTTTTGCACTTTTTACTGTTCTTGCTCTAAATGAAATTTAAGCCTTATTCCTTCGGGAGGTCGTCCATAGTCAATAAGCTTCTGATCATAACCGGATTTGCGTTTTCTCTCACGGCATGTGAGTGGGGGGACGAAATTAAATCTCTCTCCCAACCGAATCCCGACGATTTCGCCGTGCTGATGTCCGATACGGTTACCATCCAGCTCTCGACGATGGCAGTCGACTCGGTCATGACAGGCGGGCCTGCCCGGATGCTTGCCGGTTCTTTTAAAGATCCCTATTTCGGTAAGGTGAAGACGATGACATTTTTCCAGCCTACCCGCAAAGAAGGGCTGGCCATCGCGAAGGAAGCCCAGTACGATTCGCTGATATTGTCATTAAAATATGACAACCGGTTCAGCTACGGCGACACCACGAAGCCGATGAACCTGACCGTTTACCGGTTGCTGACGGATATTACGGAGAAAAGTTCTTACTGGAACCATAATTCCACCGCCTACGACCCGAAAGCGATCGGGAAGGCTACCATTATTCCGCGTCCTACAACCACACAACAGCTCAGAATACGCCTTTCGGATGAAATCGGGAAGAAGGTCTTTGAAATAGCTCAGAATAATCAGTTTAACTCCGAGCAGGACTGGCTGGATATTGTGAAGGGATTGGGCCTTGCGTCGGCTCCTACGGACAATGGCGCAGTAGTCGGGTTCCGTACGGATAGCACCTCAGTGCAGCTTCACTACCACACGCCATTAGTGAGCGAATACAAAAAAGACTCGGCGGTATTCCCTGTCATTGGGCGGTACAACCAGATCGTGTCCGATCCGGCCGGCACCCAGCTCGCGAAGTTACCGACCAACAGAAGGTTATCGCTGCCCTCGTCCCAATCGGGCAATATGGCATTCATGCAGGCGGGAACAGGTGTAATGATCCGCGTCGACCTGCCATATCTTAGAAATCTGAAATACACGCAATACACTGCCATTAATAAGGCATTCCTGCGCATAAAACCGCTGCGTGCGTCGGTTACCGACCAGTACCGTGTTCCGCCGGCACTTTATCTGTACCGCGTGGATCGGAACAACCAGTTTTATACGGACGGAAATGGCGGCACATTGCCGATTTATATGCTCGGCGGACAAGTGCCTGTCAGCAGCCGTTACATCAGGGACCTAGTTAATAATGAAGAATATTACCTTTTCGACATCAGCTCATTCGCTACCGAGCTCATGATCTCGGAAACGAACGACGTCGGCGGCTTCGTCATCCGCAGCAGTCCCTACAATTCCAGCAGCTCGTTCCGCGATGCCAATACCGATTACAGCATGAATGTGAACAGGCTCGTGATTGGCGATCAGCGCCATTCGGAAAGAGGTGTGGAGCTCGAACTATTCTACACGAGAGTTAAGCCTAAATGATATATGTGATCCAGCAAAAAGGGGTGAGCGGCAACGCTCACCCCTTTTTGTTTTACATCACCACGCCGTTTTTGGGCAGGATTTTCTCGGGGATCTTGTCGGCTCCGATGAGTTGAAGCAGGTTGATCTCGATATTGCGCGAGAGCGATGTCATCGGAATGTCGTTAGGGCCGTTCTCAAATGGATTTTGCATGATATAGGCGATCCATTCCATGTAAAAGAACAGGAAAGAAATGGTGAACGTAATCGGGATCGCAATGCGACCGATGCTTTCCACGAGGCCCATTGGCAATACGAGTGTGAAAATGAATATCACCAGGTGTACAAAGAAGCTGTACTGCGTCGGGAAAATCGTGTTTTTGATCCGCTCGCATTTACCCATCGCGTCGCAGAGCCGCCGCATGGTATCGTCGACGTTCTGGTAAAGCAGCGTTTTCATTTTGCCCGCCTCATGCAATTCCGCCATTTTGAACTGAATGAGGTTGAGGATTGCATTGGGGATGTTGTCCTGTGCGGAAACATACTCGTGCTCCTCGGCGGTGAGGTGGAGGTCGGCGTACACCAGCACTTGCGTGCGGCGGAGCGAATTGGCCAGCGCATAGCACCAGGCGATCTGCAAATGGGCGATGTTCGAAACGAGCGCTTCTTTTTCTCCCGCAGGTGCTTCTATGAATGCGATAGCTTGCCGCACGAGTGTCCGGCTGTCGTTCACAATCTCTCCCCAGCATTTGCGGCCTTCCCACCAGCGGTCGTAGGCCGAGTTGGTCCGGAAACCGAGCAGCAGCGAGAGAGCGGTACCGAGAATAGTGGTAATGGAAATGGGGAAGGAAAGAAAATGCCAGTTCTGGTAACTAAACAGGTAAAAGACGAGCGTTGCGTAGGCGGTTACGGCAACAACTCCCACCCAAATGCCTTTGAGGAGCCGCCAGATCGAAAAGACCTGTTTTACGTACATGTGTTTCTATAATAAGTTCTTTACCAAAATATAAAAAAGCGGGCCATGGATGATTCCATAGCCCGCTTTTTAACTAAAACTATTTTTCGATTAATGCGCCGTTGCGTCGGCTGCATTGCCCGGTTTGGCAGGTTGGTTACCCTTTTTGGTCACGAGCTTCTCAATGGCCACAAACAGCACCGGTACTACGAAGATCGCCAGGGAAGTTGCGGCGATCATTCCTCCGAACACCGTCCAGCCGATGGTTTTACGCGATTCGGCCGCGGCCCCGCTTGCGAATGCGAGCGGAAGTACGCCGAGAATGAACGCCAGCGACGTCATGATAATCGGCCGCAAGCGCAGCTGCACGGCTTCGAGCGTTGCTTTCACGAGCTCCATGCCATTATCGACCCGCTCTTTGGCAAACTCCACGATCAGGATCGCATTTTTCGCCGCAAGACCGATGAGCGTGATCAAACCGATCTGCGCATAAATGTTGTTCGACAAATCCGGCAGGAATGTCAATGTAAGGATCGAGCCGAATGCCCCGATAGGTACCGCGAAAAGTACGGAGAACGGGATCGACCAGCTTTCATAAAGCGCTGCGAGAAAGAGGAACACAAACACGATCGAGATCGCGAAAATGGTGACTGTGCTATCGCCCGCTTTAATTTCCTCGCTACTCATCCCGGAGAACTCGTAACTATAACCGGCAGGCAGTTTGGCCGCCTCTTCACGCAATGCGGTGATGGCCTGGCCGCTACTGTAACCGGGTTTCGGCGTACCGTTGATTTCCACCGAACGGTAAATATTGTAGTGGGAAATCAATGCCGGGTTTTCCACCACGCGCGAAGTCACCAATGCGCTGAGCGGCACCATGTTACCGGCCTTGTTGCGGACGTAGAATTTCTGGATCTTGTCGAGCGACGAGCGGAAGCTGCTGTCGGCCTGCACCATCACGCGGAAGTTACGGCCGTAGAGGTTAAAGTCGTTTACATAACTGCTACCCAGAAGCGTTGACAATGAATTGAATACATCATTCACCTGCACGCCCAGCTTCTTGGTCTTGTCGCGGTCCACGTCGATCTGGTAACTTGGCGTCCTTGCATTAAAGAAGGTATAAGCCATCGCAATTTCGGGGCGTTTGTTTACCCTTCCGAGGAATTCGCGGGCAACTGCTTCGAATTGCTGGATGTTGTCGGTACTGGTCGATTGCTGTAACTGGAATGTGAAACCGGACGTTGCACCCAAGCCTGGAATGGCAGGAGGGGCAATGGCGAGCACGCGCGCTTCCTTGATGTCGGCCGTGCGTTTCTGGATTTCCTTGATCACCGCCTGCACGTGGTGTTCGGCACCTTTCCGGTCCGCCCACGGATGTAAGCTCACAAACATCGTACCCACGTTGGATTTGTTCGAGAAGCTGATCACGTTCAATCCCGCCAAACCACCGACCACTTTCACTTCGGGAATAGCGGATACGCGGCCCATAATGTCCTTAATCATCGCCACGTTGCGGGTGGTTGAGGTTGCTTCCTGCATTTCGTAGGTTACGAACAGACGTCCCTCATCTTCGACCGGAATAAAACCGGAGGGTTTGTTTTTGAACAGGAAGAACAATCCCACGAACAAGCAGACCATCATCACAAGTACCAGCGGAGTCGCTTTGATCCATTTGGAAACACCCCGCGTGTAGGAGCGTGAAACTTTATCGAACCAGCGGTTGAAGCGGTCGAAGAATTTTTCCAATGCATTCTTTTTATCATTCTCACCTTTGGAAGGACGCAGCATGATCGAGCAAAGCGCCGGTGTAAGTGAAAGGGCCACAAATGCCGAAAGCAATACCGAAACGGCGATCGTGATCGCAAACTGTTGGTAAAGGCGCCCCACGATACCCGGTACAAAACCTACCGGCACAAACACCGCCGCGAGGATGAGCGCAATCGCGATTACCGGGCCCGAAATGTCTTTCATGGCCTGCTCAGTAGCGGCGCGCGGCGACATTTTCTTTTCATCAATATAATGCTGCACCGCTTCCACCACCACAATCGCATCATCCACCACGATACCGATCGCGAGTACGAACGCAAAGAGCGTGAGCGTGTTGATCGTAAAACCGAATGGAATAAAGAATATAAATGTACCGATCAGGGAAACCGGGATCGCCAGGATGGGGATCAGGGTTGCCCGCCAGTTTTGGAGGAACAAAAACACCACGAGCACCACGAGGATCATCGCCTCACCGAATGTGTGCAATACTTCCTCGATGGACACTTTCACGACCGAAGCTGTTTCAACCGGGATCACATAGTCGATGTCTTTCGGGAAAGTTTTCTTCATTTCCGTCAGCGCCTTCATTACCCCTTCGTAGGTATCGAGCGCATTGGCGTCGGGCGCCTGGTAAATGAGCACGAATGCAGCTGGTTTTCCCGCCACGAATGCATTCACGCCGTAGTCGAACTTACCCAGTTCCACGCGCGCCACGTCGCGCAGGTACACCACACTTCCTTCCTCGGGAGCGGATCGTACGATGATGTTTTCGAACTGCTCCTTGGTATTCAGGCGGCTGTTGGTGAGTACGCTGTATTCAAATGCCTGCGCGCCGGGCTGAGGCGTGCCGCCGACGGTACCGGCCGCAATCTGCAAGTTCTGCTCCGCCAATGCCGCGGAGATGTCCGATGGCGTCATGCGGAGGTTGGCCAGTTTCTCGGGGTTCAGCCAGATCCGCATACCGAAGTCGTCGGCGCGGGATACAATGTCACCTACACCTTTTACGCGTTGGAGTGCGTCTTTCAGGTAAATGTTGGCATAGTTACCGATAAATTGCGCGTCGTGCGTGCCGTTCGGCGAATACAATGCCAGGGCGATCATGATGCTCGGCTGACGTTTGCGGACGGTCAGACCGAGGCGCTTCACCGCATCGGGCAAGGTAGGCTCTGCCACGCTCACGCGGTTTTGCACGTCGAGAGCCGCAATGTTCACGTCCGTACCCACGTCGAACACGACGTTAATGCTGCTCTGGCCGCTGCTGGTACTGTTACTCGACATGTAGGTCATGCCGGGCACACCGTTGATCTGCGTTTCAATGGGGGTTGTGGTCGTCTGCTCGACCGTCTGCGCGTCGGCTCCCGTGAAGTTCCCGCTAACGGTTACGGTAGGAGGGGTAACATCGGGATATTGGGCCACCGGCAGGGTGGTAAGGGCAATGAGCCCCACCAGGACCAGCACCACCGAGGATACTATCGCGGTGACCGGCCTTTTTATAAAAACATCTGCAATCATTTCGTACTGGTTTATGAAATAGTAAAAGGAACCGGCTGCTTATTGCTTCTTGGGAGCGCCGCCCTGAGCAGGCGCGCCTTCCTGAATCACTGCTCCTTCACGAAGGTTCTGAACTCCTTCCACCGCGATTTTCTCGCCTTCCTGCAAGCCCTCGCGGATAATAATGTTCGGGCCGATGGCAGTTCCGAGCACCACTTTGCGTTGGGTAACCTTGCTGCTGTCGCCCGCCACGTACACGAAGAATTCGCCCAGCTGCTCGGTAACCGCTTTGTAAGGGATCACGAGCGATTTCGAGCCGGCATTGTTCAGTACACGCACGGTTCCGCTCATGCCTGCACGAAGCTGATTGTCCTTATTGGGGAAAACGAGACGCGCCTTGATGCTACCTGTTTGCGGGTCCACGGCTCGGTCGAGCAGGGCGATTTTGCCGTGCGCGGGATAAATGTCGGTTCCGAATTTGAGCGAGAATGTCGAGTCGCTCGCTTTTTGCGACTTCATCAATGTGGTAAAGCGGTAAATCTCTTTCTGATCCACATTGAAATCGACGGCAAGCTGGCTGTCGGTCGAAACGGTATTGAGGATCGTTTGTCCTGCCGAAACGGGCGCGCCGACTTTTACGGCAGAAATGCCGATAATACCATCGAATGGGGCCATTACCTTGGTATAGCGCACACTCGTTTGCGAAGCCTTAATGCTCGCTTTGGCGGCGTCCACCTGCCGTTTGGCCACTTCCAGTGCCGCATCGGCATTGTCTACCAGCTGTTTCGCAACGGCGTCATTTTTTTCGAGTTCATGGTAACGGTCGGCGTCTTTCTGGGCGCGGGCGAGGTTAGCTTCCTGTACATTCAGGTTGGCCACGGCCTGGTCGTAGTTGGCGTCGTAAAGCTGTGCGTCGATCGTGTAGAGCAGCTGGCCTTTGCGTACGCGGGCGCCATCCGTAAAATGAATGCCGGTTACAAAGCCGGTTACCTGCGGGCGCAGTTCCACCTCGTTCAGCGGCACCACAGTTCCGGGGTATTCGTCGTAGTAGGATGCTTCCGAGGATTTAACTTCCGTCAAAGTCACCGGAACGGCCATCGGGCCGGTTGGCTGTTGCTGCTGATCTTTTTTGCCGCAGGAGAAGATCGTCAATGCAAGCAGGGCAGCGGAGTAATATTTTGTTGTATTTAAAAACATATCATTAAAATATTTTCTAATGGAAGCTGGTGTTAATGAGGGCCGTTGCTGGCCGGTTACTGGATATTGATCTGTCCGAGCGCTTTCTGAACGTCGATCTTGCTCGCCAGCACCAGGTACAATGCATTATAGTAGTTGATGCGCGCCAGACGCAGGTCTGTTTCGGACGTCACCACTTCGAGGTAGGTTTTAATGCCCGATTTGTATTGCAGCTGGATTACGTCATACACCTCGCGGGCCAGCTCCACATTTTCTTTCTGCGCGAGCAGGTTCGTGAGGTTGCCCTTGTAATTGGCCAATGCAGCCGCATATTCCGAGTTGACATTGTTTTGCAGTCCTTTCAAATCCCAGTCGAGGCGTTTGAGGGCCCATTCGGCCTGCTTCGTGTTGGCCTTGCGTTTACCGCCCTGGAAAATGGGTAGCGAGAGCGTCAGCAAGCCGAAGGAGTTCGGATAATTCTTGTTATAAAGGTCCGAAAACTGGTTGTTCTGGAAGTTGAGGTTGTAGGCGCCGTTCAGCGAAAGATTCGGCAGGTAGCTCCATTTATTGTATTGCAAATTGGCTTCCGCGAGTTTTTTCTGCGTCGCGAGGATCTGGTATTCGATGCGCGCGTTCAGGTCCACATTCTGCATCGTGTCGAGCGCGATCTCGCGTTCCATTTGCAGGGTATCATAGCTGATTTCCAGCGCTTTGTTCAGCGGATAGCCCATCAGCGTTTTCAGGTATTCCAATTTGGCCTTCAACACTTCGTCGTTGCTTTTCCTGTTCGCACGCGTGTTGTTGAGCGAAATGGTCGCCCTTTTGAAGTCGATCTTGTCGGTAATGCCGGACTTGTACTGGTTTTCGGCATCTCTGAGGCTGCGTTCGAGGCGTACAATATCTTCATCGGCTACCTTGATTTGCTGCGTGGTTGCGAGCACGTCGTAAAATGCCTTCGAAACATCCACAGCCAGGTCCGTTTTGTTGTTCACGGTGTTTTGGCTGGCCGCGAAAAGCACGTCGCCGCGGGTACGTTTCGCCAGGAGCACGTCGCGGTTGAAAATCTGCTGCGAGAGCGTGAACTGCGCCGCCGAAATGTTGTTAACCCCCAGTTTTACCGGGTTTCCGGCGATAATGCTCGTCTGTACGATGAAGTTGTGCTGCAAATTGTAATTAAAGTTGATCTGCGGGTACCAGTCGGCCAGTTTGGCGCGGACCTGGTTGGCGGTGATCTGCTCGTCGATCAGCGATTGCTGGATCGCTGGCTGGTTTTTGATGGCATAGGCAACCACGTCCTGTAACGTTGCCTGCTCTAACACCGGCGCTTCCCGGCTACTTTCCTGAATACCCTGCGCGAGGGCGGAACCGATAAAATTCAAAAAAAGGAATGCCGAGCTAAGCGCCAAACGCGTCGTTTTTTGTGGCTTAGACCAATAATTCATGTAGGTGTTAATTAGAATTTGGATAGAGATAACGTGCTTCTTGCTTGGTGATGAACAAGTTGCATAATTGGAAAAAAGTAAGAAAAGGATCAGCTGTCCGTAGGAAGGAACTGGATCTTGACCCCGGAAAAGAAAGGATTGAGCGGCGTTAGCATGGCCTGTGGGTTTAAGAAATTTTTTGTAAACAATCGGTGACATTATGCTTCTGCGTATAAGCAGCCCCGTTGTCCGATTGTACTTATTAAGGATTAAAATGCGGGAATAGTTTCCGATGCGTTTGAAAAAAATGGGTAGTGCACCATGAATTCTTTAAAATGTTTAATTTTTAAAGAGAATTGTGCTCTAATGGGACGTTTCAAAGGCATCAGCACTGTGTAAAATTTACGCATTGACCGTTACCCGGCAACCTGCGTTTGCTCCGGCCAGATTTTTTCTATCACCCAGGCGAAGATGATCACGAGCGCACAGCCGATCAGGTTTAGCCAGAGGAATGCCGTGAGGTCGATCACGTAGCTTGCGATCACGAACATTTCTCCGATAATGCTTCCCCAGAATACCGCCCGGCTGCCGATGTTTTTGAAATAGAATGCTACCAGGAATATTCCGAGAATTGTACCGTAGAATAGCGATCCAAGTATGTTCACGGCTTCGATCATACTACCCAGGCGCGAGGCATATTGCGCCACCGCAATGCAGAAGATACCCCAGAAAACCGTCGCCCAGCGCGAGGCGGCCACGTAGTTCCGGCCGTTTTCGTCTTTGCGGATTATCCTTTTATAAATATCGACGATCGTGCAGGATGCGAGCGAGTTGTAAGCTGCTGCGACGGAGCCCATTGAAGCGAGCAGGATCACCGCAATGAGCAGTCCCACCATGCCCACGGGCAGGTAGTCGATCACGAATCGGAGGAAAATGTAGTTCACGTCGTTGGTATCGCCGCCATTCGCTTTGGAAAGCACGGCGGTAGCTTCCTTCCGAACGTCTTTTACTTTACTTTCCAGGTCGGCAAGTACGGTTCTGGATGATGCAATCGCCTGGGCATCGTCCTGGCGGATGGCTTCGGTCAAGGCCATCACATGCGGGCGCTTCACGGCCTGGATCTCGGCATGTTGTTTTTCCAAAGCCGCATATTCAGCAGCATAGGGAGTGGATTTGACCTGATCCACAGCCGTTTGATTGAAAAACAGCGGCGGCGCCGTAAACTGGTAGAATGCGAACACCAGCACCCCCACGAGCAGGATGAGGAATTGCATGGGTATTTTGAGCAAGCCGTTCATGGCCAGTCCCAATTTGCTTTGTCCCTGCGAACTGCCGGTAAGAAACCGCCCTACCTGCGACTGATCGGTGCCGAAATAGGAGAGTTGGAGAAAGAACCCGCCGATCAGCCCGGACCATACATTATATCTGTTGTTGAGGTCGAATGTGAAGTCGATCAGGTTCACTTTACCCATTTTGCCGGCCACATGCAGCGCATCGGTGAACGAAACCTGCCCGGGCAGGAACTTGACCACCATCACACCCGCCACCACCATGCCGATGGTGATAATGCCCATTTGCTGCAAATGTGTGTGCGAAACGGCCCGCGAGCCGCCGAGAGTAGTGTAGAGGATCACTACGCCTCCGGAAATAATGTTGGTCCATGTAATATCCCAGCCCAAAATGGCCGATAGTATCAGAGACGGGGCATAAATGGAAAGCCCGGTGGATAAACCGCGTTGCAGGAGGAACAAAAATGCCGTGAGAGCGCGCGTGCGCAGATCGAAGCGACCTTCCAGGAATTCGTAGGCCGTAAAGATTTTCAACTTCCCGAATTTGGGAACGAAAGTCACGCAAAGTACCACCATCGCAAGCGGCAGGCCGAAATAGAACTGCACAAACCGCATTCCATCGGTGTAGGCCTGCCCGGGCGCCGAAAGGAAGGTGATTGCGCTCGCTTGGGTAGCCATGAGCGACAATGTCACATGGTACCAGGGCATAGACTGCCCAGCAAGCAAAAAGGAGTCCATCGTGTGCTTTTCACGACTCCGGTAGATCCCATAAAAAACAACAAACAGCAGGGCAAGAGAAAGAACAATCCAGTCGAGCGTGCTCATTGAAAACGGGTCATAAATAAATAGAAGAGGACAATTTGCAATGCGAGCATGCCAATGAGTAGAATGTAAAGCTGTTTCCAGCTATTCACAAACGGGGGCAGCCCGTCGCGGTCCTGCGAGCTATTTTCTTTTATGATCATGGGTCGGGTTGAGAGGTTTAGTGCTGAAAAATGGCCGGGTATTGTACCACAAGCAAAAGTAGAACGGTTTTGAGTTACTTTTAGCATGTAAAAATGTTAACGAAGCGTTAACGGTAGGCATATGGGCAGCAAGGCGAAGGAACGGAGCAGCTGCGTGGCCAGACACAGAAAGCAGGCCGATCGGGCGTGTTAAAACCCCAAACCGGCCTACCGAAAGATAAAAAATTCGTGCGTTGACGAGTGCCTAGCTGGCAGTTTCGTTGATCAGCCGGTCGACGCAAATGCTCAGGCTATCGCGCCAGTAGGGGATCGAAATGCCGAAAGTACTTTTGATTTTCGATTTGTCCATGACCGAATACGCTGGCCGCACGGCGCGCGTCACATATTCGGAGGTTTTCACAGGATTGAGTTTGACGGAAGTTTCGCTGAGGTCGAAAACCGCCTTCGCGAAATCGTACCAGGACGTAACGCCTTCGTTGCTGTAATGGTAAATGCCGTAGGATGTATTGCCGGACTCGATGATGTCCAGAATCGTAGTGGCAAGGTCGATGGCGTAGGTAGGAGAGCCCACCTGATCAACGATCACCCCCAGCTGCTCGCGCTCGCGGCCCAGTCGCAGCATTGTTTTTACAAAGTTGTTACCGAATTCGGAGTAAAGCCAGCTTGTGCGGATGGTGTAATGCTCGGGAAGGATCGCTGCGATAGCGGCTTCGCCTTCGAGCTTAGTCAGGCCGTATATATTCTCGGGTTCCGCCGGATCGGTTTCTGAAAGCAATTTGGGCACATTTCCTTTGAAGACGAAATCGGTGGAAACGTGAACAAGTGCCGCCCCGTGTTTCCGGCAAACCTCGGCAATGTACGCTGCGCCGTCGCGGTTCACCTTCCGGCATGTATCCACATCGTCTTCGGCCTTGTCCACGGCCGTGTAAGCAGCGCAGTTGATCACGAATTGCGGCTTTTCGGTGGCGAGGAGTTGGTCGAGCAGGTCCTTATCGAGGATATTGGCGAATTCTTCGGAAGGGAATGAAATATCGGTGAGATTACGTTCCGTTGAGACTTTTTTAAGACAGCTTCCCAGCTGCCCCGAGGCACCTAATACAACTATTTTCATTGAGAATGTTTAAAGGACGTTCGTTGCAAAGATAGGGAATGCGGTAGCTGGTGACTGTTTTGGCCGGCCATTATTTTTGTAAAATGCTTTTATAAAACAAATGGCGCCAGTAGCGCCATTTGATCTGCATTCATTTTGGATACTGTAATTATTACTGCCCGCGTCCGAGAACCATCACCTGTACGGTCCTGAATATGAGCTGAACATCATCAAAAACACTATATGATTTAAGGTATTGAAGATCGTATTTGAGCCGCTCTACGTTTTTGGCCACGGTGTCGGCATAGCCCACATTGATCTGGCCGATGGATGTAATGCCCGGTTTAACAGTCAGCAGGCGCTGAAAATCGTGCGGAGCGGCTTCCATCAGCATGTCCACGTCGTACTTGTACAATGGACGCGGTCCTACCACCGACATTTCGCCTTTCAGCACGTTTATAAACTGCGGAAGCTCGTCAAGACGGGATTTGCGAAGGATACGGCCAATCGGCGTGATGCGCGGATCGTCGTCGCCCTTGGAATGCTGCAATCCCATTTTATCTGCATCTACGCGCATGCTGCGGAATTTGTAAATGTAGAACAGTTCGCCCCAGCGACCCGAGCGCTGCTGTTTGAAAAACACGGGACCCGGCGAGGATATTTTAATGGCTGCCCAAACCAGGAAGAACACCGGCGCGCCGAGGATCATGACGATGACGGAGAATATCAGGTCGAAAGCTCTTTTAACCGTTTGCTCATTCAAGCTGGAAAAAGGCTTGGTGTTGATCTGAATAATCGGATACATATCGTGGTACTCGATGGTCGCCATGTTGGTTACAAAGCCACGGAAGTCGGGGACGAGGCGGATTTGGGTGCGTTGGCGTTCGCCCATTTTGATCACCTCTCTAACCTGCTCATCCGTCATTTCGGACAGACAACAGTATAGGTAGTCGAGCTGCTTGCCTTTGACCAATGACTCAATTTCGTCGATACCACTGCCGGAATGCTCGCTTGGTTGTAACATTCCGTAGTAGCGATAGCCAAGCTCTTTACGGTCGTTGTAGAATTCTCTTATAAGCTGGGCCAGTTCCCCTCTGCCAACAATCGCATAACGATTAAAATTGTATCCTGCCTGGCGGTACATTTTGAGGAAGATCACCACGGCGGCCCTGCTGAGGGTCGATGTCGCCACGAAGAAGCAATACGTCATCAGGAATTGGTACCGCGAATAGTCTTCCCCCTGCTTAGTCAAATATAGAAATGCAGTAATCACTGCCGCATGTACCGTCACCGCTTTGAGAAAGGCGGCCAGCTGCGTATTAAAATGATAAGAAAGCCGTGTAAAAAGATATGTTTTGAAGATGTGGATCGTGAAGATCCAAACGAGGTTTGCTACCAGAAGCAAATTGATGTACTCATTTTCCAGAAAGCCGTCTACATTATCGAACCGGAGCAGGTAGGCAACGAAGAAGCATAAGTTGAGGAGAGCGACGTCCAACCACAGATGTACCTTGGGCAGGAGGCCTGGATAATGGTTTTTCATAAGATGTTAACGTTGAGTAGATTTTGCGTCGTCGTTGTCGCCCACACTGGATTAATGAAAGGAGAAAACGATTCGATACGCGAAAGCAATGTTAAAACAATAATGCCAATATTCCTAACCGACTACTGTAAAAAAATCCAACTATATCGTAATCGCTATCAAATATCCTGACATTGTGCTACACTGGGTTAGCTAAATGCGACATCAAAATAATCGACGTCCTTCGAAAAGGGATGTAAGGCCGGGAAATGGCATAAATCGAAAGACAATTATGGCCACAGATTAATTTATGCCATTTCCATTTCGAGGCGAAATTTGTAAGGAATTAGCGCACAACGCCCAAAAAGCTAGGTTTGCAAGTAATTTTTTCTTGGAAATGTTCAATTCTGGTGAATTGCTTATATATGACTGGTAGTCATAACAATCAAGTTATTCTTTGATGTAACCGATTTTAGGTTTTTTAAAGGAATGGGAAAATCAAATTTTTACAAACTTGTAGAAATAATTTGTATTATTCATGTTTTATTGCGACATTTGTGTCGTAATAAAAAGTAGCTACTTATCTGAGTGTTGAATGGACGTGGAGACTGGGACTTTTCCGAATCACTTCCTTAGTTAGATTTTGTCGAAGGCCGTTTGGGGTCATCGCATTGAAGATTGCGCTGTCGTTAAGACCGGCGGAGTTGCGTACAGGCTTATGCCCGTTTTGGACGTACCTGTGAATAGCAATGTCCGAATTAAACTTCCTGGCTAGGGCTTTTCTGCCTAAACCGCATTGGGAATTCGATATAACATATAGTGTTAACCGTTAATTTCTCGTTTGGCCTGATATGGCATTTACAGATCCTTTTAGCGCGCCGCTTACGGCTGCTACCGCTGCCCATTTGCTGAGACGGGCCACATTTGGCCCTACGCATGATGAGATAGCCAGTTTGGTTGGAAAGACTGCGGAGCAGGCAGTAGACATTCTCATTAACAATTCATCTTATCGAGCCACACCGCCGCCGCCGGTTGAAATGGAGGCGGGAAGATCAGATTCGGGGCAGCCGTTTCTGACCAAGGCTTACAGTGTTCAGAGGGATTCGGAATACTACAACTACATTCAGTATTGGTGGGTCGGTTTGATGACTGAGCAGAATGGCCGCCCGGCAGTTCTGGAAAAGCTTACGGCATTTTGGCAAAATCACTTTGTCACAGCAAGGGCTCAGGTCGCAGATTACCGTTTTACTAACAGGTATCTGACATTTCTGCGCGCCAACGCGTTAGGGAATTTTCGTGATATGGCCATCGGCATTACAAAGGATCCGGCCATGCTTATTTTTCTCAATGGAAACGAAAATACAAAGGGCAACCCGAATGAGAATTACGCACGAGAACTTCAGGAACTCTTTACCGTTGGCCAGAAGGATTTCTCCGGGAATGATAACTACACCGAAGAGGATGTAAAGGCGGCAGCTCGCGTGCTTACAGGGTGGCAAGCGTCAAATCGCCGTAAAGATGGCTCTACGTCCTTTGACACAACCTTCAATCCCGACAGACATGATACCTCGACTAAAACTTTCTCGACTAAATACAATAGCGCGTCGATACAGGGAAGAAGCGGGCCCACGGCGGGTGACGAAGAATTGAAAGATCTTGTCGATATGTTGTTGCAGCATCCCGAGACACCTAAATTCATATGTCGAAAGCTGTATCGCTGGTATGTTAATCCTAACGTCACGGATGAAATTGAGCAGCAGGTTATTATACCACTAGCCAGCTTTTTCGCGAGTAGTGGAAATAACTTCAAAATTGCCCCGCTGTTGAAGAAGCTCCTCAGCAGCGAGATATTTTATGACGTCCGAAATATTGGAGCTATAATCAAATCGCCAGCAGAATTAATGATTGGAACTCTTAGGCTATTCAACCAGCCTGTTCCCGACATTACAACGGAATATGTGTCTTTCAAGACCATGATGAACTATGTTCTTAGCAGCATGAATGCAATGCAGTTGAGCTTTTTAAATCAACCATCTGTTTTCGGTTCGCTGCCCTACTACCAAACGGGCTATTCCCGCAACTGGATCAATGGAACTGCACTCGGCCTTCGAGGCTCGCGTATGGATGGCCTGGTTTCACCGTCTTTACAAATCAAGCCGGGTTATTTACTGGGTGTCGATATACTAGGCAAACTAAAGGCTATCCAACCGAATTTTGCGAATGTGGCGGCAAGCCCGGCAATAACCTGTGAACAAGTCCTGGCCGAATTCTCAAAAAATCTGTATGCCGTTGAGCTATCTCAGGCGCAACGGGATTTTTTGATCGACAAAATCATGATGATGAACAGCAGCCCCCGTACAACCTGGGTGAAGGAGTGGGATGCCTATCGAGCTGCGCCAACAGACGCTACCAAGCAAAATACGATTCTTTGGAGATGTCGCACCCTGCTGAGATATATGTTGAGAATGGCTGAATATCAATTATTTTAACATTATTAATCCGTGAAAAGAAGAGAATTTGTTACAGCAGCGTCTTCATTTTTGCTGCCGGTTGTGTTGAATGGATTTGGGGTTAAATCATTGGCAAAGGGCTCCTCACTTGTTCAATCGTTAAAGGCAACTGCGGCCCTGAACAGCGATCGCATACTAGTGATTGTTTACCTGGGCGGAGGGAATGATGGATTGAATACAGTAATTCCGCTCGAATTTTACTCTGAGTACTATAATCTTCGAAGCAACATAGCGATACCTGAAAGCCAAGTTTTGCGTCTTTCGGGCAACTCTGAATCGGGTTTTCATCCTGCAATGACGGGAATGCGCGCCCTGTACGATGAGGGTAAGCTGGCCATTATCAATTCAGTTTCTTATCCGGATCCAAATCAATCACATTACCGGTCAACTGATATCTGGATGACAGGTGTTGATTCGACAAAGTACTCAACATCCGGTTGGGCAGGCAGATACTTGAATGACCGCTTCTCTGGCTATCCCGCAAGTTATCCGAACGCCGAAATGGAAGATCCGCTGGCAATCCAAATCGGACAAATCGGTACTACGGCACTGCTGGGAAATAACCAATCAATGGCAACAACCCTCAAAGACCCAAATTCATTCTATCAGCTTATCGGGGCTCCCAATTTATCTCCCGAAAGCGGCTTACCGTGCTGCGACGCAGGGGAATTAACGGCGTTTATCAGGCAGCAGCAGATACTGTCCACCGGATATGCCTCTGAAATTAAGGCTGCGGCTGATGCGGGAAGCAACAAGGCGTCGTATCCTGACGCCTCTCAGAATAACGAATTGGCAGAGCAGTTGAAAATCGTTGCCCGGCTCATTCATGGAGGATTGAAATCAAAGATTTACTATGTGGAGCTCGGGGGATTTGACACCCATGCCGCGCAGGTTGGAACAACCAGCACTGAGGGGGTACACGCACAACTTCTAAAAAAACTATCCGACGCCATTTTTGCTTTTCAAAACGATTTGAAATTGCAAGGAATTGAAGATAAAGTGTTGGGGATGACATTTTCAGATTTTGGCAGGAGGGCTACATCAAATGCTTCCAAGGGGACTGATCATGGTATCGGAGCGCCGATGTTTGTTTTTGGTTCGGGAATCAAAAGGCAACTGATCGGTACAAATCCTAATTTGGTGAATGGGTTGCTTCCGGCAAATCCAGCTGCATGGGACAAGAACCGGGATATCAAAATGCAAATTGATTTCCGGAGAGTGTATAGCGATATTCTGAACGAATGGTTTGGAACTTCCAGTCAAAAAACCGATCAGATACTTTACAAGAACTTTAAAACCACTTCGCTTTTCTCCGATGTTGTGCAGAGCATTTCGTCTGGTGCCTGGGCAAATCCTGAAATTTGGTCCAACGGTCGTGTACCGGACTCAAAGACCATTATCAGGATAAATTCCGGACATGTCGTTGATGTAGGCCAAAATATCACTGCGCGGGAAGTCAAGGTCGAATCAGGAGGCAAACTTAAATTTCTGGGTGATTTCAGTGTCAATGTGACCGGCTAAGCAAGTGCTGCTCCGCCTGTATGTGGAGGGGATGGCGTGCAATTAAGAATTAAATCAATTTGGGTGAACATGAAGCGTTTTTATAGTCGAGTTATCTCTGCATTCGTCTTAGCATTGATTTCATTGGTTGGTTTTGGCCAGGGCATAATCAAAACCGAAAGATCGTCTCCGCAGGGAATAGTGAGTTTTTCGCAATCCTCCAAGGTCGTCGGAGCAGGGGATTCCAAACACATTGACGGATATGTGGAGAAAAGCGGTTCTGGCATATTTCTGTTTCCTGTCGGTCACAAGGGTATGTACAGACCCTTCGCAGCGGAGTCTGACGGCGTAATCGGGGCATATTTTCAAGAGAATGCAGGATCTGCATCTTTGCCTGCCGGAGCGCCTTTTTCAACTGGAAACAAGGAAAGCGCATTAAAAAATGTCAGTGGAATTGAGTTCTGGGACATCAACGGTGCCAACCCTTCGCGGTTGACTTTGACCTGGAATGCAACGAGCAACGTGGGAACGTTAACGGGCAATTCCTTGCCGTTGCTGACCATCGCAGGCTGGAACGCAGCCACCTCGAAGTGGGAAGCAGTCATTTCAATGGTTGATGAGGTAGCCTACCAGGGTGGAACGAGTTCGATGACTTCGGGCTCGATAACGACTATTCAGACTGTGGTTCCAAACAAGTATAGTGTCTATACCCTGGCCTCACTAAATTCTCCCACGGTGCAAGTGAGCTATGAGGGTAGCCTTGAAACACTTTCGTGTTCAGAGATCGCGGGATGGGTTTGGAACAAGAACTATCCAGATGCAGCTTTGACGGTCGAATTATTTGAGGGTAGCACAGTTTATGCCACAGCAAGGGCCGAAATTAACCGAACCGATCTTAAAGAGAGTGGAAAAGGCTCTGGTAATTATGGATTTAAGATAGCTACGCCTGCAAGCTTGATAGACGGAAAAACACATCAGCTCAGTATCAGGGTGAAAGGAAGCAGTTTCACTCTCGCTGGTTCTCCCAAAACTTTAAACTGTGGCATAACTGGTGCTTTTGAAGTGGCAGATTGTTACAAGCTTAGTGGTTGGGTTTGGGATAAAAATATGCCTGGTAGTGCGCTCACCGTGGAAATAAAAGAAGGGAATGTTGTGCACGCGACTTCGTTGGCAGATGTCTATCGGGAAGATCTGTTGAATGGCGGGGCCGGTACAGGTAAATATGGCTTCTCGATCCCATTACCGGCGACCTTGAAAGATGGAAAGAGCCACGTGGTATCTGCTACTGCAAAGGGCATCGAGTACACCCTTACGAATTCACCAAAATCAGTTAATTGCCCGGTGAGCCAGTTTGCCGGACGTTTTGAAAAGGCAGATTGTGAGTCTATACAAGGTTGGGTTTGGGATGCAAATTACCCGAATGCTGCTTTGACCGTCGAGGTTGTTGAAAATGGTGTTGTGTACGCTACTGGGGTTGCCAATGTCTATCGCGAGAGTCTCAAGACTTCGGGCTATGGAACCGGAAATTACGTTTTTCGGATCCCGACGCCTGCAATTCTGAGGGACGGCAAGGCGCACCAGTTAAGTGTCCGCGTTAAGGGAACAGGCACCATCATCAGTGACTCTCCCCGATCTTTAACATGCTCAGTTAACGACTATGGTGGTCTTTTCGATTTTGCCGACTGCGACATTGTGCGTGGTTGGGCTTGGGATAAGAACTTTCCGAATGGAGCAGCACTCACCGTGGAGCTGGTTAAAGGTGACGTAGTGTATGGATCTGCGGTGGCAAGCAATTATCGTGAGGATTTAAAGAATGCGGGAACGGGAACAGGCAACTACGGATTTTCTATGGCAATGCCTGCTGCATTGCGGGACGGCAAAGCCCACCAGCTGAGTATTCGCGTGAAGGGTAGTAGCTACCTTTTGCCGGGATATCCCGGTACTAAAACGCTTACCTGTGAAATAAACCGATACGCCGGAAGTTTCGAACGCGCGGAATGTGGTCTGATACAAGGTTGGATATGGGACAAGAATAATCCTGGGACGTCAGTGACGGTAGAGGTCGTAGAAGGAACGACGGTACATGCCACAGGCATTGCGAACATCTACAGAGAGAGCTTGAATACCTCTGGTTTTGGTACTGGAAATTACGTTTTCCAGATTGCTACGCCAGCCAGCCTTAAAGATGGCAAACCGCATCAGTTGAGTATAAGAGCAAAAGGGAGCAGTACTATCCTAAGTAACTCACCGCGCTCTCTTACATGCGCAGCCAATGAGTACGATGGTGTATTCGAATTTGCAGATTGCGACGTTGTTCGGGGCTGGGTTTGGGACAAGAACTTTCCGAATGGCGCAGCACTTACCGTCGAGCTCGTTGAAGGCACAGTAGTTCACGGAACGGCGGTAGCGGGTACTTACAGGGAGGATTTAAAGGCGAAGGGAAATGGAAAATATGGATTTTCGATGGCATTGCCGGCTGCATTGCGGGACGGCAAATCCCATCAGCTAAGTGTGAGGGTTAAAGGAAGTAATTACACATTAGTAGGATACCCAGGCTTGAAAACACTTACCTGCGAAGTCAACCGTTATGCCGGAAGTTTCGAGCGGGCAGAATGCGGCGTCATACAGGGATGGATATGGGACAAAAATAATCCAGGGACGTCTGTTACCGTGGAAGTGGTTGAAGGCACAACAGTTCATGCTACCGGAATTGCCAATGTATACCGCGAGGCTTTGAAAACGTCGGGTTTTGGCACAGGGAATTACGTTTTTCAAACCCCAACACCTGCTAGTCTAAAAGATGGTAAACCGCACCAGATCAGCATTCGTGCTAAGGGAAGTAGTTTTGTTCTAACAAATTCTCCTCGCTCGTTAACTTGTGCGGTTAATAGTTATGCGGGTGCATTCGAGTTTGCGGACTGTGATGTTGTACGAGGTTGGGCATGGGATAAAAATTTTCCTGGCGGGGCGGCACTTACCGTTGAATTGGTAGAGGGAACCATTGTGCATGGCACAGCCTTGGCCAGCTCTTATCGCGCGGACCTCAAATCAAACGGTACAGGAACGGGTAACTATGGCTTCTCAATGCCATTGCCACCAGCGTTGCGGGATGGCAAGGCCCACCAATTAAGCTTCCGTGTAAAGGGTAGCAGCATCTTGCTAAGCGGATCGAAGACGCTCACTTGTGAGGTAAATCGTTATGCGGGTCGTTTCGAGCGGGCGGAATGCGGATCAATCCAGGGCTGGGTATGGGACAAAAATAATCCCGGAACCTCTGTAACAGTGGAGGTACTTGAAGGAGGCATTGTCCATGCTACTGGGGTTGCCAATATCTATCGAGAAAGCTTAAAGACTTCGGGTTATGGTTCTGGAAACTACGTTTTTCAAATCCCAACACCGGCAAGTATTAAAGATGGTAAAGCGCATCAGCTAAGCGTTCGGGTAAAGGGAAGTAGTGTGATTTTGACGGATTCTCCCCGGTCCTTGACCTGCCCTGTAAACGACTATGACGGTATATTCGAATTTGCAGATTGCGATGTCGTGCGTGGATGGGCGTGGGACAAGAACTTTCCGAATGGGGCATCATTGACTGTTGAGTTGGTTGAGGGCACAACAGTCCATGGAACCGCAACGGCCGGCAGCTATCGCGAAGACTTGAAGGTAAAAGGGAACGGGACGGGCAACTACGGCTTTTCGATGGCGTTGCCTGCTGCTTTGCGGGACGGTAAGCCGCATCAGCTAAGTATCCGGGTTAAAGGAAGTAACTATATATTGTCCGGATATCCTGGCGTCAAATCGCTGACTTGCGAAATTAACCGCTATGCCGGCCGTTTCGAGCGAGCGGAATGCGGGATGATCCAAGGATGGATATGGGACAAAAATAATCCTGGGGCTGTGGTTACGGTTGAGGTAATGGAAGGCACTACGCTGCTTGCAACAGGAGTCGCAAGTATTTACCGGGAAAGTCTGAAGCTATCAGGTTTCGGTACGGGGAATTATGTATTCCAGATTCCAACGCCTGCCAGTTTAAAGGACGGTAAGGCGCATCAACTAAGTATACGTGCGAAAGGGAGTTCATTTATACTTACGGATTCACCACGCTCACTTAGTTGTGCAGTAGCTGCACGCATAGCTGCGCCAGCTCACGAAATCAGTGTTAGCGAGAATCATGAAGGCCTTATCGATGAACTGCGGTTTTTTGTTTTCCCTAATCCGTCAAAAGGGACGTTGACGGTTGCGCTGCATGCTGCCAAAGACAAACTGGTAAATCTCTCAATCATAAATATTCTTGGACAGAGTGTCCATAAGTCAACCCTGGCAAGCATGAGTGGAGAGGTAAAGACGACGGTCGACCTGGGGCAATTGCCAGATGGAATATATATTGTCCAGGTAAAAGTGGGTGACAAGATAGAAAGCAGGCGCGTTGTACTTGCTAAGTAGGAATGTAGTATCGGCCGCTTGATCGGAGGCCGATACTACTATTTTTTATCACCAGATATAGCTCTTCGATTATAATCTAGTTTAGATCAAGGCAGAAGCCTGTGTATGCATTGACTTGTCGCGATTTTACAATAGCGGAGACCAAACTGTTGCTACCGATGAAAAATCCACGATATCTGAACATGAGGCCGACATTCCCGCCTCCATACTGTTGGTAGGAAATAGGTAGGGAAATGGAGATCTCACGATCCCTATGGAAAGTAGGCGTTACGGAAATGAGGTTTACGGGATACAGCTTGTTGAGATTTTTTCCGCTGTTCAAACTTACAGCCAATTCGCTCGTTAAGCTCAGACGACGAAGACCAAAATAGCTTGCCTGTAAGCGGAGCATCGTTGGCAGGGAGATGTCATATTTGCCGGTATCTACTGCCTTTCTTGAAAAAAAGCGGGGATATTTATCAAATACTCTCGTGGTTTGACTGAATGAAGAATTAGCAAAATTGTTGTTGAAATACAGCTGCTGACTGGGAGATATATGAACGTCGTAGCTTTTGCTGAATGAGCTATCGGCACGATAGCTCGCTTTACCAATATCTGTGACAGAAATACCCAGAACGAAGTTGATAGGAAGATTTCTGGATTTACGAAATGCATAGGTCAATCCCAGGTCTGCCGCAATACTCGCTCTCTGGAAACCAACCAGGTTACCGAATGTCGCGTCACCAAAAAAGTTGCCTGAAGTGCGCGCAGTTACCGATCCAGTGGCATCAGTAAGATAACTCGTCTGAGTGGGAGTCGATTTAATGATGCCTTCCAGTTGAGCAGTCTCCAGTGTCGTGTTTGCAATGCCATTTACATATTTTAGCGTGCCGCCGATGGTCCAGGAGTGGAATTCATTGGACTTGAATTCGTATGCGGCCACAGCACCGAGCTCGGAAAACATGGTAATGTTAGCTTTTGAGTTTTCCGCTCTGGGAAGTACATATGGATACTCATGAATCACCTTGGTCAGTTCACCAATTTCGGATACTAATCGTCCATCTACTTCCCAATAGTTAGCGTGCAGACGAGCACGCGTGGTAAGGCCGACTACGAGACGATTGCTAATTCTATATGAGAAAGAGGGGCCACGCAGATCGAGCGCGCCAGCCCCTGTGGAAATTTTTGAAGTGCCGAGCACATCGGATCGCAATAGATCGGCGCTTAGTTTGAAAATGCTTTTTAGTTGGATATCAGCCGTGTTCGATGATAAGTTGTAGTCCAATGAGAATACGTTGACGTTCCATCTACTTTCTTTATTAAATACACCTAGCATGGAAGGGTTCTTAAATGCCCATAGAATTGCAGGTTCCGGTGGCTCCGGATTTGGCGAAATTGCTTCCGATTGCGCAAATACTTTTCCTATTGAAAGGATCAAAAGTAATCGAACCAATTTCCATCGACTCCTCGGCGACTGTGTATTTGTCATTCGAAATGTGAGTTAGTGCTGTTAAAATCGGAGTGACTTTTTTACATTGATAAGCAGTCCGAATGAATTATAAAGTAATTGTCCACTATCAAATGCTCCTGCAATACCGCACTGCCAATCTTTGGCAAATGATCTGCTAACCTCTAAATATCCGGAGAATTGATTAACCTTTTCGAAATAGGGTGGATCTATTACAAATCTGTCCTTCCCAAGTGAAGTACCAATGGGACTACTTCCGTAAGTTCCATAATTCATTGAGTATGAAAGCTTCGTCTTGATATTATATTTGTTGATATGTCCTTCCATTCCACCATGAAAGGCAATAACCCTGTTGTTTACGAAATATTCGTCCTGCCGGTACCGAAGATTGCTTCGACCCTCATGGCGAGGTGTAACAAATGGATTGCCGATTCCGACCCCTTTGTAAGACCATCCGGAAGCGTACATGAAGTTATTGTAATATTGTTCGTCGCCAGATTTCGTGACAGGTGACCATAATTCCCCCGCTTGATTTTTGGAATAGAAGAGTTCCAACACAATCTTCTCCCACCCAGACCTTGATGCGATCTTGTTTTTCAAGGAGATCCCGGTCAGGCCGTCACGCACATTTGCCAGACGCGCCAGTGCCCCCACATCATAAAACTGTTGCCTGTAAACAAATAAGTGCGCGTTATTCCAGTCATAAGTAATTCCCAGATCAATGGAGCCCAGCTGATTTCCCAGCTTAGTCTTAAAATTCTGAGATCCAACCCACGTTTTCCCGGTTACAGCATGGTAAAACGATTCGAATTTATCCAGATTGAAATCTCTTAGGAATTTCCTTTCATTACCATACATTACCTGGTGGTTGAAGCCGGCAATTACATTTAATCGCCACTCCGGCTTGCCCAGTCTGCCGTAGAGCGATTTCTGGTGAAAATAAGATTTTACTTCTTTTACACTTTCTATGTAGTTGAACGGGTCAGAATGATTAATCGGAGTCGTGCCGAACCAGCCGTAAACAAAATTCCCTTTGAAAGCTAACAGGCCCTCCCAAATTGGTATCCTGTAAAACTCCGGAATGGCAATTTGCAGTTTGGGGATACCAAGAGCATTACCCGAAACAGCGAAAGCCCCGGTCGATAAAGTACTGTCTGCCAGTCCCATCATATCTTTGGATCTCCCTGCTCTCAGCTCAAAGATTCCTAACCTGGCTTTTGCGTAAGCTTCAATAAGCAGTAAGTCAGTCCGATTACCTAAATTGAAGCGCCCCTCCACAGCCGTTCCCCAATCAAAAAACTTCTTTTCCGGATTAGATGTGTAGTCCCTGGAAATTCGTCCAATCCATGCTGTTGAAGGCCCGTCTAATGGAACGCTGCCAAATTGATTTGCTCGCATCCAAAAAGGGACATGGTTGTCGGAAGTGACAATACCCTGAGCCTCGAGACTTGCCTTGAATTGCCTGGAAAGGCTGTCTTCGGCCGAAATATTGGTATTACCACGTGCATCTACATCCGTCTTGATTTCACCGAGCTGACGGGTGGTGACTGCCATAACGTCTGAGCAGACCGATGATATTGAACAAATTGTGGATGCTATTAAGAATTTGTAATTCATTTTACGGATGCTTTTTTGTTTATTTTAGGGCAAAATGATCAGCAATTAGTCCCTGTCAATCATTGAAGGGAATCGACTTACTTGAATCTGAAAAGGAATGCTTCCCCAACACGTGTCGAGTCTCGTAGCATTGCACTTCGGTTTGAGATACGGAACATCTTTTCGGCGTTTTTTGAAGGTCCCATCAAACTGTCCAGCTGGTATATCTGTACTTCTTTATTGCTAACTGGAAATTGGACGGCTTCATCTAAGGAAAGAAAGACGCAAAGAATGTCATTGGTGCCCGGCTTTCTACCCCACAAAAGGCCACTTGACATTCCAGCCGTGGGACTCTTATACTCATTATTAAGAAATATCCTGTCGTTTAGGGGGGTGTCATTCAAATTTTCCCAGTTGGGTAATACCCGAATCAACTTTAACCGGGCAGGAACCTCCGCAATATTCTTAAAGTCCGGCATGTTTCCTGTGCCGCCAAACCTCCCGTACCACGAAAACCAGGCGCCGTTAATTGCCATTGTAGCCGCAATCGTCCTGTTCTCCACTTCTCCAAAAACATTTGGCGTGGTGCTTGCCAATTGACTTTTCTTAATTTTGCCTGAACTTAAAATTCTCGGATCCGAAACAAATTTCAAATCACTTGCTTCCTGACATAACAAATCGGGCATGATGGAATCCGGAACATTATGGGTTGCTACCACTTTTACCCAATCATCATAAATCTTGGCGGGTTCCATAATTATTCTTGCGTCGGGATAACGTTGCCGCATAGCGGCGAAAAGCACCTGGTAGTAAGCGGTTCGACCGCGGGTGTAAGATGGTTTACTCTGCTGGCGTAAAGTTTGGTTTTTACTTTGCCAGTATTCCAGTGTCACTTGTTTTCCACCCTTTTGAGCGGGGGCACTCCAGAAGTCACCGGTTAATTGGGGAACGTCCCATGCGAATCCGGCGAACTTGAATTTCGGATTTCGTGATTCTATTTCTCTCACTTTTTTCAATATTTCCTGCACCGCCCAATTCACGACATCTTTGTTTCGGAAGTCCAGCTCGACAGAAAAGTCAGTTTCGTTAAAGAACCAGCCAGTTGCCATATTACGAGGAAATTGTTGGTCTGGCTCGCTTACGGTACAGTGCTGCTCATAAAAGCGAACATCCTTTTCAGGATAGGTTCGGTTTAGGCTTAGGGTCCGCTTATAGATTGTATACTCGGGAGACTCAAGGTAAAAATGTAAGTTATCTGACAGGGGGTCATTCTCCATGCCCTGCTGATAAAATACATATCGATATCCCATATTTCGCGCGTAGACGAGATTGTCATGCGCTTTTCCTCTCCATGCAATCCCATAAAAGTTTTTAAATGTTTCGTGCTGCGCAAAGCACCTGCCACACCAGGATACAATTAGTAGGATCGTAAATAGTTTAAATCGTGTTCTCAGAGAGACCATATCTTCGAGGTTATTCCTGTTACACTACCGTTTACCGCAGGCGCGTTCGTACACTTCCAAAGTTTGCCGAGCTATTTGTGCCCAGTCATACCTGCTCATATCGTAGTTCTGTAAGGGTGAATGATTCGATATCTTTTCGCGTATCTTTTTGGCTAAACTGTCGATATTTCCTACTTCGAAATAGAAATCTTGGGGAAGGCAAACTTCTTTATTGGCGTCGATATCGCTAGCCAGAATATCTAGTTGGTAACTCATTGCCTCCAATAAGGAAATCGGGAGGCCTTCATAGAATGAGGGTAGAATAAACAGGCGGGCGGATGTATACAATTGGTAAAGTTTTTCTCCTTTGATAAACCCAGTTAAAACAATTCCATTTTTCCTGGCTGTATCTTTCAGGGTCGATGAGTATGGTGACTCATGATCTGCATCTCCTGCTATCACTAGCTTATAATCGTTACTCACATTTGATTGCAAGTAGGCTTGAATTAGGTAGTCGAAACCTTTTTCAGGTACGAAGCGGCCCAATGTAAATATGTACTTGCCCTTTTTCAGACCCAGACTTTCCAGGTAATCCGTTTCCTGATTTTTATTTGCTGTGGGCACTCCGTTAGGAATCAGAACAAAGTCACTACGATTATATTTCCTTTCGATAAGAGAACCAATTCCCTCTGAAATTACGATCACCTTATTTGCGTAACGAACACCAGCTTGTTCGCCAAGCTGTAAAACTTTCTTTGCCAGATTGCCCCATTTTTTCCTTTCGTAGTCAGGGCCATGATGGGTCATCACTACGTTCAGCCCGAGCAAGCGTGCGAAAGGCGTCATGATTGACGGGCCTACCGCATGTATATGCAGAATGTCAGGCCGTTTCCACGCCGCATAAACAACCGACAGAAAAGTATGCAAGAAAGCTTCCAGCGATTTGCTCCTGGGAGAAAATAAAGTAACGATCTTCACTCCCTGATATTCTGAGATATCATTGGTCGGATCTACAAAGCCGCTTCTTCTGATAATTGTGACATCGTGCCCGGCGCCAGCGTCTGCTATTAAAGGAAAAATTTCCTGGCAATGCGTTTCAACCCCGCCTTGAATATTTGGAATACCACGTGTTCCCGTGACAATAATTTTCATTAGCTTTCAATTAATTGGACATAAGATTCTCTGAACTTATCCATCGAGAATTCGTTGATGAGGTGTTCCTTGCTTTTCTTACCCATTTCAGCCCTTCTGTCAGGATCGGTAATGAGGCATTGCAGCTTGCCAGCAATCGCATCGACATCCTTCACATCGCAGAGAAATCCATTTAGGTTCTCTTGGATCAATGCGTTGTTGTCGCCCACGTTCGTTGCAACAATGGGGAGATCCGCATTCATTGCCTCCATAATCGAATTACTGGTGCCTTCAAAAAGCGAAGTCGACAGGTAGATATGAGAGCGGTTGAGTAATTCCGGAATATTATTTGGATTAATATGAACTTCCACAATCTCCGTTAAATTCAAAAGCTTGATCTGCGCACGAATTTCTTGCTCAAGTTCGCCATATCCCACGATGGTGAAAATGATGTTCGCACTATTACTTTTTAACGAAGCGATTACCTTTAATGCAGTATTGTAGTCCTTCTGTGCCACAAATCGACCCACCGTAATAATGCGGGTTACATTATCCTCGGGTTTTTTAGTGTACGCTGAAATATTTTCAAAGCAGTTTGGGATGACGACCATTTTTTCGTTCGCAAAGCCTTGCGTCAAAAAGTAGCTCTTGCCTGAATGGCAGTTCAGGACGGTCCGCGTTGCATATCGATTGGTTATGAAGCGATCCGCAATTGCCTTGGCAGGGGGAAGGTAAGCGTTTCGTATGCCGGGAAAATAGCTCTTTACACCGGCAACTTTCCCTGCAAGCGCTGCAAATGCGTTGGCGGCAGTCAAATAACTGAAAATACAATCTACCCGATTTGATTTCAAGTAATTTGTTAATTGGGAAAAGCGACTGAACAGGTTGCCGTGGCATTTAAGAACATTGATCCTTGGGTTTTGAGATAACAGATCCATGTATTGTTGATGTACGTACTGATCATTGAAAACTACATACGTTACATTATACAATTTACATAATGATATGGCTAGCAGCACAGACTGTTTTTCAGCGCCACCGCTTGTGAGATTTTTGACTAAAACAACAATATTCACGTGATTCGGAGTTGATGAGTGATTACAAAGCTGAGTACATTTTTTTATAATAGGCAGCCTTTTGGTCAGCGCTCATTTTCTTGGTTTCGCGAACATCCTTTTGAATCTTTTGATAGTATTCATCGGTGGTTTTAATCACGCGTGCAGGTATGCCCACAGCAACGGAGTTAGAAGGGATGTCTTTCGTGACTACTGACATAGCACCCACGACCACATTGTCTCCGATTGTTACGCCAGGCAAAATGATGGTTCCGTAGCCGAGGTAAACGTTGTCGCCTATCGTAACAGTCTTGATGATATCCCAAGTCGGATGCTGATCCCTGAATATCCAAACCCCTCCATCATGCGTCTCAAAATGGACCTTTGTGGCTGAGACGTGGTTACCGATCTTTACAAGGTAGGGTTCGGTGCTGAAAGAGATTTTGTAAAACCTGCATCTTTCTCCCACCGTCGCGCCTAGCTCTCTTGCCCACTTTACCGGGTTGAAGAGCCTTAGATATAACAAATATATTTTTTTCATGTCTGAAAATATTAAGAATAGAACGTTGAGTTATAGACGCAAAACCAAGCAAACAAGCAACACTATTTAAGCTTTAAGTGGTGTTTATGGAGCAGATTAACTTTCATAAAGCTGGTAGTAATTATTCCCACATACCTCTATTGAAAAATTTTCGGTATAGAGCCGATTGATTTCACTCTTATCGATACCATCTTTGTTTAAAAGAAATTTTTTCAATGTCTTGATATACTGTTCCTCGCTGAAGTCACTGGATACAAATCCTGTTTTACCGTTTTCTATGATATCGACAACACCACTAACCGGAGTGCTTACCAGCGTACAACCGCAAGCCAGCGCCTCAATAAGTGTGATTGGCATACCTTCAAATAGCGACGAAATACAGTAAACATCACATAAAAAGAAGTAGTCTGCTACGTTTTTTTTGGGACCCAGGAATTGAATGTTCTCATCACTCATTTCCTTCAAGGCTTTGCCCAGGTCAGAATTGTCATAACCATCCCCGATGATCATGAGCTTCAATTTAAATCCTTGGATACGTAGGGCCTTTACTGAATTAATGAGCAGACCAAGATTCTTTTGTGAGGAACACTTTGCAATTGTAAGCAGTAATGTATTGTCCTCTTTGCGAAACGCATCTGTATATGACTTGGCTTCATGGAAAAGATTGGTCTTTTCGGGACGAGACCTGCCGTTATAAACAATTGTATCATTAGAAAGCCCTGTGTACGCTCTATATGATTTGCTATTAGTCACGGATATAGTAGCCACCTTTATCAAATCAAGTCTGGATAGAAACTTGACTATATATTTTAGCTTTCCAGGTAGGTCTACTCTCGCAATATTGTGTACCGTGTAGACATACTTACATCTCTTGTACAGTAATATCGTCAACAGGAGGTAGTCAAGGACACAATGAATATGAACAACATCGGGTTTTAAAAATTTGATTTTTTTATAAAGCTCGATGAGATAAGAGAAATTAAACCCATCCTCAAAGTTCATTTTAACGACCTTTACGGGCTTGTCCAGCTCAGAGACATAAAAGTCTTCGTTTCGTTCGCTTCGGCTTTTAAGTATGATTACCGTGACCTCATCTTCCCGCCTGAGTGCAAACTGGTTGCATAGTTCTACCACCAAACGCTCGGCCCCCCCAGGATTAAGCGCGTGGATTGTTTGTATTATTTTCATTTTGAAAAATTTGAGGGTTTTATCTGGAATGACTAGTGTCGCGTTTGCAAGCTTTTTACAGAAATTGCTTAGATAGTGTTAAGAAAATTTAATGCATTCTCTCGCTTCTTGACTATTACAGCTGGTACCCCCGCAACCATGCAATTATCCGGAACGTCTTTTGTTACTACCGAATTTGCCGCCACTACCACGTTGTTCCCTATTCGAACATTGCCTAAAACTTTGCTGCCTAGTCCCAGGAAACAATTGTCCCCAATGCGAGGCGCCTCACCCCGTTCATTTTGGCCGATGGTGACGCCGGGGTAGACACAAAGGTTCTTTCCAATCCTTGCCTTGCCATTGATAATAATATGTCCAAAGTGATAGAAGATAATACCTGGCCCACATGTATTTAAACCGATTTGAAAACCAAGCTTGTAAGAGAGCGCCCGCATCTTGTATGTATGATAACCTTTTAGTATCCTGTGTGACAATGCTCGTCCTGAATTATTCAAGTAGTACTCAGCGTGTCGGAGATGATACAAATACCTAACGATATATGCTTCTTGCCGTTTGAGAACGTAATCAGCAAACGTGGCCTGATAGAACTTTTTGTCCTCATTTAGATAATTTCTTAAGTCGGTCTTGCTAAGTATCATGTTCTGTCTGGAATGACTATGAACTTTTTATTTTGAGTAGATAGTAATAGCTTTTTAAAAACGAGTCTAATAAAAAATAGACATTGCTTTTCTGTACATTTTCATACACCCGGGCAAGAAACTTATTGGATATGCCGAAATTTATATCGGCACAGTCGGGATTTATTGCTCTAAACTTCCGTAGGTTAATTTTTCGCTCGCTGTATTGATATCTGCCTGATAGGAACAGGACACTGTGAAAATTGCTACACAGGCTCATGTAATTTGAATAGAAAAGCTTGGAAGGATTTAATCCGGAGCTAGTGAGCTCGTGTGACAGCTGATTAAGCTTTGAATACACGAAAATAATGTCTTCACACGTATTCCGGAATTTGTTAATACGAAACCCATCTCGCCAGTAATGGTAAGACGGTGCTCGTGACACCTTGACGTTGTTAACAAAGCGAAGATATGATAGTACGAACAAAGTGTCTTCTCCCAGCCTTACTGAGGTGTCAAAAAGAACACTGTTTTCTAAAATAATGCGCTTGTCGAAAAGTTTTCCCCAAACTGGACGAACTAAATGATGATTAATGATTTGATTTATGATAACGGTTGAATTTCCAAATGAGCCGGCACCAGGTTCAAGGTCTATTGTTTCTTCTATCGTCGATTTGCCGTCTTGGTGAATGGTGCATCCACAAATGGAAAAATCAGCATTTGAATCGTACAAGTTCAGGAGGTAATCTGAATCTACGAAATCATCTGCATCAATGAAAGTTATATAGTCGCCGCTCGCATGCCTGATTCCTACATTGCGGGCATTGCTTACACCTCCATTGCTAATGGTCAAAACTTTGAATCTGAAATCAGCTGAACAGGTTTCCTCACAAATCTTTTGTGAAAGATCGCTGCTGCCATCATTAACAAGAATCACTTCAAAGTCTACAAATGCCTGCTGCTTTATAGACTCGATGCACCTTTCCAGTGTCTTTTCGCCATTATATATGGGAACTATAACGGAAATTGGTTTTCGGTTGCTTGTATCCATATTCCAGTTTTGGATAAAGGAGCTTAATTTTATAAAGTAACACGACGGTCAAATAGGTGTAATATAGACCTACGTTCACATCGCCGTTCATCGTGACGATGAGTAAATAGGCTCCGACGATCAACGCCGCTTCAAATCGAATGCCCCTAAATATCTTGGGTTTGATCAGCAAATAGAAGAATACAATGTACAATACAACCCCCACCACTCCGCCATTCGCCAGCAGCGGCATCCAAACACTTTCAGCACCGTACAGTTCAAAGTTCGAAGCCTTTAATGCGTTAATGTAGCCAAGTCCGTTTCCGAAAATAGGAGCTTTTGAGAATGCACCGAGAACAATAGCAAACTGGTGCTGACGCATGGAGATCGAACTACCACCAACATTTTTTGAACTGGAATCGAATGCAGAGGAGACCATTTCTAGTACCGAGTCGTCGAGGAAAGGAATAGAAATTACAACGCAAAGCAGTAGCAGCGCAACAAATCCAATTTGCCGTTTGAGTGTTGTTCTGAGAAGAAGCGGCGAGAGAAGGCAGTACGGAATAATAACAGACCTTGACTTGGTTATAAAAACCCCTACGGTTACCAAGCCTATCAGTATTAAAAGGTACGATTTGTTCTGCTTTATTAACAAAGGAAATCTGCTTTGGATTATTAATTGCAGGAAGAGAAATGATATGATGTAAACCCCAAATATAAATGGGTTCATAAAAAAAGACTGGACTCTTATCCCTCTGCTTGACTCCACATATGACCAAAGTTTTGCTGTTTCAAGCGTTGTTGGGATCTGAGCGAGCTCAAAATCAATGACAGGGTTTGACTGAGTCAAAAAGGTTATAATCCCATATAACAGCGACGCAATAATGACAAATGACTGCACTTTTAACGTGAAACGCAGATCCTTAATATCGTTGATACATGCTCCAATAATATGCACAATGACCAGGTTGTTTAACGTGGATTGTACTGTTTTCAGAATTGTGGTGCTAAAAACATTCTCAGGAATGAATGTCGATATCAGATAGGAAAAAAATAATGTGACTGTGGCGTTAAAGAAGGGATCGTTTACTGGACTCCGCTTGTATTTTATAAAGAACATTGCGAAGAAAAACGCATTAGCGGAAAACACTATCGTAAGCGCAGGGGAAGAAAATTTTAGACATACGGCGTCGTGAAAAAGTATCGACAATGCGGCCCATGCCAATACCGTTTTCTTGAAGTTCCAAAAGGAAGACCCCAGCAGCAATACAAATGCAATATAATACAGCGTCATGGAAATTGCGTTTTGCTCGCGTTACCATAGCTCCGACCTGTCAGTGTTACGAGCCTTATGGTAACAATGTGATTTAGTTCAGCGCCTCTTGGAGGAATTGAATGGATTCATTTTTCTTTTTTTCATGCAAAGAATTTACATGCTGCCAATCAATCTTTTTTGCTACAACTGACTCCACAGATTTTGCGCTGGTTACTAATCTATCTTCCAGATCAAAAATTCGTAGCAAAGATGAGAACCTCGTGAGACCCCGTTGCACGTTACCCCATACCAGAAACGGCTTATTAAATATAATAGAGAATACGACCGCGTGAAACGAGTCCGTAATAATGAACTCGGCATCATTAAATGCCTTCAACCATTGTTCGACTGAGTATTCGATGTTAAGCTCGATCGGAACATTTTTTTTGATACTAGGTTTGGATGGGCTAAATGAAGTTACATTCAGCTGCTTCTCAATATGCTTAATGGCACTGGTCTTTTCATCATTCATATCCAGAATGTAGGAAAACAAGGTTCCCCCACTATGTATTTTGTTTGATGTTTGAAATAAATCAATATAAGTTTGGCGCTCGATAAGTAATGTCGGGTCAAGCACATGCTCAGCTTTTACATTAAAATGAGCGTTGCACAAATCAACCGCAGAAATTTCGCGTACCGATAAACTATTAAACTTTCCAATCAGTCTTTTACATTCTGCGGCTTGGCTGATGGAATATTCCCATGAATCCGTGCCAAAGGACGGGGCGTAGGCGATACGTTTGGCGGTTGAGTTTTCAGGTAGAAAGGAAAAGTAAGCTTCCGCGATGTTCGGGTAATATTTAGGCCGCCAAATCTGATCACTTCCAACTACGAATGCATCAAAACTTCTCAGCTCTTCATCGGAATAAATGGCGGATTTCGAAACCAAAGGAATGTGCTTATCAACAAATGGCCTGGTGATGCGCGAAGCATTTTCTTTCAACTCGTCGATGTTAAAAATCACATTGTCTCCGCGGAGCCACTTAATCGTGTTTTTAGAAAACTTGATAGCCCTTTTTACTAGCGGAATATTTTGCTTATCTGGTTGAATAACAAATGCCTGGTGACCAAGAGCCGACAATGCTTTTTGGAGCGCGTAAGCCTGCAAAATCCCACCGTAGTTGGAATGGAGCGGGAGGGTTATTATGCCTATTTTCATTTTATATTGATTGAATGCCAGGAACTAGAGTGTTTTTAGAACTTCATTTAGAGGCCTACGCTCGGAAAGGGTCACTCTAAACTTTTCACGCGAAACTCCAATTGGGATTATACAAATGATTTTTTGCGATTCCGGTATGGTTACAAATTGACTTAGCTTTCTTTCCGCAGTTACTTCTTTTCCCCAGTTCGCCGGGCAATTTGCAATCTCGTAGTAGTGCAGCGAGTAGAGAAGATTCATTAAAAAAATTCCGCCGTCTACGTATAGCTGATTTCGCTCTCCAATAGTATAGTAGAAGTTTCTGTCGTTAGTCAATATTAGGAGCTGACTGACATTTTTGCCATAGCCTTTGAAGCCCCCCTGGACTTCCAGCACACGATCGATTTTTTCCTTGTCCTCTATCAGATATACGTTACTTGCTTGGCGGTTACAAACAGATGGAGCGGTCAGCGCGAGTTCGATTGCACGGTCAATTACATCTTTCGGAATTTTTTCTCCGGTGAAATCACGGATACTTTTTCGCGAATGAGCGAAGACTTCAAATTCTGATTTGTTTGAGCCATAGAATTTTTCTCGGTTGTATTCAATTACTCCATTAAAATTTGGAGAAGAAGCTTCGCCAAGAATCTTTTGATATTTTTTGTATTGTTCCTCCGTGTAAAAAGATGTTATGTCGACTTGCAGTTGTTGGTGTAGCTCATAATATTTACATATAACCTGGTATGCAACACGCAGCTGGGAGTTCTGTGCTGCATGGCGGATCACTTCTTCAAGATTTAAATATTTATGAAGCCTCAGAATGCGCTCTTTTGCAAACGCTGGTTTCATTTGTTCAAATAGCATTCCTTTCTCCAAGCCATGATAATCGAGAATGATTTTCGCCTCGATTTTCTTAATATTATCCACTTTAAAAACAGTGGAATGTTTCTTGAAGAGGACATAATCCGCGTAAAAGTTAAGTGCCAGATTCTTTACGAAGGCCATTCGCAGAAAACGATCTTGGCCCACTACTGCGATGATTGCCTTTTTACCTATTGCCATCGGAATAAATATCTTTTGTTTTCTAAACTGTCCCGAATGTTAAAGCGATCGTCGCTTACATCTTGGAAAATCTTAGTTTGATTTGACTACTTAGTGTTTCTTTTTCTATGGATGTGAGCCCTAATGAATATGCGCTCAGCGCCGTTGTTATGACGGATAGGCTGCCCACAACTAAAAATCTCACGATGCCGTCGCTCATATTCTGAGTGATCAACATGGGTGTATAATAGGAAAGAGCGAAGCATGCAACAGATACGAGCAGCACTTTCGTTATAAATACACCGATCTGCAAATCGAGCATTTGCCGAAGTATCAGTAATCTCAATGCAAGGCAGACGATCGAATTAGCTATGGAGCAGAAGAACACCGTTTCGGGAGCAAGGCCAGTCGAAAGGAGCACATATGCAATCGGCAGGTTTAGTGTCATTACGCCACCAACGATTAGCTGATACCTTTTTATGTTACCGGTCGCCTGTGCGGCTGCCATTAATGGGTACGAGAAACAGTCGATAAGTGTGTTGATTAAAACTAGTTTGGTGAAAAGAATAGTGTGGTCAGGAACTTTTGCTAACCAGATTTCCAAAATGAAACGAGTTTCAATAAGGACAGGGATCGAAATCAATGATAACAGCAGAAACGAAAACTTGGATGTCTGAAACACCAGGTGCAGCATTTTGGTAATATCTTTTTGCGCATAGTACTTAGTTATCTGAGGACGCGATGCTACCAGGAAATTTTGCACAAATTGATTAACAGCAGTATTAATCTGATAAGCAACCGCCCTGGCCGCATTTACAGTCGGCCCAAAGAACATATTCAGTACTATGTTCAGGCCTTGGTTGTTGAGCGCACTTGCTAGCGCGCCAATCAGGTTCCAGCCAGAATATGTCGCAATTTCACTAAACAGTTTCTTATTCCAGTAAGGAGTATATCTGCATTCGGAATACTTTCGCCTACAATAAATCTGATAGATCAAACTCGTTGCGGTGGTCACACCGAAGAGCAATACCGCATATAGTTTCAGCTTATCCGAGGAAAAAAGAACAAGAAGATAGACAATAGCCAACTTCAAAAGGGCCTCTACAACACTTACATATGCATAAACTTTCATGTCCTCATGGGCGATGATTGCAGCATTGTAAGGCACAGCAAACATGGTCATGATAAATGAAAATACAGAAAATTGATATACCCAGAAGACACTGTCGGTTCTACCGAGGGGAATATTCATTTTGTTGTTCAAGAACCATAGGCCAACTGTTTCTGCAACCAGGAAGATCGCGACCCCTACTAAAATATATATAGATAGGGTCATACTAAACGTCTTTTGCAGTTGTACGTGATCTCCTCTCCCTAATTCGTAGGCAAAGAAACGTTGCGACGCTGTCGCCAGCGTGCTGCTCAAAAATGAGAACATCACGACAACACCTCCCACGACGTTGTAAAGCCCATAGTCAACCACACCAAGTGTTTCCAGAACTACGCGAACTGTGTAAAATGAAACGCCCATGGTGAGCAACATCCTGACATACAGGAAGAGGGTGTTTTTTGCTATCCGGTTCGTATTTTGAGTCGCTGGTTTGGTCATCTCATTTAAACTACTGTATATGTCAGATGTTTGGAAGAATGATCATGCGAGGTTTACTGAAACTTTCGCGTAGGACTGAAACCATTTTGCAAATTCCAGTATACCATCTGTCAGTTTCACTTCTGGTGTATAATTCACGATGTCCTGTAATTTGTCCTGGCTTGCCCAGGTCCTGGGTACATCGCCGGGCTGCATGGGCATGAAATCTTTCTGTGCTTCGGCTTCGAGTCCTTTTTCTAATTCTGTGATAAAATCCATCAGATTAACCGGTGAACCATTTCCAATGTTCAGCACCCGATACTTCGGTGTTTCATCGAAACCTGTCACGGTAGTTTTAGTAATGCCATTCACGATGTCGCCGACAAATGTGAAATCCCGTTCCATTTCACCGTTGTTGAAAATCTTAATAGGCTTGCCTTCACTGATTGCGCGAGCGAAAAGCATTGGAGCCATGTCTGGTCTGCCCCAGGGACCATAAACAGTAAAAAATCGCAAACATGTAATAGGGATACCATAGAGATGACTGTAAGCGTGCGCCATCAATTCGTTGCTCTTTTTGGTAGCGGCGTATAGGCTGACGGGTGTGTCAACTTTGTCTTCTTCTGAGAATGGTATTTTTGCATTAGCGCCATACACAGATGAAGAAGATGCATGAACCAAATGTTTTGGCGGAAAGTGCCGGCATGCCTCCAAGATGTAATGAAAACCGATGACATTTGATTGTACATAAACATCTGGATTTTCAATAGAATATCGGACTCCTGCCTGAGCAGCAAGATTGATCACATAATCAAACTTCTCAGATTGAAACAGACTGAATAATTGCTGTTTATCTTCCAAATCCATTCTGACAAACCTATAAGCACTGTGAAGTTTGCTTTGTACGAGGCTGTACCATTTTACAGATTCCTGTTCAATTCCAGCTTCCTGCAAGCGTGCGTACTTAAGCTGGGGAGAATAATAGTCGTTGATATTATCCAGGCCAACAACATCAAATCCTTCGCTGAGTAATTTATTTACAGTGTGAAAGCCTATAAAGCCAGCACTTCCAGTGACAAGTACTTTCATTTTGATAATGGTTAAATGGAATTGAATTCCTCAAATTTGTAACGAAACATTCAAATGCAGACTTAGACTGCAAATTGCTCAGCAGACCTCGCTCTCAACCCGATTTACAGCTTCTCTTCCGATACTGAAGTAAGTGAATCCTAGCTCACGCATCGTTGAAATTTCGTACAGGTTTCGTCCGTCGAAAACGACTTTTGCTTTAAGAAGTTTGCTCATTTTGTCAAAATCAGGCGTTCTGAATTGAGGCCATTCTGTAAATATCATCAGCGCATCGGCATCATCCAGTGCTGCGTAAGCAGTATGGCAGTAAGTGATATCAGGCAGAAGCTGTTTGACATTATCCATTGCTTCCGGATCGTACACAGCCACATTCGCGCCGGCAGCTGTCAAAATTCTGATATTTTCAAGGGCAGGCGCTTCACGGATGTCGTCTGTATAGGGCTTAAATGCTAGTCCCCAAACTGCAATTGTCTTTCCGCTCAGACTTCCGCCGAAATATTCTGTTATCGCTGGAATCAACTTCGTTTTCTGGTCGTTGTTGACGGCCATCACAGCATGCAGTGTGCGAAAGTCGTATCCGTAGTCCTGAGATGTTTTAGCCAGTGCTTGCACGTCCTTCGGAAAGCAACTACCTCCATAGCCAATTCCCGCAAAAAGGAACCGTTTGCCAATTCGGCTATCCGTACCGATTCCCTTCCTTACATCGTCTACATTCGCACCCAGCCGCTCACACAAATTTGCAATCTCGTTCATGAACGTGATCTTCATAGCCAAAAAGGAGTTAGCTGCATATTTGGTCATCTCTGCGGAACGCTCGTCCATAAAAATGATCGGATTTCCCTGACGGAGCAGCGGCGAATAAAGCTTCTCCATTACCTTCTTTGCATTCTCGGAGCTAGTTCCTACGACCACACGGTCCGGCTTCATAAAATCTTCGACAGCGACCCCTTCCCTCAAAAATTCCGGATTGGAAACCACGTCAAAATCAACCTTGGCGTTTTGTGCAATCTTTTCTCTTACTTTTTCTGCCGTACCGACTGGAACAGTGCTTTTGTCAATGACAACCACATAATCTTCCAGCAACGGTCCCAGTTCTTGCGCAACACCAAGTATGTACTTAAGGTCCGCAGACCCGTCCTCGCCCGGTGGAGTGGGTAAGGCCAGAAATATCACTTCTGCATCTTGGATTCCCTCCGACAGGCTTGTAGTGAATTTCAACCGCTCTTCAGCGATATTTCGCACAAAAAGAACTTCAAGTCCAGGTTCAAATATGGGAATTTCACCGCGTTGCATTCGCGCAACTTTGTTTGCGTCAATATCGACGCATGTAACCTGATTTCCGGTTTCAGCAAAACAGGTACCCGTTACAAGGCCGACATAGCCCGTACCTACAACTGCTATTTTCATATGAATAGGAGTATTTGTTAACTATGTTGATCGAATTTGAAGCAATTCGGCAAGCAGCAAATGGATGCTTGCAAATAGGACGCGATGGCGGACGATGTCCTGCGCCAGGGCGCGGGAGAAGAGATCTTGTTTTTCATGTTATTAACGTTGAGTAAATAGCCCTTATTCAATCTTGACCCACCGGCTTGAAATTGAACACATGCTACAAAATTTTAAAGTGCCGACCTTCGGATGATAATGTTGACCAAACCAACTTCGTCGGGCACTCTGGAATTCGAATAGGAAGCAAGGTCAAATCAATTGAATACTCATTGACTTGACCTAAGGCTTAAACTTTGCCTACCAGCTTTTTCAGACGGGAACCGACAGATTTCGAACCTCCTTCCAGTTCTTCCGAATAGTAGCCGTAACCATATCCCCCATAACCGTATCCGTAACCATATCCGGCACCGTAGTTCACACCATTGAAGATGACGGAAAGGTTGTTAAAGCGACGAGCCCGTTGCAAGTCTCCGATGCGTTTAAGATGGTCATGGATGGTGTAGTTAAAACGAACCAGATAGAGTGTCGCGTCAACATGCTCAGCGATCAAGGCCGAATCTGTAACCAATCCGTACGGAGGCGAATCAATCAGGATATAGTCATATTTATGCCGTAGTTCTTCGAGCAGTACAGGTAGCTTTCCATTACTCAACAACTCTGATGGGTTGGGAGGAATAGGACCACTTGTGAGTACATCAAACTTCGGATGCACGCCTGTCGACTGAATGAAATCCTCGTAGTTACCCTGGCCGATGAGGCTGTTTGAGGCACCGAAACGGTTAGGCACACCCAAACGCTCATGTAGCGTAGGTTTCCGCAAATCGAGGCCTATGAGCAGTACGCGTTTATCCGAGTAAGCGAGACTGGCTGCCAGGTTAATACTTACGAAACTTTTTCCTTCCCCACCAATCGAAGATGTAAACATAATCACCCTACACGTGCCATCTCCAAGATATTGCAAGTTGGTTCTAAGAGCTCTGAATTGTTCAGCCACAGCGCTGCGGCTGGTCATTTTTATAATCGACTCTTCACCTGGAACACCGTTTACAGTACCCTTCATCTGCCCGATCTCACCCAGGATTGAAGAATGAGTGACCTTTTCGATCTCTTCTCGAGACTGTATGGTATTGTTAATCATAAAGAGGAAATTGATTAGCAATACTGGAAGTAAAATTCCTACCAGTGCCGAACCTAGCCATACAAGCGATGGCTTAGGCTTAATCGGATTAAAGCTGGAAATAGGAGCATCGATTAGGCGGCTATCTGTTACGGTAGAAGCATAGGCCAATGCAGTTTCTTCGCGCTTCTGAAGCAAGTACAGGTACAGCTCTTCTTTGATAGACTGTTGTCTCTTGATGCCGACAAATTCGCGTTCTTTTTTGGGGATGCTTTGCAAGCCGGCGGAAAATCTTGTATTGATACCTTCCAGATTGCGCTTGGTTACCGCCATCCCCCTTTTCAGGTTTTGTACGTTTTCTCTGATTGACTGGCGAGTACCCGCTAGCTGGGTGTTAATAGTTTGCAATAGCGGGTTGTTGGGAGAAGTAGTACGCGCATATCGCTCGCGCTGCAACTCCAGATCATTAAATTTGGTCAACAACGATACCAGGACGGGATCATTGATCATATAAGTCGCCGGCGCAACAGCACCTTCCCCGGCGTTCTGTATGTAGTTCTCGACGCTCTCCAAAATGCTTATCTGAGTATTCACCTCATTAAGTTTCGAGTCGTTTTCTTTAATATTTTCCAGGAAAAGCTTGGATTCTGTACCAATGTCAGTAATCCCCTGCGTTCTCTTATACGACTCGACATCCTTTTCAACATCTCCAAGCTCGCCCGTGATAAGGCCCAACCTGTTTTCTATAAATTTAAGCGTATTGCTTGCTTCGCTGTTTTTGTCTCCAAGTGATGATTGTACATAAACATCCAGAAGCTTATTTAATACATCTTTCGAACGCTGCGTATCGACGTCTTCATAGCTGATTTCAAGCACAGTGCTTTTCGTGTTCGGCTGTTCTACGGTCAATCGGCTCAGCATGCCTTCTGTCAGGTTCTTAGTGTCTTTGAAAGTCACAGTAACTTTGTCGTAGGTGGACTTTGGCCCCTTCAACACAACAAAAGCTCCCCAAGCATTCGCGAACCTTTGATTGAAACTGAACACTTTCTCCTCATTATTAAATCTGAAGTGATTTTCATCAACAACATGTACAACCAAAGGTTCTTTCAGCGCGAACTCAGTTATTACTTCAGGCTTAACAACTACCGGGCTCCGTTTATAAAGAGAAACGGTTCTCAGTCCATCGCGCGTTGAATATGAAACGTCTAACGAGAGCTCCTTGATGACCTGCTCCATTAGTGTTTTAGATTTTATAATCTCTAATTCATTTTCAACAAGCTTGTTGCCTCCGAACTGAGTGCTCAGTTCGGAAAGGATATCGCCCTGCGATCCGCTCAGACCTTTTTTCTCATCCTTGATCAAAATACTGGTTTTGGTATTATATACAGGTGATGTAGTCTGCAGATAAAAGAACGCTGCGATGAAAGCGATGCAGATAAATACGGGGAAAAGATACCAGTAGCGGTAGTATCTTCTAAGGTATTCGTTCAGGTTGAACTCTTGTTCTTCCTCCTGGAACATTGGGTTCATACCCTCGTTAGTTGTTAAATCTTTCATGTTGAGTAAAATGCCGTTTTGAGGAATTTATTAACGTGTTAGGTTGAGGATTAGAATACCGAGTGTGCTTATTCCGCCCACAATAGTTACAATTAACGGTATTGTTCTAATTCTGCTGTCCGTGTCAAGCATTCTAGCTTTCACAGGTTCAACATAGATCACGTCATTCTTGTGTAAATAGTAAAAGGGCGAGTTGAAGATTTCGCGAGACGTTAGATCCAATCGGGCATATTCTCGTTTGCCGTTTTCTTCTCTTATAACCATCACGTTGCTGCGGTTGCCATAGATGGTCAAATCCCCGGCAAGACTTAGCACCTCGGGCAGGGTAATCTTTTCATCGGGGATCACGAACACGGCCGGTTGCTTTACTTCTCCCAGAACAGAAATCTTGAAGTTCAAGTTGCGAACTACAACAGACGGCTCTTTCAGAAAATCAGTAAGTCTGTGTCGGATAGTATCCGCTGCAACCGAAGTGCTCAGGCCTGCGACCTTCAACTTCCCAATCAACGGAATTTCAATGTTGCCATCGCTGTCAACCAAATATCCAAGCGGTTGAAGTCGGGCGCCGCCAGCATTGACAGAGTAGTTAGTACTCGGAGCGGAGATGGTGTTAGGTGTATTGAATACCTCGTTCGCTTCTGCATTCAAGCTCCCAACGACTATTGAAAGTATATCGCGCGATTGAATCTTAGGTACGTAACTTTCCTCTACCTGCTGTGAATAATACCTTGTTGAGTCTCCTTGGAAATATACAATCGATTTCGGGGAAACGCAGGAGGTAGTTCCTCCGATTATTGCGATATAGGCAATTAGCAATATGCCGGCAATGCTAGCAAACTTTTTAGAGTGGGAAAACATAAATAAACGTTGAGTAAATAGTGTATTTTGTGTAAATAATTGTCATTGAGCGCTTTATTAATCGTGTGTGTTGTGTCTCTTACAGCAGTCAGAAGAGCTTATATTTAATAAAAATAGCTTTTCTTAATCTGGACATCCTGCTGGCCGCTGATACGTACTTGATATTGTCCAAGTAAGGCTGCGCGAAGAAATCTAAGACAAATATAAAATAAATTCAATTATTGTGTCTAAAAACTTGTAAGTTTTTCATTTTGAAACGGATATCGCGTTATCCAGTTATGCTTGTTACTTCTCTGTATCATATCCAGATGCTGAATCTTGTGCGCATCGGTGCCTAAAAAAGTAATCAGGTTGTTTTTCAGAAGCCATTCAGCCATCTTGGTGATATTCTCCCCGTAATATCCGGTCAGCGACAAAATGTTCACTTGAAGTTCGCATCCGCCATCTGCCAGCTTTTTGTAAATCGATGGGTCCGAGTAAAAGTAAGTATACCGCTCAGGATGGGCCAGTACCGGTTGATAACCCTTCTCAATGATGGAAAAGAGCGTTTCCGAGGTGTTCATCAATGGAGTGGAGTAGGGGAGCTCAACCAGCAGGCGGTTTCCGGGGAGTGTCAGCAGGTCCTTTCCAGTGCTAAGCAGCTGATTGAAGTGTTCATCGAGAAAGTATTCAGCGGCCGCTCCAATCTGGATGGTCAGCCCCGCCTCTTTGCTGGCCTGTCGAACTTCTTCTAGCTTTCCAAGGATAATTTCGGGTGTGTTGCGGTAGCAATCCCACATCACGTGTGGGGTTGTGATGAGTTGCCGATACCCGAGACTTTGCATTTTCGAGACCATTGCCACCGCTTCGGCCACCGTTTCAACGCCGTCGTCGACGCCTGGGATCATATGGGAATGGATGTCAATTCCAATATGTTCCAATGTAACGTGCTTGTTTACCTTCTTGTTAAATAACCAGTTGAGCATATCGAATCCGGCCAATGCGTTAGATAATGTACACAATTAGAAAAATGAAATTACCTAAACTGCATGGCCGCAGTTGTGAGTTTACCTGAGTTTCGATCAAAATAAATTAAAATAGTCCGAACGTCGAAAAATATCGATAGGAAATTTTAAGAATTAACCGTTTGGTAACGAATTGTATTATTCAGTGGTCTGTAAGTTCGAAGCAATCTGCCTGAATTAATGGTCAAAATTGCTTTTGGCCGGTTGTAGCTCGCATTTAATGCGCTATTTGTACAATCTTTCCACGCTTGGCTAGCTACGCAAAAAGTGGCAGATGGTATAATGTGAGGTGATTTTTGCACTATTCTGATGTCATTAATTTCTCAATAATATATCTACAAAAAATGTGCCGGAGATTGCCCGCTAGTCGAAATTGTGGCGGGCCAGCAGCTCCTGATGTCGCCAAAGCTCGTTGAAGAGCGGACTGTTTCGTCGTAATTGTGCAAATGAACCTTCATCCGCAATGTAACCATCTTGCAGTATATATGTGTAATCAAACTTCGCAAGCAAATGCAAACGGTGTAGTGTAGATATCACCGCTTTGTCCGAAAACTCCACAAACATCCTGTCATAAATCATCGCCTCCGTCTTCGGGTCAATGCTGCTCGTCGGCTCGTCGAGCAGCACGATGTCGCTCGTGCGTGCGGCGAGGATGCCTCTTGCGAGTGCGAGGCGCTGCTTTTGGCCGCCGGAGAGGTTCACGCCTTTCTCCTGGATGTTTGATTCCAGGCCGTTCGGCAGCTTGCCGACCACATCTTCGAAATGCGCCGTTTCGCACACTTGCATAATGTCCTGTTCGTCGAACGGCAGGCCGAGCGTGATGTTGTAGGCAATGGTGTTCTCGAATATCTCGGGGTCTTGCGGGAAGAGCGTCACCTGGTCGGCGAGCATCTCGATGCCGGCTTCCTGCTGGCCGTCGATCGTCACTTTTACGTCGTTTTCAGGCTGGTACAGTCCGCGCAGCAGCGCCAGGAGTGTGCTTTTCCCGCTGCCGCTTTCCCCGATGAAGGCAATGCGCTCGCCGCGGCGGATGCGGATGTCGAGGCCGTGGAGGCTGTGTGCCTGCTTTTTGGCGTCGTACACCTCGCCGTGTGAGAAGTTAAGGTTGCTGATGTGGATCTCGCGCCAGTTTTCGGGGAGTTCGCCGACTTCGTCCAGGCGGTGGTGCACGCGGTAAGCGTCGCCTATCGCGCGGGCGGTTTGTACTTCCGTATTGTAGCGGATGATTTCCGTGTATTGCCAGGCGATGTCCTGGAATACGCTTGTAAACTGGTTGACGTAGCTGAGCAGCGTCACCAGCCCGCCCACGAGAAATACCTCGCCCGGCACATAATGCTGGTACACATAGCCGACCGTCACCACAATGTAAATGACCGCAATGAACACGCTCGCCACAAACCATTTCCATTCGTTGATCACCACCGAGCGCCGGAATGGCGGGAATACGTCGGCTACTTTGCCCATCAGGCTCACTTTCATCCGCTTTTCAAGTCGTAAGGTGATCACGGTGATAATATTGGAAAGGCTATCGAACAACGTGGAGGATACAACGTGCTCCTTCTCGTTCGATTCGTCGAGCGCTTTAATGAACGGTTTGTCGAATTTGAATATCACATACACATTAATGACGCCGATCAGTACGCCCACCGCGCCAAACAGCGGCGAAAACCAGATGATCGCAATGAATGAGAATATGAATTTGGCAAATGCGTGCAGGAACATGAAGCCGTTCTGAAAGAAGTCTTTCAGGGCTTCGTAGGCCTTGCGGATGCGGTTGATCGTCGCGCCGCTGTGGTGGTCCTGATGCCAGCGGATCGGTAAATGCAATGCCTGGTGATACAGTTCGTCGAGGAAATTGCGGCTGAGGTCGAATGCCAGCTTGCGCTCCATCACGCGCGCGGGGCCGTGGAAAGCCCATTCGAGCAGGGTGAGGCCGAGGTAGGCGCCCGCGTACCACCACACGTTGCGTAACGTTTCCTCGGCATCCTGCTGGGTAGACTGGATAAACCATCCATATAATAGCGGGTGCGCGGCCAGCACCAGGTTGGCCAATACAAACATGCCGTACACGAGCAGGTACCGGCCCCGCTGCTGGCGGGCATAGCGCCACGCGGTGGCGAGCAGGGATAAATAAGGGTTTTTCATGTGCTAATCAATGCGCCCGGGGCGGCAGGAAGGGTCCCCGGCTCCATACAACCACAAATCGCCGCCGAAGGTTGCCCGCCGGTGGGTAAACTTTGTGTGAAGGATCAGTAGTTTTTTGGACTTTGCGGTTTACTTACACGTTAACCGATTTGACAAGCCACCTTTTTTGAACTACCAAACCGGAATTTTTATGAGAAGACTAATGCATATTTTTTGCAGCACTGTTTTGCTGAGCATTGCCCTGGGAATCTCCGCCCACGCACAGGACGGCTGGATCACAATATTCAATGGAAAGGATTTTACCGGCTGGAAAGTCGGCGCCAATGCGAATTCCTTTTCGATCGAGGATGGTACCATCAAAGTAGCCGGGCCGCGGGCGCATCTTTTCTATGAAGGTCCCGTGAAGAACCATATGTTCAAAAATTTCGAGTTCAAAGCGCAGGTGAAAACAATGCCGGGCTCCAATTCCGGTATTTTTATCCATACCACCTACCAAGAGGACGGCTGGCCCGCGCAAGGTTACGAAGTGCAGGTGAACCAGTCGCACACCGATTACAAGCGTACCGGCAGCCTGTATAATATGGTGGACGTGAAAGAAACTTACGTGAAGGACAACGAATGGTATACCGAGTACATCAAAGTGGAAGGAAAGCACATTACCATCAAAATTAACGACAAAGTGGTGGTGGATTACGAAGAAACTGATGTAGACAAACGTCAGGGCGATATGAAGAACAAATTCCTGAAACAGGGTACATTTGCCTTGCAAGCGCACGATCCCAAGAGTGTGGTGTATTACAAAGACATTCAGGTTCGGCCATTGACCGAGTAACCGCAGCCTTTCCATGGAAGAAGAAGTTCATTTCGAATCAATACTGGAACGCCTCCCCAAACCGGGAGGCGAATTTTATATGGTGGTGCCCGACGACGTGGCCGCGCAGTTTACCGAGGGCCGCAAGCCAGCGCGTGTCCGCTGCGTGATCAATGGCGCGGTGCATTTCCAATGCGCGATCCGGCCGCGGGGTGGGGGAGGCTTCTATATTAATGTAGCCACGGCCCTACGGCAGCAGGGCAAACTGGTGCTGGGCCAAAAACTGCATGCGGCCGTCCGCAAGGACGACAGCGAGTACGGCCGCGACATGCCCGAAGAATTGCAGGAGCTGCTCGCACAGGACGACGAGGCGAAGCGGTTGTTCGAAAGTGCCAAACCCGTGAACCAGCGGGCCATTATCCATTACATTGCCAGCGCCAAATCGGTACAGGTAAGGATCGATCGTTCGATAATGATGACGGACCGGTTGAAAAATAGTCGGATAACGTAGCGGTCAGATATTGTCAGATGTGGCCAGGAATTGTGTTCCTATCAATGACAATACTTGTATGACAGCAAATGACTAGACCTGACCAAAAAGGTCATTCCTCCCGGCTGGTCACATTCCGGTACTGACTTGGTGAGATGCCTTCGGATTTGCGGAATTGTCGTCCGAAATAGTTCAAATCCGAGAAGCCGAGCTGGTAGCAAATGTCCGAAATACTGTCTTTCGTGTGTGAAAGGAGTTGTTTGGCTTTTTTAATTTTCTCCCTCAATATGAAATCCAGCGGGCTGATGCTGAACTCGCGTTTGAATGCGCGGTAGAATGAGGCCCGGCTCATGCATGCTTTTTCGCTGAGGTCTTCTACCTGGATCTTTTCATTGATATTGGCCTTGATGTAGTTCACCACAAATGCCAGGGGATTGTCCTCGTGCTGGTACGCCGCGTCGTCGGTGGCGGCCAGGTGCTGGGTTTGGATAATGTGCACAATGAGCTCCTGCAACGTAAGGTCCGCCAGGATATCCTTACCTAATGCGCTGCCCGAGCAGATTTTGATGAGCTTGTTGAGCGTCTGCGCGAGTTCGATATTATTGAGGAAATGGTATTGGTTATGCTGCAACGACCAGAACTGCTGCCGGCCTTCGCGCGGGTAAGTTTCGCTGAGGCGATCGACGATTTGCTGGATCTTCGTATGGTCGATCGCGAGCGCGATACATTGGGTAGGATTATCGCGCTGTGCTTCGGGGAAGTCGATTTTCATCGTCACGTTTGCCGGAACGAGCACCGTTTCGCCCGGCAGGTAATCGAAGCCCGGCTGATCGAACAGGTGCATCACCTTCTTTCCCCGCAGCATGCTCGTCACCACAAAATCCGGAAATGTAAGTGGCACCAATGCCGACGGCTGCAAAGTCTCGAACAAATTCAGCTCACAGTTTTCCAGCGTGAAAGCCCTGCGGTTCTCCACCAAAGTTTTCAGCGATTTCTCCCCCGAAACCGCCACCTGATCCAATCTGAAACCTGCCGCCATTGTTCCTCTTTTAATTAAATATTCTTTTCCAAACCACTACAACCTCACCCAATCCAACATACCCCCTGACCATTCCCGACCACAAATGACGACCTTCCTCCATCCTCGCTTCCTCCATACTCCATCATTAAATATATAACTCTTTTTCGAAAAAATGAGATAATTATCCTAACACTTGACACGATCGTGCCAATGAATAACGCGCTGCGAGGCTAGGTTTGTATTATCAATCATTTCTTAAATAACCTTTCATCATGGATACGATCACCGAAAACACGGGAGTTGAGAGTAAAACGTACAGCAGTGAAAATTTGGCTAAACGGCCTGATTTCAAGGAAAAATATGATAACTATATCAACGGCCGCTTTGTAGCCCCGGCTAAGGGCGAATATTTTGAAAACATTTCCCCTGTCGACGGCCGTGTGTTTACCAAGGCAGCGCGGTCGACGAAGGAGGACGTGGAGGCTGCACTCGATGCGGCGCACGCGGCGTTCCCGGCTTGGAGCAAAACTTCCGCTACCAACCGCAGTAACCTGCTCCTGAAAATCGCGCAGGTGATCGAGGACAACCTCGAATACCTGGCCATTGTAGAAACGATCGACAACGGCAAGGCCATCCGCGAAACCCGCGCGGCCGATTTGCCCTTGTGCGTCGACCATTTCCGCTATTTCGCCGGTGTGATCCGCGCCGAGGAAGGCAGCATTGCCGAGCATGACGAAAACACCGTTTGCATTAACCTGCATGAGCCGCTCGGCGTGGTGGCGCAGATTATCCCCTGGAATTTCCCGCTGCTGATGGCCACCTGGAAAATCGCCCCGGCACTGGCGGCAGGTAACTGCGTGGTGGTGAAGCCCGCCGAGCAAACGCCCACTTCCATCATGATTTTAATGGAGCTCATTGGAGACATTCTGCCTCCGGGCGTGCTTAATATCGTAACCGGTTTTGGTGTGGAAGCCGGTAAGCCGCTTGCCTCCTCACCGCGCGTGGCGAAGGTGGCATTCACGGGTGAAACCACCACGGGCCGCCTGATCATGCAATATGCTTCGGATAACCTCGTGCCCGTTACGATGGAGCTGGGCGGCAAGTCGCCGAATATCTTCTTCCCGTCGGTAATGGACGCCGACGATGAATTTCTGGACAAAGCCATTGAAGGCGCCGTGCTGTTCGCATTGAACCAGGGCGAGGTGTGTACCTGCCCGTCGCGGATGCTGGTACACGAGAGCATTTATGACCGCTTTATAGAGCGGGTTATCCAGCGGACGAAAGCCATTAAAATGGGCCACCCGCTCGACGGCACCACCATGATGGGCGCCCAGGCGTCGAACGACCAGTACGAAAAGATTTTATCCTATCTCAATATCGGCAAGGAGGAAGGTGCCGAGGTGCTCACCGGCGGTGCGGCGCAGCGTTTCGAGAATGGCATTTCGGGCGGTTACTATATTCAGCCGACGATTTTTAAAGGCCATAACAAAATGCGGATCTTCCAGGAAGAAATTTTCGGTCCGGTAGTGTGCGTAACCACGTTCAAAACCACCGAAGAGGCCATTTCCATTGCAAACGATACCCTTTACGGATTGGGCGCGGGCGTGTGGACGCGCGACGCGCACGAGCTGTACCAGGTACCACGGGCGATCCAGGCGGGTAGGGTGTGGGTGAATAATTACCACGCCTACCCCGCCCACGCTCCGTTCGGAGGCTATAAAAAGTCGGGATTTGGCCGGGAGAACCACAAGATGATGCTGGGTTACTACCGCCAGACCAAAAACATGCTGATTTCGTACGATAAGAACAAGCTGGGATTTTTCTGAGGATGTTATGACGGAGCGCGTTCTGATTGCTCCCGAAGCCGAAAAGGTCGTGGACCAGCTTCGGGAGCTGCATGGAGAGCTGATGTTTCATCAGAGTGGCGGTTGCTGCGACGGCTCGCAGCCCATGTGTTTCCCGAAAGGTGAGTTCCGCGTGTCGGAAAGCGATGTGATGCTGGGGGAAATAGCGGGCTGCGGGTTTTACATGAGCCGCGACCAGTTCGAATACTGGCAGCATACCCAGCTGACGATCGACGTGGTGCCCGGCCGGGGCGCAAGTTTCTCGTTGGAGATCCCGCTGGGCCTGCGTTTTATCACCCGTTCGAGACTTTACACGCCCGAAGAAGCCAGCGATCTGACGGCAGTCAATGGCTGAAAACCGCATGAATGCAAGAAGGTGCGAAGCCGCCATGTAGTGTATATTTTACACAATGGTTTTCGCACCTTTCTTGTCGTTTTAGTACTTATTGGTTATATTTGTTCAAATCGAGCGGTTTGCTGACTGGGAAAATCAAGGTCAGCTCTATCTATAACATGTCTGTAAATCAACGGATTTGCAGATTTTAAAAGCTGAATTTTGAATTTCAACGAATTTGAACTCCACGAAGACGTGCTGAACGCCGTGGATTCCATGAACTACCAACAGGCAACGCCTATCCAGGAGCAGGCTATACCACACATTCTCAGCGGCAAAGACCTGCTCGCCTGCGCACAAACAGGAACCGGCAAAACAGCCGCCTACCTGATCCCCATTCTAGACAAAGTTGCACACGAAGCCAACGAGCACACAGGCGCATTGATCCTCGTGCCCACGCGCGAGCTGGCCGTGCAGATCGACCAGCAAATCCAGGGCCTCGGCTATTTCGTTGGCGCTACCAGCATTGCGGTTTACGGAGGCAACAAAGGACCCGAATGGGACCAGCAGAAAAAAGCATTGACCCAGGGCGCCGACATTATCATTGCCACGCCAGGCCGCCTGATTGCGCATTTGCAATTGGGCTACGTCCATTTCCGCGACCTGCGGCACCTGGTCCTTGACGAGGCCGACCGCATGCTCGATATGGGTTTCCTGGGCGATATTCTGAAAATCATGAGCTACCTGCCCAACGAGCGGCAGACACTGATGTTTTCGGCCACGATGCCCCCCAAAATCGGCGATCTGGCGAAGCGTATATTGAAAGAGCCGGAAGAGATCAGGTTAGCGGTATCACGCCCGGCCGATCGGATTGATCAGCAGTTCTACCTCGCGAAAGACGAACAGAAACTGCCTTTGCTGATGCATTTGCTGAAAGGCGTCGAGAATATCAGCATGGTGCTGTTCACCTCCCGTAAATCGAACGTGGAGCCCATCGTTCGCGCGCTGCGCAAACTGGGCCTTGGTGCACACGGCATCTCATCGGATTCCGAGCAGGGTGAGCGCGAAATTGTACTCCGTGATTTCAAAAACCGGCAATTTCCGATACTCGTGGCGACGGACGTGCTATCCCGCGGCATAGATATTGATAACCTAAGCCATGTGGTGAATTACGACGTCCCCCGCGACCCCGAGGATTACGTGCACCGCATTGGGCGCACGGCACGTGCCGAGTCAAAAGGCACGGCGATGACGTTCATCAATGAGCAGGATCAGAAATATGTTTTGAAGATCGAAAGGCTCTTTGAAAAGGAATTGGAAAAGAAATCCCTCACCGCGGAACTGGGTTTAGGCGAAGCTCCTTTGTTCGAGCCGCCACGGTTACGGTCGGGAGGGCGTAATAAGAAAAACAGGAAGAAGCCTGCACCCGGCGCACCTTCCGGGCGGAAACCACATCGCGAGGCCAGGCCCCGGCAAGGTGGTGACGCAGGAACGGATTCGGCTGGTGTAGCGGCTGTTTCATCAGGAACGCCTGCCGCAGGATCGCCTATCGCAGCGTCGGCTGCCGGAGGAACGCCTCGCGGAGACGGTGCGCAGCGTAAGCGTAGAAATAAGCGGCGGAGACCTAAGAAGGATCAGTCCCAAACTGTAAACCCCACTGAGGCATAGGCCTCTCGATCAGTGTTGGTCAGACGTGAGCATTGTTTGTCTTGCTTAACCGTCATGAAAGAACTTAAATTACGTACACTTGGACCGTTTGATAGATTGGATAAGGAATCATAAATTCAGCGTATCCGATCCTCCCATTATCACGATGGAGGGTTTGTTCTCGCTGCTGCTGCTTTTGCTTTTAAGCTTGCTTGCGGTGTTTTTCCACCTTGTCCGCATCCTCTTCAATTCTCCGGTTGATTTTTCGCTCGACTGGAACCTCTTTCTGAGCTGGATACCGCTCATTATCGCTTTCCTCGCGGATAACCTCACCAAGCGTTTCGGGCATATACCCGTTGTGCTGGGCATTCTCAGCATCGCGTGGCTAGCATTCTTTCCCAATGCGCCTTATATGATCACCGACCTGGCCCACCTCACGGTGGACTACCAGCGGGACCTCACCTGGCACGACATCATCATGCTGTTCTCGTACGCGGAAGTGAGCCTGTTCAATGGCCTGGTGTCGCTCTACTGGATTCACCGCTCCTGGCGCAGGGTGTTCGAGCGAAAAGCTGCTAACACATTGCTGCTCGTGAGCTTACCGCTGGCGGGTTTCGGGGTATACCTTGGCCGCGTGCGGCGTATGAACAGCTGGGATATTATCCATGAACCGCAGGCGATCATCAACAGTGTTTTCGAAAGCCTCCTCGACCGTACCGCGTGGGTACTTTCGATGGAAATCGGGATGCTGCTGGGGATACTCTACCTCGTCCTCTGGGGCGTAATCCGCTTCCGGATCCGGCATTCGAAAAAGAATACCGAATCGGGAAACCAATAACCTGGCATGCAACCCCTGGAAATCCTGTACCGGAGCGACGACCTTGTCGCCATTAACAAACCCAATGGCCTGCTCGTACACCGTTCGCCCATTGCCAGCGATGCGGACGTCTTCGCGGTGCAGCTCCTGCGCGATCAGCTGAGCCAGAAGGTATACCCGGCCCACCGCCTCGACCGGAAAACTTCCGGCGTACTGCTCTTCGCCCTCAACGAAAACGTGAACAGCGAAATGCAGGGGAAATTCATGGAAGGCGAAATCACCAAAACCTACCACGCGATCGTCCGCGGGCACACAGCCGACCGCGGCGAGATCGATTATCCATTAAAACGCGACGACGGCGTAACGCAGGATGCCGTAACCCATTTCGAAACGCTGGCACGCGCCGAAGTACCCTTTGCCCTCGGTAAGCACGCCACCTCGCGTTACTCCCTCGTGCAGCTCAACCCATTAACCGGCCGGATGCACCAGCTGCGCAAGCACATGGCCCACATCATGCACCCCATCATCGGCGACCGCCCGCACGGGTGCAACAAGCAGAACCGGTTTTTTAAGGAGGAGCTCGGGATGATTCAGATGATGCTGCATGCGGTGTCGGTGGAATTTGTGCATCCTGTTAGTGGTCAGCATGTGACTATTGTGGCGCCTTATTTGTCTGAATTTGTGAGGATGAGAAGTGTGCTTGGTTTGGAGTAAGTTGGAGTTTGTCAAAATACAAATGCGGGATACACCAACCTCCCGGAATCTTTTCACACCGAGTGTTCGACAGCCGATCTCTCAGCGGCCGATTCCGTAAAAAAGCCCGGCCTTCTTGCAAGCTCGACGAGGTCGGCGAAGTTCCGGACATTGAAACGGGTCATGAGCATTTTACGATGATATTTGAGCTCAATCAGTGAGATTTTCAATTTTTGTGCGGTTGATTTCAGTGGTTCTTCCTGGGATAATGCCTCCATTATGGCCCTTTCGACGCTGGACAGGGATTCCGCCGAGATTCCACCGGTTTCAATTCTTGTTAACAGTATGTTTTGGACATGTTCCGACAAGAACAAATTGCCTTTCCGGACCTGCGTAATCGCTTCCAGGAGCTCTTTGTATTGGCAGGTCTTCGTCAAAAATGCCCTTGCGCCTAATCGCATATAGCTGCGGATAAGCCAGTCGTCGGTCAGGGAGGTGAGGACGATGATTTGGGTATTCTTTAGGTTGAGGCGAAAAATGGCGTCAACACCTTTGTCATATCTGCCATTGAAGGCAAGCTCCGTAATTACGATCGTAGGGATACTATCGTCGGCGACGGCAGCGTAAGGCTCAAATGAGTTGAAGTGATGAATGGATTCGATCTCTGGCAGCGAATGCATCAGATTCACTTTTAAGGCGTCGGAAAGAATCTGGTGGTCATCAATGAGTGCTATTTTCATTGGCGGAGGGTTATTAGAACTGAATGCGCAAGCGTATCTCAGCGAGTTTAGATAAATATCAATGTCCCAATTCCGGATCTGTTCATCAGTCCCGGATTGAATGCGTGAGATCACGAAATAATAGGCTGGTAGAGCTGTTTGTTCGATCAGATTGCAATAGGTCTTAGTTGACCACCATTTGGGTTGCCGCAGGGAGCGCCTTACCCTTTTATTTGGGTAGAGCAATGCCATCAAATGCCAAGCAAGTCGTTAAGCTGCAAATTGAAATGCTGAATGATAACCAGCTGGCGTACGCTATGTCGCAAAAGTAATGCGTAAGCGCAGTGTTTGCCGCTGAGAAAGCGGAGTCGGATGAGACGGGAAATTAGGTGCAAGTAACATTTTCGAAAAAGATTAACGTTGAGTAAAAAATCACTATCAGGCCATCCAGCATGCATCGAACATGATGCACTTTTTCAGGCAACTTATCACGATGAGCTTGTCAAATGCATTTGCCGGGACAGTCAGGGATTGGGATTCTGCCAGTCCGGCAATCAGTTGTCAAGCTTGGTAGCGTGTGGAGTTTTGTCGAGGGGAAGCAGCGTAAATTGTTGGATACCAACGACCAGGAAAGGTCCAGGCCTGCTACTACTTAAATGAATATGTCGCCAGTTCCGGCGTTGAAGCTAAAAAAGAAAAGTTATTGTCACAAATTTACACATGTCATTCGCGCAATTTTGAGCGAATATTCATATTATTTAATCCTATTTTATCATTATGAAATGTAGGCGAAGCAGCCTCAGGGCGCACGGCCACAGATGTGCGGATAAGTGAAGTACAAAAGAAGCGAATGCGGGAGTACTGCATTCGCTTCTTTTGTTAATACGGTAAGACTAAAATTCTGCGGCGACTTTTTTGTGCAATTCGGAAACCCGTTGAATAATTTCCAGGCATTCCAGGTCCGACATTCGCTCGATCGTGTTTCTCGTTTCGTTGGCAATGATTCCGCCTTCTTCGTTGTAGGCGGGGCCGGAGCGTTTCACCTGTCCGCAAATCCCCTGCCACTCGGCTGAGAGCGCATCGGAAAACATGTTGGGAGGGATAATTTTAAAATAACTGTGACGAGCAACGAGATCGGCGCGGCAGGTCACGGGATTTAGGGTAAGATTCTCCATGAACTTTGAGAGTTCAATGAAGACAAAGATGTTTGAACGTTTCATGTAGGGTAATAACGTAGTTATAGGATTGTGGGGGTAATAGGATAAAATTAGTTCTTTCTGCAATACCAAGTTATCTGGATACGTGCGCAAGAAGGATTAATGGTGAGCCTCGGGAAAGGATAGCGAACTTTAATCAGCTAGTGGAAAGATGGTTACAACCGTCATGACCGAATAATAAATTCTTGTTGCGGGGAAAGAAAATAACATTATTGAACCCGGTGGAACACTTTTTGTACAATATAATTGAACTTATTCGCTTTGTAGGCCCGTACAATACTACAAGTGTTCTAAAACGTTATTACTCACCAACATGCCTAGATTCTCGCTTGTTATAACCGCTTCGTCCGATGGGACGATTGTCCACAATTCCTACAATTTCACTATGAATTACCGACCAACCGAGTCGGAATTGCTGCAATCGTATCAGGAATTTTATCCCACCCATACGGATGTGGGAATTATTCTTTTCGCGGAAATCGAGGAAAGTATTGTAGCAGAAGCTGCCTGACATTAAGAACTAATTCGATTAGTTTGGCATGTTAGCACCGTTTGCTTGTCAACAGTTCTACATTTCGTCACGACTGAGAAACTTCTTATATAGACTATTTTCAAGTGGGTTCTACGTGTGTAACCGATAGATAATTATGTTGTAGAATGTAAAAGCTATTGTACATACCGTAAGAATTACATTACTACTTTCATACCGATTTTACTCAACGATAGAAGAAAGGGGATCTTGCGTCATGCAGATCCCCGCTTTTGTTTTGGGCCGGCCCGATCAGTTCGGACGAAATTTAACCACCTTGTTTTCCAGCGGCGTCACAGTCTGCAAGTACGCGAAAATCGCGCGGAGGTCGCTTTCTTCCATCCCTGCATACATCATCCACGGCATGGGTGTATTCATTTCTTTCGGTCCTACCTTGTGTGGTTTGTAGGTGGAATCGGCGTAGGCCTTAAATCGTTTGACGAACGCATCGGCTGTCCACGAGCCGATACCGTTGGCCTGGTGCGGGGTAATGTTGGCGGAGGTGGTAACGCCGGTGGGCATGATGAATTCCATTCCGCCGCCGTAATCCGTGCCCGGTACCCTGGTGCCCTTGTCGCGCATACTATGGCATTCAACGCAACCCGCCGCCATTGCCATATAGCGTCCATAGCTCACCACATCGGCTTCCGACGGGCGTTGGGTAAGGTTCGCCTTGGCGGGCATGGTGTTGATGATGAAGTTTACCGGGAAATCGGCCTCAGCGGGCGTGATGTCGTGCTTCACGGGCGCGAGCGTGCGGATGTAGGCAATGAGGCTGTAAATATCTTCCTGGTCGAGCTGGCCGTAGTTCAGGTAGGGCATGATGGGGAACAATGCGTGGCCGTCCCTGCTTTGGCCGGTGGTGATGGCGCGGAAAACCTCGCCGTCGGTCCATTCGCCTATGCCGTAGGGCGTGATATTCCGGGCGTAAAACACGCCGGGGAAGCCCATATCGCGACTGAACAGCTCTCCGCCGCCGCCGAAATTACCCGCGGCGAGCGGCGCCGAAAACAGCGACCAGTCGCGGGAGCTGTGGCAATCCATACAAACTGTGACGTGGTTGGCGAGGTACTTGCCCCGCTCGATGCGCTCGGGGGTTCTTTCAACAGAAATGACGGGCGCATCGCCAATGTCGGGAAGCGCGGTTTTGACGTACGTAGCAGCGGCCGCAATGGCAAGAATAAGCACGAGGACGAGGATGCCCACGATTTTGAGTAGTTTTTTCATAACAGGGGAGGTTACAGTGATGGTGAGTTTCAGGATCAGGCAAAAGGTACAATATTTCGCGTAAAGCTCAAATGCTTAGTTATTTAGCGAAAAGTTGGACCGCGACTGCAACGTTTAAATGCAACAATGTGTCTGAAAGTAAAAATCAACCAGACTGACTGCCATGAAAAGAACACTACTCGCAGGTTGCCTGACATTGCTGATGATTTCGTGTTACATAAGGGATACCGAGCCATTTGTCGGCAGCGTGAGGTTCGACGGAACAGCTTACCGGCCGGTGTACAAAAATCCCGAAGATGTGGCCAAAGTGGAGGTGTCGACAGCGCGGTCGCTCAAAGATCCGGGCAAGATCTACACCTACGACCGCTACTTGTTCATCAACGAACTCGGTAAAGGCATTCACATCGTCGACAATGCCAACCCGGCCAAGCCGCAGAATATATCGTTTGTGTCCATCGAGGGCAATTTTGACATCGCCGTAAAGGGCAACTGGCTCTACGCCGATAACCTCTCCAACCTGCTGGTGATCGACATTACCGATCCCAAAGCGCCCAAGCTCACCAAAACGATCCCGAATGTGATTCCGGTGCAGGCCTTTCCTCCCTTGCAGGGCGTTTATTTCGAATGTGCAGACAGTAAAAAGGGAATTGTGGTGGATTGGGAGAAGGTTGAAATGGAAGAACAGCCCAAATGCTATCGGTAACAGCGCCAAAACTTGATCCAGCTATGAAAAAATTGATCCCACTTTTCTTTATCGGGCTCGCGGCAGTTGGCCTGATGCTCATTCTGAATGCCTGCGAAAGCAGCAGTAAAGATTCGTATGTAAGCCCGCAAACCGGCACCGGCGGCTCAATGGCCCGCTTTGCGATCACCGGTAACACACTATATATCGTTTCGAAAAAATCCCTGGAAGTATATGATATTCGCGACGGCGGCAATCCTTCCAAAACCGTGACCAGGGATATGGGCATCGGGATTGAAACGATATTTCCCTATCAGCAGAGCCTGTTCATCGGTGCGAACGATGGCATGTATATTTACAACAACTCCACACCCAACCGCCCGGTGCTGATGTCGAAGTACACGCACGTGCTTTCATGCGATCCGGTGGTGGTGCAGGGGCAATATGCCTATGTGACCTTGCGGGCGGGTGTGAATTGCCGGCCGGGCGGTTCGTTCAGTTCGCTGGATGTCGTGGATATCAGTGATCCTACGCGGCCGGCGATGGTGGGCAGCCAGCAGATGGACTCGCCTTATGGCCTCGGGGTGTCGGGCAATAAACTGTTTGTGTGCGAAGGCGACAAAGGCTTCCGTGTGATGGACATTACCGATCCGAAAACACCGGTTCACAAGCGTTATTTCCAGGAAGTGCCATCGTACGATGTGATTGTTCGCAACAACCACCTCATTATCACAGGCAAGAAGGGGTTATTCCAATACAACTACGACGATTCAGACAGTATCCGCTTCCTCAGCCGGATTGCGGTAGAGGAATAGCGGATACTGCTTTCGTAAATTACCCAAACCGAAGGGCGTGTTAGCTACCGGTTTGGGTTTTCTTTTTGCTATTGAATTTCTTCTCGGCAGTTTTAGCTTTTTCAAAATCCAGCACAACGCCATTAATACAATAGCGGAGGCCGGTAGGAGGTGGGCCGTCGTCGAATACGTGGCCTAAATGCGATTTGCAGCGGCCACACATCACCTCAATGCGGTGCATTCCCAGGCTATTATCCGCCGCTTCCACAATGGACTTCTTGCTGATCGGCTCGAAGAAGCTCGGCCAGCCGCAGCCGCTTTCGTATTTGGCATCGCTCTTGAACAGCGGGTTACCGCACACGGCGCAGTAGAATGTGCCGATTTCTTTGGAATGCTCATACTCGCTCGTGAATGGGCGTTCGGTGCCCTTGAGGCGCGCCACGCGGTACACTTCGGGCGAGAGTATCTTCTGCCACTCGTCGTTGCTTTTTTTGACGGGTGCGGTTTCAGTACGCGAATATTCGGGTGCTTTCTGGGCCGGTTTGCTCTGGTCGGCCGAGGACTGCCCGTAGCAGTTTTGCAGCGTGAGGGCGAACACTCCGGCAATGGCGGCCATTATGAAATTTTTCATGCGTTTTTGATCTGTTTATCAAGATATACGATGAAAACAACCGGACAGGTCAAACTAATTCCCGCAAATTTTTCCTAATAAATGTTAAAGGAAAACCGACAGGTCACGCACGCCTAGTTTGCGGGCAGTGGTAAAGCCTTCGCCATACCTGACGCCAATCGCGTGACCCATTTCCTGGGCCCGCGCGATGATGAATTCCAAAAACTCGGGGGACGAAATGTAGCTCTGCGGCTCGCCTTCGCCTTTGTAGTCGGGCACGTGGAACTGGCTTTTGAATGCTTTCACAGCCTCGATTTTCTGGTCGTGGAAGGCGGTGATGTCTACAATAAAGTCGGGATTGATGTAGCGGTCCTGGATGGAGTGAAAGACGTTTTTAGGTCGCCATGCTTCCTGCTCATTGCCTTGCTCATCGAACGTTTTGACCATTCTTAAACCTGAATAAAAGCAGGCTTCGGCAACCAGTGCCGCGCCGCGCCCGTGATCGGGATGGCGGTCGTTGATGGCATTGGTAATAACGATTTCAGGCTGGTACTTGCGGATAAACGGGATAATGGCTTTCTGGTGCGCTTCGTCGTTTTTGAAAAAACCGTCGGCCAGGCCCACGTTCTCCCGTACGTCCACGCCGAGTATGCGTGCGGCGTCGAGACCTTCCTGGATGCGTCCCTTGGGTGTCCCGCGGGTGCCCAGCTCGCCGCGGGTGAGGTCTATAATGCCTACTTTCTTGCCCAGCGCCATTTGTGCGAGCAAAGTTCCGGCGCAGCACAGCTCCACGTCGTCGGGGTGGGCTGTGATGGCAAGGATATCTAATTTCATGTCAGTTTCGGATTATTTAATGCGCAGTTTCTGTCCGATCCGCAGGGTGGAGCGGGTAGACATGCGGTTTTTCCGCGCAATGGAAGAAATGCTCACGCCATAGCGGGAAGCGATGGAGCCCAGCGTGTCGCCCGAGCGTACTTTGTGCAAAATGGAGCGGGAATATGCCTTGGGAGCATCGCCCGCCTCGAATTCGCTCTTGCTTACTCTCCCACGAATATGGCTCCAAGCCGCGCTGGTAAGCAGGAAACGGTCGGATTTGATGGCAGCACCAGGCCAGTCGAAAATGTGCTCCGGGTCGAACGGGTTACCTTCGTAGCGGTTTTCATAATGTAAATGCGAGCCTGAGCTGCGGCCGGTATTTCCTCCCAAACCAATCACTTCGCCCGCCTTCACCAACTGGCCCGACTCGACCATTTGTTTCGAAAGGTGACCATAGAGCGTTTCCAAACCATTGTAATGTCTTACCACCACAAACCGGCCGTAACCGCTACCATCCCAGGCCACGATCCGCACCATGCCATCGTAAGTACTGCGCACCGAGTCCCCGGTTTCGAGATCAAGGTCGGTACCGTTGTGCCAGCGGCCCCAGCGGTAGGCGAAATGCGAGGTCACGGGCGTTTTTTCCATCGGTGCGGCCCACATGCGGTTGGCAGCCTGGTCGTATAGTTTCAAATCTACCGGCTCGTCGAAATCTTCGGCTTTGAGGCCGTAGGGGTTGATCGTGCGGGCGTCCCAGATCACGTAATATTCGGCAGCCTTCACCCATTCATCGGCAACAAGCACAGAATCTTCGGCGATCACTACTTCGGTTTCCCCTTCGTCAATGGTGGTGGTATCTTCATTCACGACGGGGTTCAGCGGCTTGACCGGCTCGAACTGGCTCTGGAATTTCAGGTTGGAAGTTTCTACCTCGTATTCGTCCTCGGGCTGAGGCGTGGCTTTGGTGGTCGGGCCTTCGTTGGCATTATTGCCCGACTGGTTGATCTTGGGGTTTCTTCGGAATTTTCCTCGCTCTTGCGCTTGCGTGTTCCAGGAGATCAGACACACGGCCATTAGCAAACAAACAATAAGCTTTACTTTCATAAGTATAATACCAAATCAGACTACGCTGGTGCTTATTATTCAGCGTAGCCTGATCCTTTTAGGGGTTTTGCAATTGATTTTAAGCGGTTTCTTCTTCGATGATAACGTCCACTTCCCGTTCTACAAGGAACCTTTCAGCATCCAATGCCGCCATACAGCCTGTTCCCGCAGCGGTAATTGCCTGGCGGTAAACATTGTCCTGCGCATCACCGCAGGCGAAAACGCCCTTGATGTTGGTGCAGGAGCTTCCTTTGATCGTCTGGATATAGCCGGTTTCGTCCATGTTGACATAACCTTTGAAAATATCCGTGTTCGGTTTGTGGCCGATCGCAACAAAGAAACCGGTTGCTTCCAAAAGTTGCTCCTCGCCCGTTTTATTATTTTTAACCAATACCGATTCCAGACCGTGCTCACCGTTCAGTTTCACGGTTTCGGTGTTCCAAAGGATTTCGATATTCGGCAGCGTTTCCAAACGTTTCTGCATGATTTTCGACGCGCGCATTTCGTCGCGGCGAACGAGCAGGTATACTTTGCGGCAAAGTTTCGCCAGATAGCTCGCTTCTTCGGCAGCCGTATCACCGGCACCGACTACCACTACGTCCTGTCCGCGGAAGAAGAAACCATCACAAACAGCGCAGGCAGATACGCCGTGGCCGTTCAAACGTTCTTCTCCTTCAATGCCCAGCCATTTGGCCGAAGCACCTGTTGAAATAATGACTGCATCGGCAGTGATCTCGTGGGTATTGTCGATGATCACTTTGTGCGGGTAGCCTGTGAAATCAACCGAAGTAGCGAGGCCGTAGCGCACGTCTGTTCCGAAGCGCCTGGCCTGTTTTTCGAAGTTGATCATCATTTCAGGGCCGGTAATGCCGTCGGGGTAGCCCGGATAGTTGTCAACTTCTGTCGTGATCGTCAATTGACCGCCCGGCTGGGCACCCTGGTAAAGTACTGGATTCAATCCCGCGCGGGATGCATATATGGCGGCTGTGTAACCGGCAGGGCCGGAGCCGATAATTAAGCAAGAGACTTTCTCGGATGACATGTTATTATAAAAACTACTGTTAATGACGAATGTTCAACTTTTAGCCGGAAAAACCGGCAGTGACCGAAAGGCCAAATCTTCGCGTGTGGATAGGGATTTTGCCTTTCTGTACCTGTTGGTACAACACTGGCTGACTGACAAAAGTGCAAAATTTCAACCCCTTATGCAAATGCATTTAAAGGATGCGCCACTCGATCCTTCGGTTTTTCTGCCGGTTTTCATCTGAATCATTGGGCGCTTTGGGCGTTGTTTCGCCATAACCTTTGGCTAAAATCCGGTCCGCCGCAATTCCCGACTGTTGCAGATAATATTGCACCGACTGCGCCCGGCGTTGCGAGAGCGCCATATTCTCGGTATCCGAGCCCACATCGTCGGTATGGCCGGATATTTCGATTTTAATGGTTTTGTTTTTGTGCAAAAAGTCGCTCATCTTGTCGAGCTCCACTTTCGATTTGTCGTCGAGGATATATTCTCCTGTTTTGAAGAAAATGTTATTCAAAACCTCCGCCCGGTCTTTCTCGATTGCTTCCAGCGGGATTTCAAGGTTTATAAACGACTGTTCATTATTGACCGTAAATGAAAGGCTTTTAAATAAATAACCCGGTTTTGAAACATAAAAAGCATACTCGCCACCGCTGTTCAAAACCGCCAGAAACGAACCATTCTGGCTATCTGAATTGAAAGAACCTACTTTCGTCTGTGTTTTAAGGTCAAACAGATCGATGTCCGAAGCCAGTACCGTTCCTGTTTTCTTATCAAACACCTTACCCTTCGCGTAGCGCGTGGGCGTAATGGTTTTTTGCAGCGATTCGGGCACGCGGAAGGTGTATAGCAGCGAGCGCCCGCCGCCTTTTTCTGTATTATCGTCGGTATAGTAGGCATTCTCGCCGTTGGAAGCGATAAACAGGCCTACCTGATCAGAAACCGTGTTGATAGGGTAGCCAATATTGGCCGGCGGTGCCCACGTAGTGTCGATTTTTTGGGTAATGAAAATATCGAAGCCACCCATGCCCGGCAGGCCGTTGGAAGAATAAAACAGCGTGCGGTTATTGGCATGAATAAATGGTGCATTCTCGTCGTCGGTGGTATTGATGGTCGGGCCGAGGTTTTTGGGCGCAGTCCATTGCTTCTTGTCGTTCAGCTGCGTCATCCAAATATCCCGCTTTCCTACGCCGCCCTTGCGATCAGAGGCGAAATAGAGCGTGTGACCATCGGCCGAAAGCGAGGGCTGCGAATCCCATTCCCGGGAATTGACCTCCTGACCAAGGTTAACAGGCTGGCTCCATTCATTGCCCACTTTATGGGAAATGTACAAATCGCAGCTGCCGTGACCATCGGGGCGGTTGCAGGCCGTGAATACGAGCGTGCGACCGTCAGCGGAGACGGTGCAGGTGCCTTCGTTATTGGTGGTATTAATGGATTTGGAAATCTCCTCGGGAACGTCCCAACGGTCTGGGCTGCGGTCGCCTTTGATGCGGCGTGTAAAGTAAATGTTCTCGTCCCGGTTTTCAGTCAAGCCGGTGAAAATCAATGTCTCGTCATCGGCCGTCATCACCGGGAAATACTGTGTTGCCAGGAAATTCACCGTGTCGCCCATGGACCGTTTTTCGATCGGTAGCGGATTTTTCACAGCCTGCTTTGCGAACTTCGCCGAAGCTGCGGACTTCTCTGCCAGCCGTCCCAAACTCGATTTTGCGGGAAACAATGGCAATGCCTTTTCGAAGTAAAATTGCGCGGAATCGTAGCGCTGCGCATTGAAATGGTCGCGACCGATCCATTGGAATGCCGGTGCTGACTGCGGTGCGTCGGGGCGGAGGGCTACGGCTTTGTGATAATGCTTGCGGGTAAGGTCGGGCTTGCGTTGCAGTTCGTATACCTGCGCGAGCCGCAAATGCGTATCGTAGCTGTTCGGCTCCATTTCGAGCACTTTTTCAAACAGCTCGGTCGCTTCGGGGAGCTTCCTTTCCTGCCAGGCTTTTTGTGCCTTATCGTATACTTGCCGGGCTGTCCTGGATAGTGTAACGTCCTGAGCTGAAACGGATTGGAGGGTAAAAATGCCTAGTGCGAAGCAAAAAAGAATAATCCGGTGCATTATGGAATGTTCATAAACTTGTGAGTTTGTAACGACATTTTCCATTTGGGATTGTCTTTGATATAGTCAATTATCAAAGGCAGCATGACGTCCTGCTTACTCCATTCGGGCTGCATGAGGAGGGTGCATTCCGGCGAAACTTTGGCGGCGTGCTCCTCGGCGAAGTCGAAATCGCTTTTGTTATAAATGATCGTTTTCAGCTCGTCGGCATTCTTGTAAATATCGGGATGCGGCGTTTTGAATTTTTTGGGAGAAAAACACACCCAATCCCAATGGCCGGTGAACGGATAAACGCCTGAGGTTTCGATGTTGGTTTTGAAACCCGCCTCCTGCAATGCGCCTGTCAGCGCGTCGAGATTGTACATTAATGGCTCGCCACCGGTGATGACGGCCAATCTACCGGGATACTGCAATGCGCCGTCGACGATCGCATTAATGTCGAATTTGGGATGGATACTGGCATCCCACGACTCTTTTACATCGCACCAATGGCAGCCCACATCGCAGCCGCCGAGACGGATGAAATACGCGGCACGACCGCTGTGCTGGCCTTCACCCTGCAAGGTGTAGAAGGCTTCCATCACCGGAAGTTGGGAAGTAACGATGGGCAAAGTTTCGGTAAGCAAAATGTTGGAAATCTTAATGTTGAAAAAAGTGTAACACGCCTTGGCGCGGGAAAAATCCCGTAAAGGTACAAAATTCAAACTTCCTTCTCCGCTTAATGGTTCTCCTTAAAAGTAGCATATTTGCAATTATGAATACAGAAACAATCCGTCAGCAGGAAGTGATTTGCGCGCTCGCGACGCCCTCGGGCGTGGGCGCGATCGGTGTTATACGCGTATCGGGCCTGGGCTCGATCGCGATGGTGAACAGCGTTTTCAAAGGCAAAAACCTCGAAAACGCCGAAAGCCACACCGTGCATTTCGGCACCATCTTCTCTGGCGATGAAATTATTGACGAAGTGCTTGTGACGGTTTTCAAAACGCCGCGCTCATTTACCAAAGAGGATTCGGTGGAGATTTCGTGCCACGGCTCGGACTACATTATTCGTCAGATATTAAAGGTGCTTATTTTGAAAGGTGCCCGCATTGCCAAACCCGGCGAATTCACGCAGCGCGCCTTTTTGAACGGCCAGTTTGACCTCGTGCAAGCCGAAGCCGTGGCGGACTTGATCGCCGCGGACTCGCAAGCGAGCCATAAAACTGCATTGAACCAGCTGCGGGGAGGTTTTTCCAAAAAGCTGGCCTCGCTGCGAGCTGAGCTGATTCATTTTGCTTCTTTGATCGAGCTGGAACTGGATTTCGGCGAGGAAGACGTGGAATTCGCCCAGCGGGACGATCTGCGGCGTTTGATCGATGCGTTGCTATCGACGATCGAGCCGCTGATCAGTTCTTTTGATTTTGGTAATGCGATTAAGGAAGGTGTGCCGGTGGCGATTATCGGCTCGCCGAATGTGGGTAAGTCGACGCTTTTGAATGCGTTGTTAAATGAAGAGAAAGCTATTGTGACCAGCATTGCCGGCACCACGCGGGATGTGATCGAGGATACGATTGTGCTGGATGGATTGAAATTCCGGTTTATCGATACTGCTGGCATCCGGGAAACGACCGATGTAGTGGAATCGATTGGTATCGAGCGTTCGAAGGCCGCGATGGATAAGGCGGATATTGTGATTTTCCTTTTTGACAGTGCGGAGACGCTGGCTGATAACCGGGCGTTGGCGGCATTGCTACCTGCTGGTAAGGAGGTGCTATTTGTTTTGAATAAAACCGATATTAATCCTTTGTTGGCCTCTGAACTGTCTGGCGATGCTTCGGACATTATCCCCATTTCCGCGCATACGCAGCAGAATTTGCCTGTATTGACCTCGAAACTCGTTTCCCTCGTGCACGGGCAAGCGGCCGGGGATACGGTTGTGACCAACCTGCGGCATTATGAGCATTTGATGAAGACTTCGGATTCTTTGACGGATGTTTTGAATGGGCTTTCGTTAGGTGTTACGGGGGATTTTCTGGCGCAGGATATCCGGTTGGCGCTGCATCATTTGGGGGAGATTACGGGGACTATTGCAACTGACGACTTACTTGAAAATATTTTTTCTCGCTTTTGCATTGGGAAATAAATGTTGCCCAAATACCAATGATTAAGTTTAAATGAAAAAACGTCTAGCGAGTGTACCAAGACGGATTTCTCATTTAAACTTAATTGTATTCTAAGTAGCGACGCATTTTGCTTTAAGCTTATACCGCACGAAGCCTAATATTTAGTCTAACGTGAATCCATTAGCTTTATTTAGATCATAAAAGGACATGAAAATATCGAGTGGGCCACCTCCCGATTTCACCCATTCAGCTGTTACATTGAAGGCCGGTTCCAAAAAAGTCGAGATGTATGTCATCTGTCCAGAGCTATGTCTGAAGCCATTTTTGTCGAGAGCTTTACCTCTATTCAGAAAGAGATTCTTCTGATCGTATATTTGTTGACGAAGCCGCTTATTTTCCTTCCCTTTTGGTAGGTTGTCGATTAGCATTCTTTGCATCGTGAAATACAACCGATGCGATTTGTCCGGGTCGGCAATATCATCAAAAATATTGGCATCGAAACTGATATCCTCATCTCCAAGCTCTTCTAAAGGAAATAGCAATGGCTGAATAGAGGTCATATCCTTTGACTGGTCGATTAGTCGCTTCATTTCTTCAAGACGATCTACCTGAGTTTTCTTGTTTTTCTTATTTTCCATCCAAGTTTGTGATAAAATGATTAATTGTTTTGCGCACTAAGTCTTTTCTTAATCAGCGATATTTCTTCAAAAATAGATTGTTTATCGAATGGATTTGTTTTTAGTGATTTCAGCGCTACATCAGTTTTTCCAAAATATTGTTGGTACAGCCCGTACATATTTTTGCCGTTTTCTTTATTCATTTCATAGCAGAAAAAGCTGTAAATTATTGATGGGTGAACGCGCTTTTCCTCCGCGTACTTCGCAACTGACGCCGGTGAATTAATTAAATGTTTGATATAGCTCATAAATTCGCGCGGGAAGAGCATTTCTCTGGCAAACCAATCTGCGTCTTCTTCTTGAAGTAAGAATAAGTCCGCTGATCCGTCCTCGGTTAGCGCATATTTGAGGATTTTTAGTTGATCTAAATCGTTGAGAACGTGGAACAACTCGTGCATTAATGCGAACCATAGTGTCGCATAGTTGTTATTATAATCAGTGATGGCGATACATGGCCTTCCGTTTACAACAAATGTTCCGCCCCTCACTTTCGCTTTCGGTGGGGATGGTTGGACAATCACCGTAATTCCAACGCTAAACAATGCACGGATAACTGTTAGCAGCCCTTTCTCTTCATATCGGGTGTAAGGTCTTATGTTTTTGACGAGGCCTACAAGCGCGTCGCGATCGTAATTATTTTGATTTTCGATCTTTTCAAACTGAAAGAAAGCTGAGCGTACCCATAACTCTCTCATTTTATCATTGGAATTGTGGAGCTTGCTGAAAAGTACTCTTCCCACCTCATGACTATAATCAAAAATTGAGTCTAGGTGAAAAAATGATGTTATTCGGTCCTCGATGTGCCGAAAATCGGATGTAGAAGATATAAAGTTTAAGTCTTTGAGTGCCTTGACATCAAACGTACGTAAGATATAATTAGCTTTTCGCGCATCTTCAATTTGACCAATATGTTCTGGATTAAGCGATCCAACGTATGTTTTGGTCAAATCCTCAACATCCAAGTTGAAAAGCTGGCTAATCTTTATAATGGAGAAGTAGTCAAGTGACTCTACGTCACCCTCGGATATCCTCTTCGTCATCCGATAGAAGGTATTTTTCGGTATCCCTAAAATCTTAGACATCTGAAAATCTGTAAGACCTAATTCGATCTTCTTTTGCTCGACCAGTTCTGAGAAGCTGATCGAGGGGCCGCTCTCAACTTTATCAAACAAGCTGGATACTAGGTCAGATAAGTTGTTATTTCCCATTTTTGATACTGATTGTGATTATATATTCGCAATATAGTAAAAATATTCCCGATAATGGGAAATTTTTACTTTTCATGCTGTATTTATGCAAATCTTGGCTTCTCGGTGAGGATAACAGTTTAAGACATCGCGGTAATCTGCGATATTTGCCCCGCAAACTTTAAGAAACACTTATGGAATTATTGAGAAAAGCCAGCCCAAAATGGCCTTGGAGAGGCATACGGGTGTAAGTCCCGAAACCTGGCCGAAGTGTTTCTTCGTTGAAGTTTGCGGTGACCTCTCCATTTCATTCACCCAAAAACCTTTGCCAATGGAAACTTCAAATAGTTCTTATGTAGGCTCGAATGAGCATTCAGCCAACACAACGAATGATGCACGTCACGCATTAGCTGCCGGCTCGCCGCTGACAGCTTCCCAAGCCGAATTTCTGCACCTAGTGGAATGCCAGGGTTGGCAGTAGTTGTCGCGCTCTCTGAAAATGGTTCACGATTTGGCGCTTTACCACTCCGATGTGCCCTTCGATCAAGCGGAAAAAGATGCACTATGTGATTTGAAACTGCTCTGGGAAGGTTTAGAGCGGATGGCGGAAAGTGCTTAGAAAAGCTAGGACTGTCGATTGGCAGTCCCTCTGAGTATCTCCACCACATCCGGCAATGATTAGCGTCAACCCATCCCACCATCATCCCATGCAGCACGACGAAAAAATAGCAAACACCATCCTCTCCACCGCCATCCATCGCGGTAGCCAGAAAAGCACTTGCCCCTCGGAAATCGCGCGCATGCTTTTCCCTGATGACTGGCGTGAGCACATGAAAGACGTACTCGCAGTAGCAATTGATTTGCACCATGAAGGCAGCGTGGTAATTACCCAAAAGGGGACGCCGGTGGATGTGGAAAATATCAAGGGGCCGGTCCGCATTAAGATTGCCTAATTCGAGGTGGGCGACGGGCAGGTAGTCGGGTCAAGAAAATATAAAGGCGCCTAATCCCTGACCAGCCGAACCGAATAGCCGCCGGCGACATCGTTGTCCCAGCGGAAGGCTTTTTTTAGATTTTGTTTATTGCTGCTGGGAGGGCCGCCGTAGTGAAAGTTCCATGCCCAGGCTTTGTCGACAGAAGTGCTTATTGACGACGTCCAAAAAATACCGAGGAAACCTTGAGCTACATAAGTGCCATCAGGTCTTCGGTGGCCTCCTGCAAGCGCATCGAACCCACTGCTGTTATTGCCGTTGCCGTCTTCATTCCAGCTTTTGACGCTTTTCAGCGCTTCGCCGGCCATGTCCATTCCACCAAATTGATGCACAAGCGTCGCCCATTCGTTATCAGTGGGCACATGCCAACCGCTGGGACAGGCTTTTTTGGCCGCCTCCCAGGTGTAGAGCAAGCCCAGCTCGTTTCGATTATTTTCCTTATATTCATAAGCATAGCTGCCGTCAACTTTGTAGTTCAGGTTTTGTGCCATCCAGGTTACGGTTTTGCCCGTCGTGGATTCTTGAAAGCTGATCGTTTTATACGTTTGGCCATCACGCGCGTCGGTGAAGGTGCCGGTGGATTGCGCGAATCCCATCTGTTTCAAGAATAACACAGCAAATGCTGCGAAGACGTGTTGTTTCATCATGATCATCCCAGGTTTAGTTTGATCACAATAACGCCAATCTTTGAGTTTTTATAGGTCAAAAAAAGCCGCATTTACATTTCATTAACGTTCTTTTACAGCGCATTAACAGACGATAGGCTAGAAACGCATAGTTTTGAAAATCCTTCAAACCATCCCTGCCAAACTACCCATGAGAAACCGCCGCCTTTTTCTGATTCTATCTCTTCTATTATTTGCATTCAACGCCCAGGCCGACGAACTCGACGATTTTATCCGCAGCCAAATGCAGAAGCGGCGCATTCCCGGTTTGTCACTGGCTATCATCCAGGATGGAAAAATCCTGAAAGCGCAGGCATACGGACTTATTGATAAAGATGGAAAAGTGCCTGTCACGACGAACACATTGTTCCAGGCGGGTTCGGTGAGTAAATCCGTGGCGGCTATGGGCGCGCTGTATCTGGTGGAACAGAATAAACTTGCTCTGGATGAGGATGTTAATGTTAAATTGAAAAGTTGGAAAGTGCCTGATAATGAATTCACAAAGGATAAAAAGGTCACACTGCGCGGGCTGCTCAGCCATACTGCCGGACTTACCGTGCACGGGTTTCCGGGATATGCCGTGGGCGAAAAAATGCCTTCGGTGATTCAAATTCTGGATGGGACGGCCCCGGCCAATACACGACCAGTTCGTGTGGATTTTGTGCCGGGCTCGCGTTGGAGGTACTCGGGCGGCGGTTATACAGTCATGCAGCAACTAGTGGAGGATGTGACGGGCGCTGCTTTCCCGGAATTCATGAAAATTCATGTGCTTTCGCCATTGGGCATGAACAATAGCACCTACCAGCAACCGTTACCGCCCGAACCCGCCAAGTCGACGGCAACCGGTCACTATAACAACCGAAGTGTGGTGGAAGGCCGCTGGCACATTTATCCGGAGATGGCGGCCGCGGGATTGTGGACGACGCCGTCCGATCTGGCCCGGTTCGCGATCAGTATTCAGAACGCTAACGCCGGAAAATCAGGGAGTATATTATCTCAGTCGATGACCCGCCAGATGCTGACGGATCAGAAAAACAGGGATGGATTGGGCGTTTTTTTGCAGGGGGATAGTACCACGCTCCGCTTCGGTCACAACGGGCGCGACGAAGGTTTCGATGCGCTGCTCACCGCCAGTGCGCACAAAGGAAATGGCATTGTGATCATGATCAATGCGAATGATAACTCGCATATGATGGGCAGGATCGTAGACTTTATCGCCGACTACTACCATTGGGATGGATTTGCAGCCAAGCGGGCGAAACCGGCCGCGGTGGATGTGGATGCCAAGGCTTTAAAGGCTTTCGAAGGCCGGTATGAGTTGTTCAACAATCGAATGGTCACTTTTGAGGCCGGGGGGCAGCGGCTCTTTACCCTGGAAGATGGCTTTGTGGACGAAGAATTCGTGGCGGTTGGTTCCAATAAGTTTACATCTACCGACCGCAATGTTTCCGTGATCTTCAATGCGGACGATCGTGGAAATGCGACTGGCTTCACGCTGCAAGACAATGATCAGCGCTATGAGCGAAAAGTGCCGCGTATCGGGCCGCTGGCCGATGCGGGTAAATCCAATGCCGATCCGGACCCGTCGCGCACGCCCAAAATCCTGGCAGCTTTGCAGGCTTTGGTAAAAGGCGGTAAAACATTGGAAGAAGCATCGGGCCTCACGCCGGGCGCCAAACGCGATTTCGCAGGAGGCATGCGCGAGCCGGAAACGCTGAAATCATTGACTTTCGTCCATTCAGAAAACGTGGCAGGCCGGGGCATTAAGCGCCATGAAAGCCACGTGAGCGAGATTGTGACTTACCAATTAAAGTCCAGTCAGCCGGACACCTTTATACTCGTCCATCTCACTTCCGACGGGCTGGTTACGGATTGCGATCTCGTGGAAAAATAACGGGTAGATCATGCAGTTTGCCAACCATAAATTGCTATTAAAATACTTGCCAAGTTCAATTGATTAGTATCTTTGCCCGCGTCCGCATCGTGCGGATTGCAGTAAATAGTGGTGCAAGTGAAAAGTTGGGCAACTCAAACATTGGTCTTTGTGATGCTGGCAGTGATGCTGGTGAAGACGATGGTTGTGCCCGTTATTTACCTTGATTACGAGCTTCGCAAGGATTATATCATTTCCACACTGTGCGAGAACCGTAACCGTCCGCAGCTGAATTGCGATGGTAAATGTTACCTCGCCAAACGCATCGCCGAGGCGGCAAAACAGGAACAGCGGCAGGCTGAAAGCGATTTTATGACCAAAATGCTGTCCGCCCAGGCCCCGGTTACCAACGACTTCCTCACGCACTTCATCACAACACCCCGCACAGTGGAGCTTCTGCCTGCTGTGACCTTCAATTACGCGAGCCCGTTCAACGGGCGTAACTTCGTGCTGGACATCTTCCACCCGCCGCTCTGCTGACATTGCCTCTCATTGCTTTGTCATAACAGAAACCAAGGCTGATCCGCCAAAAGGCCGGGTCGCCTTACAACTTCCTATCTAATGAATTTCTCCAAGGTTTTGCCAGCCCTGCTGGTGGCCGTGGCAGCCGTGTTCATGCTCGTGTCCTGTTCGGACAATGCCGCTGAACCCGCGCCTCCCACCGGCAACAATGGTGCGCTCACCATTGAATTCGACAATATAGTAGGTGATAAAAACCTGGTACTCAATGGCGCCGCTAATACCAATGCGGCCGGCGAGGACTTCGTGCTCACCAAGTTTAACTACTACGTTTCCAACATCAGGCTGCTCCGCCAGGACGGCACTTCCTACACCGTGCCGCAGGATTCGAGCTACTTTCTGATCATGGAGGATAAAAAGGAATCCCAGTTTGTGAGGCTGAAAAACGTGCCGCCCGGTACCTACACCGGATTGGAATTTATGCTCGGCGTGGACAGCCTGCGCAACACGATGTCACTCGATAAATGGACGGGCGTATTAGACCCCGGCGGATCGATGATGGAGGACGGCATGTACTGGGCCTGGGAATCCGGGTTTATATTCCTGAAAATGGAGGGTACTTCTTCCAAAGCTTCCACCGCGAATGGCAAGTTTTATTACCACATCGGCCTGTATGGCGGAATGACGCTGCGCACCGTGAATAACACCCGCGTTGTGAAACTATCGTTCGGAGATCTCAAAGCAGAAGTTACCACAACTCAAACGCCGGAAGTACATCTTTTTGCCGATGTTCAGAAGGTGTTTAACGGCCCGGGCACCAACTTGTCCATTGCCGCATTCAGCAGTGTGATGACTCAGCAACAGGAGAAAGCCAGCCAGATCGCCAACAACTACGCGAAGATGTTTTCGGTTGACCATATCCATTGAGCGTCATGTGGCATTTTTTTAATTGGCATTCATTTCAAAAAATGGATGTCGTGCCGGGCATGGTACTGGCCGGCCTGGCGCTGGCATTTGCAGCCTGCCAAAAAGAGGAGCGGCCTGTGGAGCCTGTCTGGACCGGTCCCACGGCCGTGACCTGGAAGAAACCCGCGCATTTTCCCGATCCGGTGTATGATTTGAGTACAAATCCGCTGACCGAGGAAGGGATCGAGCTGGGGAAGTTCCTGTTTTACGATGGTATCCTGTCGCGTACCAACCAGATCGGCTGCGGCACCTGCCATCAGCAGGAGGCTGCATTTACCCATCACGGGCATGAGCTCAGTCATGGCGTCGACGATCTGCTTGGGACGCGTAACTCGCCTTCGATCCAGAACCTGGCCTGGAACCCGGTTTTCTTTTGGGACGGGGGCGTGCATGATCTGGACAAAGTCCCATTCAACCCAATCCAGAATCCGGTGGAGATGGACGAAACGGTCAAGAATGTGATTGCCAAGTTGCAGGCCACGCCGTTGGCTACCGCCAAAAAGCCGGTGAATTATCCCGAAATGTTCCGCAAGGCATTTGGCGACGATCAGATTACCACCGAGCGGATGATGAAGGCACTTTCGCAATTCATGCTCACGATGGTTTCGGCCGAATCGCGCTATGACTTTTTCAAACAGGGCGATGGCTCGGCGCTGAATGCGCAGGAGCAGGAGGGGCTGGTGCTTTTTAAGGCCAAATGCAGCAGCTGCCACACGGGAGAGCTTTTCACGGATCACAGCTTTCGCAACAATGGGCTGGTACCGCTGCGGCTGGACGATAAAGGGCGTTCCGAAACATCCGGCGATCCGGCAGATAAGTACAAATTCAAAGTGCCCAGTCTGCGCAATGTCGGTCTGACGGCGCCCTACATGCATGACGGCCGCTACCATACGCTGGAAGAGGTGCTGGATCACTACACCTCGGCGGTGCAGCAGTCCCCGACGCTCGATCCGGGATTGCAGCGCGCCGACCGGAAGCCGGGCATCGATATGACCGACAGCGAGAAAAAGTCCATTATCGCATTCCTCAGGACGCTTAGTGACGAGCAGTTCATCCGAAATTCCAAACTTTCCGATCCCGGGGTCGGGACGAATTTTTAGACCTCAAAAATCTTGACATATGAAACTCAGGTATATTGCATTCACCCTTCTGATGCTGCTGTTTACGACCGGGTCGCGCGCTTGCGACATTTGCGGCTGTGCAAACAGCGGCGCGTATTTCGGCCTTTTGCCCCAATCCCACAAGTCGGTGATCGGCCTGCGCTACCAGCGCCTGCATTTTGTGACGCACGGCGATAGCAAGGTACTTCGCACCGAGGAGCATTTCAATGTGGGGGAGGTGTACGCCCGGTTTTTTCCGGTCAAGCGCGTCCAGGTGATGGCGTTTGTTCCTTACCGGATCGACAAGCAGGTTACTTCCGCGGATGTGAAAAAGCAGAATGGGTTAGGCGACATCACGGTGCTGGCCAACTATAATCTGTTCAACACTTTCATGGACGGCGAGAATGCCCGGACGTTCAATCACACCTTGCTGGTCGGCGGCGGCATCAAGCTGCCTACGGGACGTTTTAAGTTCGACGAGAACAATACGCTGGAAGTAGCCAATGCCAACTTCCAGTTGGGTACCGGAAGTACGGACTTCATTCTGAGTGCCTTCTACACGATCAACAAAGATCAATGGGGGCTTTCGACCAACATTTCGCGCAAGTTTAACACGACCAATTCACAGGATTACCGTTTTGGCAACCAGCTCTATGGTACCGTCGATCTTTACCGGTCATTCGAGGTGGGTAAGCTTTCCATAACGCCCAGTCTGGGCGTGTACGGCGAACATGCGGCTCATGGTGTTCAAAAGGGCGAAGTGCTTGACATTACCGGCGGCCGGCTTTTGAATGCGACAGCCGGCGTTACATTTTTTACCAACAAATGGACACTGGGCATCACCGGTCAGAAGCCCATTGCACAAAAGAGCGCCTCGGGGCACGTGATTGCCAAAGAACGTGTGCTGGTTCAGCTCGGATTTTTATTCTGATTCACAAACCGTTAGGGGCTCGAAAGACGCTCCGGACAGCTGCGGGACCACAGGTTCCGTTAGTTATCCCATAGTATTTAGTCAATTCCAAAAACATGATCAAAATGAAACATATTCTTTCAATCGCATTATTTTCCCTTCTGTTCGCATCCTGCTCCGACGACGATTCTAATGAGGTTATCGCGCCCGTTGCAGCCGGCGAATTTGAACTTACGCTTGATACGCGGGTGGGTTCAGAGGACTTTGCATTAAACAAGGACTTTTCGATCGGCGGCCAGACGCTCAACTTCAAAAAACTCCGCTACTGGGCCAGCAATGTGGTGTTGGTGGATTCAAAAGGTGCCGAATATAAAGTGCCGGATTCATATTACCTGATGGAAGAGGTAACGGACCTGAACCTGTCCGGCACGATCAACGACAGCACGCTGTATCCGGCCAAAAAGCGTGAGACGATCAAATTCCGCGACATTCCGGCCGCAGAATACAAAAGCATCAAGTTTTCCATCGGTGTGGATGCCCAGCACAATGATAACCTCAGCCTGACCGGCGGGGAGTTGAGCATTGCCAATGGCATGAGCAACATCGCCTGGATGTGGCATTCGAGCTATATTTTCTCATCGGTGGGCGGTACCATGAAGCAAGGCGCCACAACCAAAGAGTTTCTGGCGGAAACCGGCCTGAATGCGAACTACAAAACGCTGACCATAGACCTGCCCGCCGCGGTGAATTCCGCTTCCACCAGGGGCGTAACGCTGAACCTGGACGTGACCAAAATTTTTGACGGCATTGACGTTTCGCAAAACCCGAAGATCAATGCGATGACCGCCGCACTGATGTCTACCGTGGCGACCAACTACGCGACCAAAGCGATTGCATTCAGCAAAGAGAATAAATAGACTCGTGATGCGGTTGGTCAAACTGGGCTGGTTTTGCATTGTCTTGCTAATCTCCTCGTGTGACAAGGATACGGTGGCACCTGCGGAAAACGCGTATGCGTTCGAGGTGCCGCCGCATTTCCCTGTTCCTGTTCCGGATGCGCATAATCCTATGACTGAGGCCGGCATCCGGCTGGGCAGGCAGCTATTCTATGACCGGCGCTTGTCGGCCAACAACAAGGTTTCCTGCGCAAGCTGTCACGATCCCGCCAAGGCATTCAGCGACGGGGTCGCGCTTAGCACATCAGGCGTGTCGGACACGCAGTTGCTGCGGCATGCACCGGCGCTGTTCAATCTGGCCTGGGCGACCAACGGCCTTTTCTGGGACGGCGGCTCGACTAACCTGGAATCGCAGGCGTTCGGGCCGCTCACCGCCCATGACGAAATGGCCCAGGATTTGTACGAACTGGTGGATGAACTCAATGCGGATGCGTCGTACGTGAAGGGTTTCCAGGAGGCTTTTTCGGCAGGCATAACCTCGCAGAATGTGGCCAAAGCGCTCGCGCAGTTCCAGCGCTCACTCGTTTCGGCGACTTCGCGGTACGACGATTTCCGGCTAGGACGCAACGGCGCAGTGCTCACTCCGGAAGAAATGTCGGGCTTGGCGCTGGTCCGGCAGCATTGCCAGGGATGCCATTCCGGCGAGCTTTTCACGGACAACGGCTACCACAACAACGGGCTCGACAGCCGTTTCGACAACCAGGATCACGAGGGAATCTTCATGGGCCGCTACCGGATCAGCTACGACGAGGGTGATTTGGGCAAATTCAAAACGCCGTCGCTTCGCAATGTAACGCTCACAGCACCCTACATGCACGACGGCCGCATACCCACGCTCGAAAAGGTGCTCGACCATTATTCAAACGGCATCCAGCATTCGGCCACGCTCGATGGCCGCATCCCGCAGCAGGGCTTCGCATTCAGTGCTGTCCAGAAGACCCAGATCATCGCCTTTCTGGCAACATTGACAGACGAGCGGTTCGTAAGCAACCCCGCGCATCAGAAACCACATTAGCCTGGCGGGCGGCCAGCAAAAATGTAAACTTGTCAGTAATCATGAAAGCATGGTGGTGATTGCCACCGTGCTTTTTATCTTTACACCCTTAAAAAGTTCTTTTCTTTCATTTTCCATCGGGAAAGGTTTTGCTAAGTAGCAGATTAATAGGGAATCGTGTGCAATTCACGAGCTGTCGCGCAACTGTAAGTAACACTTCAAGTTTATATCGGTTATATCCACTGGAGATAACTGACTGATTTTTGAATAAATGAATAGTATTTAAATTATTCACTCATTCAAAATTCAATCATTGCTCTGGGAAGGATGATATAAATGTTACAAGTCAGGAGACCTGCCTTTTCACGTTGTCGACGCTTTCGCGGAATAAAGTATGTCGGTCTGGATCTGTTGTGTCTGATGGTTTTGGTATCACAAAACCACTACGCCCCTGCGTGACCGTTCCCCGTTGTTCCAAGAAAGCTTCCTGAAATACTGCAAGAGACTTTAACTCATCTAACCATCAGTTAAAAGTATGCAAACATCTACATTCTGCTGCTCGCGGACTAGCGGCAGGGAGGCGAAAAATTCATTTTTACTACTCATTTCATTCGCCCTGTTATGGTGTTCATTTCCCAGTTTCGGCGCTGCGCCGGGGCGGGTGACAGGCTCCATTCAAAGCGAAAAAGGCGATGCTATTGCCGGGATCAGCGTGCGGCTGGAAGGCACCAGCTATGCGGCCGTAACCGACGCGGACGGCCGGTTTGACATTAAAAACGTCCAGGCAGGAAGCTACACGCTCGTTGCCACCGGCGTGGGCCATGAGGCAAAAAAGCAAAATATCGTTCTCAAAGATGGCCAGGCGCTGGAATTGAATTACAAACTCAATACCAGCACCAACGAGCTTTCCGAGGTCGTGATCAGTACCGCGCGGCGCCAGGCTTATTCGGGCATTAACAAAATCGACGTCCCGCTGCGCGATATGCCCATCACCACTTCCACCATATCGGCAAAAACGATCGAACAGCGCGGTATCGACGATTTGGGCGAGGCCATGAAAAATACGACAGGCGTGCGGGCCAACAACACCTACGGCGGCTTTCAGCATTTTACAATCCGCGGTTTTTCCAACTTCGTGCTTTTGGTGGATGGCGTGCGCGATGAGCGGCACAACATTTCCACCAGCGCGCCGAACACGAACCTGGCCAATGTGGAATCCATAGAAATACTGAAAGGGCCGGCTTCCGTGCTGTTTGGACATTCGGCATTGGGCGGCATTATCAATATCGTCAGAAAAAGGCCCACTGCGGGCTTTAAGGCGGACTTTTCGGCTAGTTATGGCAGCTTTAATACAAGAAGAATCCGTGCCGGTGCGGGCGGGGCAATCAGCGATAAGCTGCGCTACCGCGTGGATTTCGGCATGTCGGACACCGACGGCTTCCGGCATTCGGGGTCAAATACCAACAATGGCTACCTGGCATTGGAATACACGCCGACGGACAAAGATCAGTTCTACCTGACCATCGGGGCCAACAAAGACATTTACGATACCGACGCAGGTATTCCTGTGCTCGAAGGCAGCAAAGCAGCTCCGGGCATGAATGTAAATACCCGCTACAACGACCCGCAGGATTTTCTCAAACACACCCGCTATGATTTCCAGTTGAAGTACACGCGTCAGTTGGCGAGTAACCTCAAACTGTCGAACCAGCTTTCTTACTACGACGATAATATCGACTATTTCTCGACCGAGGAGCTGACCTTTACCCCGGGGATGGATTCGTTGCAGCGCTCGTTTCCGTTCTATTTCAACCACCTTACCAAGCCGTGGCAAAACCAATTGGAACTGACCTGGGATTTTAGTACCGGTCCGATCGAGCACAAGCTGCTGGCAGGATATTCGGTGAGTATTCTGGATAGAAAAACGTATAACGGCGATGTTTTTGGCCCGGCCCTGAATGCGACCATTCCTATCAGTAACCCGATCCTGAACCAAGGTTATCTGACGCATAACGATCTGAATTACCGGGCAACAATGGAAAATGTCCACGGTATTTACGTGCAGGATTTTATCCCTTTCTCAGACAAACTGAAAGGACTTGCGGGTCTTCGCTATGATATTTTCAACGGCACCTATTACACCGATAAAGTAGATAACAACCGCAATGTAACCGAGCACGGCGCAGAATCGACGATCTCCAAATCCGCATTGACCTACCGATTGGGGCTGGTGTATCAGCCGGTGGAGCCGCTGTCGGTTTACGGTTCGTTCTCCACTTATTTCAAACCTGCACGACGCGTGGCGCCGAACGGCGAGACTTTCGATCCCGAAACAGGTTACCAGGGTGAAATCGGAAGCCGATTCGAGCTTTCACGGAAATGGGCGGCTAACCTGGCATTCTATTACATGCGCAAGAATAACCAGCTCGAAGCGCTTGCTGGTGGCATTTACAGGCGGATCGGCTCGGCGGAGTCCAAGGGCGTTGAGCTGGAAGTGAATGGAAACTTGCTGCCCGGGCTCGACGTGAGAGCGGGATACACATTTTCCAAAGCAGAAATCCTTCCTTACTCGCCCGGTGAGGCTACCAATGCCCTGGCAGGGAAAACGGTGGCTTTTGCTCCCAAAAACTTGCTGAATGCCTGGGTGAACTATGAAGTGCAGCAGGGTGCTGTAAAAGGACTGAGCCTGAGTGCCGGTGCCAACTATATGGATGAGACTTTCACAAACAGTTCCAACAGCTACGTGCTGCCCGCCTACACCGTTTTCGATGCGGCGCTGGGATACCGGATTGGGAAAATTGGTTTAAGATTGAATGTCAATAACCTCTTCAACGAAAAATATTTCGCGAATGCCATTTTCGCAAACCAGTTCTCGGCCGGCCCGACCAGAAATTTCCTCGTAACGGTGCGGTATAGCCTTTAATGCATGAAAACCAACGTTAAAGTGTTTCTGCTGGTACACCGCTATCTGGGATTCGCATTGAGTTTACTTTTCGCGATCTGGTTTCTGTCCGTATTCGCGATGATGTACGTGCGCTACCCGATCATGCGCCAGCACGAGAAATTGCAGCATTTGCCGCCTGTCGATTTACAGGCCTGCAAATTGAATTTAAATGAAGTATTAACAGTGGCCGGCGTGAACGACACGCTGATCGGTGGATAGAGCGTGAGCTGCACCGGATTGGTACTCACGTGGAAATCAGTAACACGAACCGTCAAAAAACGCTAAGGCATGCGCTGAATGTTTGTCAAATGCACGAAATAGCCGTAATTGCTTCGCATGACGGGGGAGGTGATTGCGCCGTAGCATTGCTTGCGCCGATAGGAAACCAATATCCGCAGCCCCTGTTTCTGGTATTCTTCCGGTACCGATAATGAAGTAACGCACGGCACGAGTATGTTCGGGCCTGCGGCGTGGCTGGTTCGCTCGAAATCAGCCGGATCTGTGCTTAATATATACATGTCCGGGCCCTGGTAACCATTGGGGTTATTGCCTTCGAGCAGCACCACCACTGCTTCTTTGTCCTTGATGGCTTCGTCTGCGATGGCTCCGTTGCAATCACATGCCTTGTTTTGTTCGGCGGGATCGTCAGATGTACAGTTGGTGAGTGCGAAAAGCAGCGCCGGTGCCACCAGTCGCCAGGGTAATGTTCTGAAATAATTCATGGCCTTTGAAGTTTGGTTGATTGCTTATTCATCCACCCGTTTGTGCGTATAAATGTAGCTAACGCTTCACCGATTTTCCTGTGCCCGCGCGCGTTGATGTGGTCGTCGATGGTAAAATAGTATTTTGTATCGAGAAGTGGATGGATATTGATGAAATGCACATTCTCCATCGGATGGTGCGCCTGGTACGTCTGGAATTCCTTCACGATCGGGAAATTATACACCCCAAGGTCGAAAACGACGATCGGGCCATGATACCGTTCCCGGATCCGGTTCAGGTAGGGAAAAAAGGCTTGTGCATGTTCTGGCTGACGTATTAGGCTGCCGGTTTTGACGTCCGCGGCAATGGCAGCCGGGGCGGGGGACTTTTTCAGCGCCTCGGCAATCAGCCAGCGAATGGTTATGTAAATGCCTTTGAATGGAAAATAGATTTTGCTGATCGTATTCTGCTTTTCAGCCACCTCAAACCCGAACGCGTCGATGCTCGATTTCTGGTCTTTTACGAGGTTTGCTTTGTTTTCGTCGAGGTCGTTGTCACAATATTGGATGATGAGCAGTTTGCAGGAGTCCAGGTTCAGCTCGTTGAGGAGTTTGGTTTCGCGGTAGGTGCCGTAGGAGGTCACGCCGGTATTCAATACATTGATTTTGAGTTGTTTTTCAATCACTTCCGAGAAACGCTCTTCGTGCTCCACGCCCCAGCCCATGGCATGGGAGTCGCCCAGCACGACGATTTTAGGATGGCGCAAGCTGGCTTCGTCGTCGCGCACACCGGCAGAATTCGTTTTAACTTCCACATCGAATTCCGGGTTGGTGAACCGGCCCGTGATTTGCGGCCGGAACCGGTAAGTAAGCAGCGAATCGTATCGCGAGAGCTCGGAGTTGAAATTGGTCGTGTTTTTAAATGAACCCGCATATTGCTGCCTTATCCAGTAATAATAGCTGTCCGAAAAAGGCGCATACTTTTGAAATGCGGCCATATACCACACGCTTCCTGCCAATGCTATTTCCATGACAGTGAAAATGCCCAGCAGAATGACCAGCCGTTTCTTTTTGCCATTGCAAAACGACCAGAGCATGATGACGAGGCCAATCGGGAACAGAAAAAAGTAAACGGGGAAAATAGTGGAATGCCTGACGAAAAAATCCTGGCGGAAAAGTGTCAGGCACATGAGGAGCAGGCCCGACAAAAATGCGATCCAATTCATGAAAGAGCGGTTTACTGAGCGATTACCCTGACTTATAAACCGCAGACACTCAGTTTTCTACCTTTCGTTGCGACGCCGCTTCCTTTTTTGTAAATTCTGATTAAACGGCTTTTACAAATTCTGACCAAACGGCGTCATCTATGCCAAAATCGGCAGGATCGCTAACTTTACGCGATTTTTAGCTTTTAGTTAACCATTAAAATTTTCACACTATGAATGTTAAAACAAAGCGGATTTATGACCCGGCAGCGGCCACAGATGGCTACCGTGTGCTGGTAGACCGCCTGTGGCCGCGCGGTTTAACGAAAGAAGCGGCTCACATCGACCGCTGGATGAAGGAAGTGGCTCCCTCCGACGAGCTCCGCAAGTGGTTCCATGCCAATATGGACGAATGGGACGAGTTTACGGCTCGTTTCACCGCCGAAATCGAAGGATCGGAGGCTCTGCAAGAGTTGAAGACCCTGGCTGCCGAAAACGAGACGCTTACGCTGCTGTTTTCGGCCAGGACAACGGATCGCAACCAGGCGCTCGTCCTGAAAGAGCTTCTGGAAAAAGCCTGACCTGCATTAACTCAACGTTCCAATCTCACAATCAATCCCTCATCGCCGCTCAGCAGCAGGTTGTTATCGACGCGCAGGCCAATGCGCTCCGTTTCCGTGCTGATGATGATTTCCCCCTTATAAGTTTCATTTTTAGGTCTCAGGTAGGCCGGCCTGTGGCTAAGGTTCAATACTACCAGGAACCGGTCCTCGTCGTTCTCGCGGATGAATGCGATAAGTTGTTTGTCCGAGTAAACAGGTGTGAATTTGCCGGTCTGGAATGCAGGTTGCCGTTTTCTGAGGTTGATCAGGCTGCGGTAAAACGACAGCATCGAGTCGGGATCCTCTTTTTGTAATGCCACATTCTGGCGCTGGTAGCTGTACGGCAGCCGCAGCCAGGGTTTGCTGTCGGTAAATCCTGCATTGGTATCCGGGTCCCATTGCATGGGTGTGCGCGACGGATCGCGGCTTACATTTCGGTCGGGCATATTGAGTCCCTGCGGGTCTACCACCTCGTCCTGCGGAATGGGCACGTCGCGCATGCATATTTCATCACCATAATAGATGGTAGGCGTTCCGCGGAGTGTCAGGAGGAGCATGGCGGCCACGCGTGCCTGCGAGCGTCCCACCCGGCTGGCCACGCGTGGCTGGTCGTGGTTGCCGAGTACCCAGTTTGGCCACCCGTCTGCCGGCAATGCGCCTTCGTATTCATCTATCGCCCGGGCGATCTGCTGCGAATCCCAGGGCAAAGTGAGCAGCTGGAAGTTGAACGGCAAATGCGCACCGGATTTGTCCGCGCCATAATAGGTAACAAGTTTGTGAATGGGAAGGTAAATCTCGCCGATCAGCACGCGCTCGTCGTATTCATTGGTCACCTGCCGCATCATCCGCACGATCTCGTGCACTTCCGGCTGGTCGGTGGAATACACCGGGTCGTGGTATTCGTAAATGAGGTCGCTTGCCACGAATGGCGTGTTGGCAGCGACGGGGTTGTTGCGCAGCCGGGCGTCCTTGATCATGTGCCACATCACGTCCACCCGGAAGCCGTCCACGCCCTTTTTCAGCCAGAAATGCATGACGTCCATCATCGCCTGCTGCACTTCCGGATTGCGCCAGTTGAGGTCTGGTTGCTGTTTCAGGAATGCGTGGTAGTAGTATTGCTGCGTGGTTTCATCCCATTCCCATGCATGCCCGCCGAATACGCTGAGCCAGTTGTTGGGCAACGCGCCGTTCTCGCCCGCGTCGTGCCAGATGTACCAGTCGCGCTTCGGATTGTCGCGCGATGAGCGCGATTCGAGGAACCAGGGGTGCTGGTCGGAGGTGTGGTTCGGCACCAGGTCAAGGATAAGTTTCATTCCCCGGCTATGCACCTGCTCCAGGAGCTCGTCGAAGTCCTCCATTGTTCCGAAAAGCGGATGAATGCCCTGGTAATCAGAAATATCATAGCCGAAATCGGCCATGGGCGACGGGTAGATGGGCGACAGCCACACGCAGTCGATGCCGAGCCATTGCAGGTAGTCGAGCCGCTGGACGACGCCTTTCAGGTCGCCGATGCCGTCGCCGTTCGTATCCTGAAACGAGCGCGGATAAATCTGGTAAATAATTCCGGTTTGCCACCAGAGATGGTCGATGTCTGTCGGATTCGTGCCGGTGATTGATTCCATGGATTTTCAGTTTGCTAATGCCGCCCAGCTGCTAAAAAATCACACCACGTGAAGCGGGAGAATTTTTATAGGAATTATTTGATAAAAAACATGGAGAATCGAAGTGTATTGTTTATATTTAAGTAAATCAAAATTTACTCAGACCATGATGCCATTCATTAAAGTAACCGGCGAATTCGACGAAAGTCTGAACGTAAGCGTAGAGAAGATCCTCTATTACATGGGGTACAGCCACGGTTGTACGATCTTCCTCGGCACAAGTATTTCCATCCGCGTGAAAGAATGCGAGGAGGACATTAAAAGGCTCATCGAAGAAGCATATATGCAGGTGGCATAACCCGCCGGTCCGCTTACCGGCGAGCGGCCAAACGCCGGTTCCGCGAGACATTGATCGCTGATGGGGACACGTCCGTCAGCGATCTTTTTATGGGTTTTGAGGCTTTGATGTGCTAGCTATCTGTCGCTAGTTTTGGTATTATTCTAATGTATTGAGACGGTGATTTGAAGAATTTAATGCTTGGGTGCGAAGATTCAGTACTTTTGTAAACTATTGATAAACAATTATAGTTTTAAGTAGTAGAACAATTAAAGACATATAATCTGCTGGTTTGCAAAATAAGTAGTTTTAGTATTTTATCAATAATATCCAGTAAGCGCACAGATCAGCAAACCTCCTGTGAATCCGCCCTCCGGGCACTCAGTAAAATTCAAAAGCATGAAAAAAGTACAAAAGCGTAAAGGCAGATATGTACCGGCAGGTTTCCGGGCATTGCTGGGTCAGATTTTTATCGACCGCACATCACAAAAAACAGAACAATATTCAGAGAACCGTTATTCGGTTGTATACACGCTGAATGGTCAGTACCAGCACGTTGGCTGTCACACGCAGGAAGAAGCGCAAGTGGTTCAGGGGCTTATGCTCACCGATGAAAACCGGGTGCCGGTGGGCATTTACGATTCAAAGGCCGACACTTTCGAGTGGGAAATCGTAGGCGAATACCTTGGCGGAAAAGGAACCGGCGAGCACCAGCATAACCGTGAACAAGCAATCCTGGGCATTGCGCGTGCATTGCGCCGCCGCGATGCGAGCTGGCATCCTGCCTATCTGCAGCGCCCGAGTTTCTTCGCATAGCCACTCCTCAATCTTGGAATGCCATGAGGCCGTTCAGCAGTGGACGGCCTCTTTTTGTTAATATTACCGGGCAGTTGAGCGCAATGGATTGCCTGAAAATCCGGATGGATTTGCAGCACCAGTGCGGTTCGGTTAACTTTCAGGAAATTTAACGCTCTGCATGAAAAAACTGCTCCTTCTGCTCGCACTGGTCATGATCGCAGCGGCATCACGACCGCGAAAAATTACCTGGGTAGCCATCGGCGATTCGATTACTTACCTGAATGATCACCGGAACGAAACAGGCAACCGCATTCAAAAGGGGTACCTGACGCTGATAGCGGAAAAATTTCCGCAGGTTACGTATGTCAATCAGGGACATAACGGGTGGACGTCCATCAATATCGCTGACAAAATCGAGTCGCTAGGGCTGGTGGAAGCGGACGTGTACACGGTGTTTTTGGGCACCAACGACTGGTGGCAGGGAAAACCGCTCGGTACCATCGCGGATTACGAGCAGGCGAATGGCACCAGTACCGTTTATGGCGCTTTTCGCGTCATTACCGACAAGCTGAAACAGCTTAACCGGAAGGCCAGGATCATCCTCATCACGCCGATGCAGCGCGGGGATTTTGTTTATATTAATAGTTACAAAAACAATGCATTCGGCTCCTACAAGCCTAAAAACGGGCAAACACTGGAACAGTTTGCCAATGCAGTGGACGAGATAGGGAAGAAGGAGCGGATTGCCGTGGTCGACTTGTATCACGACAGTGGGATTAGCCAGGAAAATATGGTGCATTTCAAACGCCTGAAAGATCCGCAATCAGGCGCTTACCGGGAGTATAAATATCCCGATTTTGTGGACGTGCCTTTCAACCCCGAAACCGACGAATATCCCTATCCCGAAGCCTCCATTGACATGACTTACGACGGCCTGCACCCTTCCGACAAAGGCTACGAAGTGATCGCCGAAATGCTGATCAGCAAGTGGAAAGGGCTGAAATAGCCCGGCCTATTCGGCCATGACATAGTTTTTCAAATCACCCAGCAGGTTGTAAAGCGATGTGTTGATACCGTCGTTATCCGCCTTTGCTGCCTGCAAATTGAGCTCGGCTTCTTTGCGTTTTTTGCGGTTGCTCTCCGTTTTAACGATCTGTTCCTTAGCGGTAATGTCGTCGTTTTCCTTTGCATTCAGGCGGACGGGGCTGTGCTCGGCCGAAACGCCGTCGAGCGTGGTGATGCGGGCGTCGTATTGATTGTCCTTGTACTGAACGCCAAGGTCGAAGCGAACGTACTGGTAGCTTGAATGAATGACGGGTATGTAGCTGGTAATGAGTATAATGCCTGCCTGTGTGTCGTCGCTGGTAATCGCATTTTCCGCATTCCCGAATTTCTTATCGACCCACGCTCTTACTTTTTGATGAAGTTCTGTTTTGCTGAGTTTGGGTTGCCCGGAGTCGGTGTAGCTGATATTGTTTTTGGAATCGAGCGGCAGTCGGCCGTCCTGTGCGAATGTGTGGGTAGCGGCTGTGAGCAGCGCAAAAAGGATCAGATGTTTCAAAACAAGAAGCTGAATTGGTGAACGGGCAAATATAGCGGAAAACATTTTCGCCGGGCAGGCATCGAGTTTCTAATTGGTTTGGTTTTTTAAGCAAAATGAATTGGTTACATTTAATTGTACTAAACTCAACAGGTTATGATTAAGCTCAAACACATTTTGCCTGTAATCGCGCTGCTTCTTTGCGCTTCATTCACGATCCTGCACCACGGCTGGGCCGACTACGACCAGACCAAACCGACCGATTTTACGGCCAAGATTGAAGAACTTACTTACGAAAATCCGCATGTGCTCGCCAAAGTGAAGCGGAACAAAGAGCTCACCACCGTGTACCTCGCGCCCGTGACGCGCATGGAATCCCGCGGGCTGAATGCGGATATGGTCAAAAAGGGCAGCTCGATCCGTTTCGTCGCCTATCCGCATAAAACCGAAAAAAATGAAATGCGTGCCGAGCGCATTTTTGTGGGTAACGATAAATACGAACTGCGATAAGGCGTGCAATCCTACCACGAATGGCTTGAATGGCTGGAAAAATCGACCTGGGCGGTTGCGATCAGGCAGTCGCTCTGGCTGTATCCGGCGCTTGAAATCGTACATATATTAGGCATTGTCCTGCTGGTAGGCGCAGCGTTTCTTTTCGACCTGCGCCTGCTGGGTTTTTCACACCATTTGCCCGTTACGGGCCTTTCCCGGCATTTGTTGCCCTGGTCGCAGCGCGGCCTTGTGCTCATCATTCCCTCGGGCATTCTCCTATTCATCACCAACGCCCAGGCGCTCGGCACCGATCCGGTATTCTGGCTCAAAATCGGGCTCATCGTGCTTGCGGCGCTGAATGTCTTTGTCTTTCACCGGGTGATTTACGCGCCATTCAAGCGCGGTGGCGCGTCAGGTGAACTGCCTGCGGCCGCGCGGGTATGCGGGGTGGTTTCGATTGTGGTGTGGATAGCGGTAGTTGCGTGCGGGCGGTTGCTGGCTTATTGACGAAGCGGCGCTGTTTCATTATATTTGATAAAGCCAAGATATGCGAATATGCAAATGGTAATTGAGGGTATTTACGAGGACGGGAAGATTACATTGGACCATAAACCTGACGTGGCAGTTAAGACCAAGGTGAAAGTGATCTTCGAGGAGGTTGAAGCCACGATGAATCCTCCGGCAAGGCGTCCGTTCGGCATAGGAAAAGGTACGATCGAACTTGCGCCCGATTTTGATGAACCGCTGGATGATTTGAAAGACTATATGTAAATGAAATTTCTGCTAGATACACACACTTTACTCTGGTTCATAGAAGGCGACATTCAAATGTCCGCCAAGGCCAGGCAAATCATTGAGGACGCCGGCAACGAAGTTGTTGTGAGTGCGGCAAGCCTGATCGAGATTTGTATCAAATTGAAAATAGGCAATTATGTCGGCCAGGTGAGCGTCGTCTGGTAGTCGAAAAAAGTCCACTAGCGGGAACGACGTGTATTGCTTGGGCTGTTATCATGGTACAACAGCAATTTTCACTCTTCCTATGGCCTTCGGTGATTTTTATCGTACCTTTGCGCCTTAATTGGACATCATGATTTACTTCTTCACAGGCGGGGACGCAACCGTCTTTGCACTACAAACCGAGCGAACGCTCGATGCCTCCGATTCCTCCAAATTAAGCTGGCTTTTCGGCGGCGCAGAACTCCGCAAGGAGACCGTTCTCACAGATTATTTCGTAGGCCCACGTGCAGCGATGATCACGCCGTGGAGCACCAATGCCGTCGAAATTACCCAGAATATGGGTCTGGAAGGCATTGTGCGCATCGAGGAGTTTAAGAAGGTAGACGCTGATTTTACGGACTTCGATCCGATGCTTTCGCAGAAATACAGCGAACTGAACCAGGACATTTACACCATCAATATCAAACCCGAACCCGTTCAGGAAATCGACGATATTGCTGCTTATAACAAACAGGAAGGACTCGCGCTGAGCGATGAAGAGGTGGATTACCTCAACGGCCTCGCCGAAAAGCTGGGCCGCAAGCTTACCGACTCGGAGGTATTCGGTTTCTCACAAGTCAACTCCGAGCACTGCCGCCACAAGATCTTCAATGGCATTTTCGTGATCGACGGTCAGGAGCAGCCGGTTTCCTTATTTAAATTAATCCGGAAAACCTCCGAAACGAACCCTAATACGATCGTTTCGGCTTATAAAGACAACGTCGCATTTGTGAAAGGCCCGGTGGTGCAACAATTTGCGCCGAAGCGCCCGGATGTGCCGGAATACTACGAAATCAAGGATTTTGAATCCGTACTCTCGCTGAAAGCGGAAACCCACAACTTCCCGACTACCGTAGAGCCGTTCAACGGCGCTGCTACCGGTTCGGGCGGTGAAATCCGCGACCGCCTCGCAGGCGGACAAGGCGCCATCCCGCTCGCGGGCACGGCCGTATACATGACCGCGCTCTCGCGTTTGGAAGAAAACCGTCCATGGGAAAAAGGTGTGGAAGAACGTCAATGGCTGTATCAAACGCCGATGGATATCCTCATCAAGGCTTCCAATGGCGCCACCGATTTCGGTAACAAATTCGGTCAGCCGCTGATCGTGGGCTCGGTACTGACATTCGAGCACGAAGAGGGCGGCCGCACGCTGGGTTACGACAAAGTGATTATGCAGGCCGGCGGTATCGGTTACGGAAAGGCCGATCAGGCTAAAAAACATACGCCTGTCACCGGCGACAAAGTGGTGGTCATGGGCGGTGAAAACTACCGGATCGGGATGGGCGGCGCGGCCGTTTCGTCTGCGGATACGGGCGCATTCGGCTCGGGTATCGAATTGAATGCGATCCAGCGCTCCAACCCTGAAATGCAGAAGCGCGTCGCCAACGCGGTGCGCGGGATGGTGGAAAGCGGTAATAACACGATCGTTTCCATTCACGACCATGGCGCGGGCGGGCATTTGAACTGCTTGTCGGAACTCGTGGAAGAAACCGGCGGCAAGATCGACCTTGATAAACTCCCCGTAGGCGACCCGACGCTTTCTGCCAAAGAAATCATCGGCAACGAATCCCAGGAAAGAATGGGCCTCGTGATCAGCCAGAACGATATCGACTTCCTGCAACGCATCGCCGACCGCGAACGCGCGCCGATGTACACGGTAGGGGAGGTAACCGGCGACCATCGCTTCACATTCGAATCGTCAACCACCGGTGCCAAGCCGATGGATCTCGCGATGGAGGAAATGTTCGGCAGCTCGCCAAAAACTTACATGCGCGATAAAACCATAGAGCGCAGTTACGAGGCTGTTCAGTACGAAACAGGGAAACTGCATGAGTATTTGGAGCAAATGCTTCAACTCGAAGCGGTTGCGTCCAAAGATTGGCTCACGAATAAGGTCGACCGCTGCGTGGGTGGCCACGTGGCAAAGCAGCAGACAGCAGGTCCGTTGCAACTACCATTGAACAACGTAGGCGTAATGGCCCTCGACTTCCAGGGCAAAGACGGGATCGCAACTTCCATCGGTCACGCACCACTTTCGGCGTTGATCGACCCCGCCGCAGGTAGCCGCAACGCCGTAGCCGAGGCGCTTTCCAACATCGTTTGGGCACCATTGAAAGATGGTCTGGCGACGGTATCGCTTTCGGCCAACTGGATGTGGGCTTGTAAAAACGAGGGTGAGGACGCCCGTTTGTACAAAGCCGTACAAGCCTGCTCCGACTTTGCTATCAGCCTGGGAATCAATATCCCGACAGGAAAAGACTCCCTGTCGATGAAGCAGAAATACAAAGACGGCGACGTCATCGCTCCCGGTACCGTTATCATTTCCGCGGGCGCGCATTGCGACGACATTACAGCCGTGGTGGAACCAGTACTGCGCAAATCGGGCGGTTCTATTTATTATATTAATCTCTCTGGCGATCGTTTCAAACTCGGCGGTTCGTCATTTGCCCAAATCCTGAACAAAATTGGCTCTGAAACGCCGGATATTCAGGATGCGGCGCAGTTCAAAACTACATTCAACACGATCCAGCAACTGATCAAAACCGGTAAAATCCAGGCGGGCCACGACATCGGCAGCGGCGGGTTGATCACGACATTGCTCGAAATGTGCTTTGCAGACCGCGATCTGGGCGCTTCCATTGATCTATCGGGCCTTGGCGAGCAGGACATTATCGAAAAACTATTCTCCGAAAACATCGGAATCGTATTCCAGGCCGACGAATCTGCCGAAGCTATTTTGGCGGAAAATGGCGTAACGTTCCATAAAATCGGAACCGTAAACCTCGCTTCGACGCTCACAGTGAAAGATGCAGCAGGTAAATGGGATTTCGATATTGACCATTTGCGGGATGTTTGGTTCAGAACTTCTTATTTGCTTGACCAAAAACAAACAGGCAACGGCCTCGCCAAAGAGCGTTTCGACAACTACAAGCACCACGTGCTGCGTTATAAATTCCCGGTGCAGTTCGACGGCAAAAAGCCGGTCATCGACGCTTCGAAACCACGCCCGAAAGCAGCAGTACTTCGCGAGAAAGGCAGCAATTCGGAACGTGAACTGGCAAATGCCATGTACTTGGCCGGCTTCGATGTAAAGGACGTTCACATGACCGACCTCATTTCCGGCCGCGAGACATTGGAAGATATCCAGTTCATCGGTGCCGTAGGCGGATTCTCGAATTCGGACGTTCTCGGTTCTGCGAAAGGCTGGGCAGGCGCATTCCTTTATAATGAAAAGGCGAAAATCGCGCTCGAAAACTTCTTCAAACGCGAGGATACGCTCTCTGTCGGCATTTGCAACGGCTGCCAGCTCTTCGTCGAACTCGGTCTAATCAACCCGGATCATGAAGAGAAGCCAAAAATGCTGCATAACGCGAGCGGCAAACATGAAAGCATCTTCACATCGATGACCGTGCAGCCCAACAGCTCGGTAATGCTATCGTCCCTCGCCGGTGCTACGCTGGGCGTGTGGGTATCGCACGGTGAAGGCCGCTTCCAGTTGCCACTGGCTGAGAATCAATATAATGTCGTTTCCAAATATGGCTATGAAACATACCCCGCCAATCCGAACGGCTCGGACTACAACACGGCCATTCTCTGCGATAACACGGGCCGCCACCTGGTAACGATGCCGCACATCGAACGATCACTTTTCCAATGGCATTGGGCAAATTATCCAGAGGGCCGCAAAGACGAAGTTTCGCCATGGATGGAAGCATTCGTGAACGCCCGGAAATGGATTGAAGAGCGGAATAAGTAATTTTTAGGGAGGGAAGGAAGAAGGCAGGATAGACGAGGTTTCTTCCAAAAGCTGGGCCCGTCGCGATGTGAGTCGTGACGGGCTTTTTATTTGTATATGAATAGATTGTCTCGTTCGAGTCAAGCCGTCAACTCTACGACAAACCTATTAATATCTTCAATCCCCTTTTTACTTGCATACGGCCGGAACAAATGCGCCTTCATTCTCAGATAATGGGTTAGCTGCCGTGCCAAATTTGACCGAGACTCGGTTAATACCGCTTCCGAAAGCCAGAAGCGACTTTGCAGGCTGTTGCTGGAAATAATCAAAAGCTTATCGTCTTCGCAGCTGAATTTCAGGTATTTGTTTTCTTCCAGGAGCTCGATGTCGCGAACTAGGCCCGACATCCGGTTTTGCATCACATTGCCCTGGTAGTTCGCAGCGATGAGCGAATTTTGCTCCATTAAATGTACCATGCTCAGCAGCAGGCATTGGTATTTTAGGCCGTTCTCGAAAAGCAGTTTGTTTTTGTACAGAAAGTCGTACAAGCTTTTTACAGGTGAATCGCTGTGAATCTTTGAATTGGATTCCGTGTAAGCCTTGCTGATGCTGAAAACGAGGTCGTCTTTGGTTGGGAAGTAGTAGGTAAGGTTGCCAATGCGCATGCCCAGGTCTGCGGCGAGCTCGCGCATGCCTACGTACTCGATCCCTTTGAGATTGAAGAGCTCCAATGCCCGTTTACTAATTTTCTCTTGTGTTGCGTTCACGGTGATTTGGTCAATGTCCTAAACTAATGTAATTTTAGGTCGTTGTCCAAAAATATAACTTTTCGATCTCATGACGAAAACATTCCCGAATTTCATTCACATGCTGGCGTCCATTGCCTTTATCACCATCATCGGTGCCGCCATTTATGAACATGCGGCCGTCGTGCCGGTTTGGAGCGCTGCGCCGCCGCGTTCGCTATCGATGTTTCAAGGCGAGTATGGTTTGCAAGCCGTTAACTTTTGGAAGCCGGTACACCCTGTGGCCGTGCTGCTGCTTGTTATTACACTGATTATCAACTGGCGGCGACCGAATCGCAAGCCATTGCTGATCGTGGTCGGCGGCTATTTGCTGATACTCGCAATAACCGCAGTCTATTTTGTTCCGGAGCTGATCTCGATCACAACGTCGGCCTATTCGCCGGCGGTGAACGACGACCTTGCCAGCCGAGCGCAGGTCTGGGAGCGGCTGAGTCTTTTTCGTTTGGGCGTGCTGCTCGTGCTCGCACTGGTATTGTTAGATGGTTTAAGCGCAAAACAGTCAGAAAACCGATGAAAACCCTCACAATGGAAAAAGTATATCCCGTTACGATCGACAATGGCCACGGTGAACGACTTACCTTCCTGGGACGCGAAATACGCGACGGTGTCGAGTATATTCAGGTCGAAAACCAGGTAAGTCCCGGTGCGGGCCCGCCTATGCATGTGCACCATCAGCAACATGAAAGCCTGCATGTGGTCGAAGGTAAAATGGGTATTGAAATACTCGGCGAGCAACCTTACTTCCTTCACAAAGGCGAGTCCGCGACCTTCGAAGCCGGCAGCGCGCACCGTTTCTGGAACGCCGGCGATTCGGTGCTGCATTGCAAAGGGGAGATCTGGCCGCCGCATAACATTGAGTATTTCCTGGGCGAAATTTACCGTTCGTCGCGGGAGCACGGCAATGGACGTCCGGAAGCGTTTGATGCGGCGTTTTTGCTAAGTAAATACCGCACGGAGTTTGATATGCTAGGCATTCCGGTGTTCGTAAAGCGCCTCATTTTTCCGGTCATAGTGTGGCTCGGGAAAATGCAAGGAAAAGAAAAACGCTTTCAAAACGCGCCGGAAGCTCAACCGGCACGTTCGGTGGGCATCATTTAGCCGCATGCCACAGCTTTTTAACCGTGTAACTTTCATTGACCTTTAACCGGCAAAACAAAATCTCATCGTCAGGCAGCGTTTTGACTTCGTATTGCCATTTACCCTTCGCATGAGGGTTGTTTACGATAGTTCTGACAATGTTTCCATGTATGTCAATAATATCCAGTTTCACGTCGCTGTTTTCTTCCGGCACTTCGAAGCTTAGTGTAAAGTTCGTGGTGTAGGGGTTTGGGTACGCATTCAGCTCAAAGCCGGGATGTTCGGCGGGTGTTCCGGCTTCGAAATCAAATCCCTCTCGCTGGTTATCATATTTCCCAACGTTAAGTGATTGCGTAATGTGCCAGTTCCCCGTAGCGTCTTTCAGGTAGCAGCGGATGCCGAGGTACTTGTCTTGTGTAGTGAAGGTGTTTCCATTACCGCCTGGCACGGGAGGATTATTGATCCCGATATTACTCCATGCGTGTTGGACCGCGACGCCAAAAACGGTCAGTGTCCGCCAACCGGCGTTCATAGAGTAGGTTAGTTGCGGCACCCAGCTCGCTTCGACCGGATTAGTCAGGTTACCAATCGTTGAAAACCACTTGTTGGCAAGCCATGTGAGCCCTTTGATTTGTCCGGGGCCTTCATAAAAGTGCGTAGTGTCGCCTCTATATCGGTCGGCGCCGGTAATGCCCGTCGTAGCGCCCGAGCTTCCGACGACATAGTCCGTATCAGGGCCGCTTAGGTTAGGCGACCCGGTCGCAACATTCCCCTGCCCGGTCCTGACCGTCGCATTAATAGGCCCGAACTTACTGAAAGACGCTTTGGAAACATACCAAACAAGGTTGGGCTTCCCGAAATCAGCACGGGATTTAGCGATGACGGCCTGCAATTTGGCCTGATAATCTGCCGCACTGCTGGCTTTGTAAACCGGATCGACATTCACATCAGCATCGGCTTCGCCCTGATGCCACAGAACGGCCCGAACGCCGAACAGCGAGCCGTAGTAATTCAGCGCGTTTTTTAGAGTGGTGTAAGGGAGGCCATAGTAATTTGCTGGATTTGCAGAACCTCCCATGTATCCTAAACACACCTGCGCCCCCGTGTAAGGGTGTTTGGCTTCCACTCCATCAGCGCCCTGTTTCCATTCGGTAATGCTCGACCCTGCCGTGGCGGCATTGAAAAAAGCGACAGGCATTCCACCATTAGCGTCAGAAATCAACTTGCCCAAGGTAGCGTAAGCCCAAATGCCATTACCGGAGGGGCCTAGTCTGCCGTGCCGTTTCGCTTCGTCGGGTGTATTTAGCGAAAACATTTTTGTGAAGGACGCAGGAAATGTTTTCGTACAGGTTCCGTCTTCTGAAGTCCCAACAATCCACTCGGGTACACCAGAGCCACTGGGCAACAGGTAACCGAGCTCATTGACGCCCTGCGCGTTGGACTGACCAGCAATGATAAACACGTCGCCGATCCCAAATTTTGCAGATGCGTAAACAACACCATTCAAAAGAATTTCACACAGATACCAGCCTTTGTTAATCACCTGAGTAACGTAGAACATTCCATTAGCAGCCATACTGAGGTTGATAGCGGGACCGGGCGCACTTACAACCCCGGTAGCACTTACCGACCTGACCCGATAACTTAAAGTAACCGCAAGCGTATTGTGAACAAGCTGACCTGCAAAAGTCACTACCGCATTGTTGGCCGGGCCGCGTTGGAGCACCGAATTGTTAATTGGATAAGAGAGCGATACAGTTTGTGCGCCGCAAATATGTACTTGGAAAAAGGCGCAACCGAATATGCATGCGGTAAGAAATTTCATAGTGTTGAAATGCATGTGTGTTGATGTTTTTAGATAGCTACTTTTTAGTGTTCAATTGGCCTTGACGAATCCGGCTAGATCGATCAGAGGGATTTTTGCGTCGTAGTGTTTATTAACTGCCTTAATCACCTCGTTGGCAATTACGGCGTGTCCAAATGGAGTGGGGTAAATCCCATCCGATGAAAAGAAATTGCCGTGTGCAGTTCCATCAATCAAAATACCGTCATCAGTTTTATATCCTCCCTTGTGAATGCGTTGATACAAATCGAAAAGATCTACTACTGCAAGGTCTCTTTTCTCCGCATATTCCCTAATCTTTTTGTTATAGAAGAGCTCAGGGTCGCTTTCGTATGTTTCGCCGTAGTCAAGCACTTCAATATCATCGAAATTTGCCGAAAAGGCACCACCCTTAAATCTTTCGCAAAGGGTATGCAATTTCGCGGTCGGGATTAGAGAGAATGGTTTTAGGAAGTCTATCACGCCATCCGCGACCCCATTTCGATCGAAAGTTATATAGGCATTTTGAAACTCTTTCATCGAGTACCAGTTCATGTAAGGCAGGTCCTGATAACGCGGGATGGTAAAAATCACTCCTTTTTTGCCTCTTAAATGGTAATTGATGGAGTAGTCAGTAATTGCGCCTGAATCCATGATCGAGCCGTTAAAGGAATAGTCGAAACCTCCGATTTGCCGAGTCCGTTGGATTCCCATCATCCAACGATCGAAGAATTCCTCGACGATGATAAAATTATAAGGCAGTTCAGCCGGCGAATGCCCCTTAAACCTGGATGCGAGTAAAGTAGGCAGGTCACAGTATTCACAGCCCCAGCCTGGTACATACCACTCTGTGCTTCCCTCGAACAGTCCAAAATTGGATATCTTTCCTTCGTATCGGGGCATCGTCGGTGTGCTGCCGGGAACCAGCGAGATCGTATTATTCGTAACCCGGTCCCAGTTCGGATAGCCGCTTTCCGTATCACGGTATACGTAATACCCGGTTCCGTTGAAATGCTCTTTGTCGAAAAGCGGCATCGCGAAATTTTTGATTCCCATTTGATGCGCCACCAGGTTGGTGTAGTTCGACTGCTGGCTTTCCCTGGTAATGCCGCCATTCATCACCCCGGCCGTAAGCCCGCCGCCAAATGCCACCATTTCCATTTCCTGGCCCGGTTTGAGGGCGCGTCCAAAATCGGCCAATGGAACTGGTGCTGATAGCCATTCTTCGATTTTGAACTGTGGTTGCCGAGCGAGATTGTCATGGATCAGCTCCGGATATTTTCCCATCGGGTGAATCCGCATAAAAGGCCCGTTCGTCCGGGCCGAATCTTCGGCTGTTGGGATGTAAACGGGTTTTACAGGCTTGGGGTCAGGCCAGCCCGTGGTCGGCTGGTTGCATGCGGCCAGGGCAAACAGGAATAACATTTTCTTCATAGCTATTTTGTTTAAAGTAAAATATTGGGTTAAATGGCTTGTGGCGCTCGATAGGCGTTATCGGTGATTAAACCGCACCAGCTTCCTCACTGTGTGACTGTCGTTGATTTTCAATCTGCAAAACAGGATGCCGTGCGGATTGTCAGGCAATTCTTTTACTTCGTATTGCCACTTTCCCTTCGCATGCGGATTGTTCACAACGGTTTTCAGAACCATCCCCTGGATATCGATGACATCTAATTTGACCTGGCAATTTTCCTCCGGCACCTCAAATGCGACGGTAAAACTGTTGGTGAATGGATTGGGATAGGTATTTAGTTCAAAACCGGGCTCTTCGTGCTGTTGTTCGCCGGGGAATTCCACTCCTTGGCGCTGGTTGATATAATGACCAATATTGATCGCTGCTGAAACATGCCAATTCCCGATCGCATCTTTCATATAGCATTTCATGCCGAACCAACTCTGATCTGTTGTGTACACGCTGGACGTCCCTCCCGCAACGCCCTGGTTATTGATATGGGTTGAATTCCAATGGTACTGAACACCGCCCGAAGGAGCAGTGAGCGTCCGCCAGTCGCTATTTTTACTATATAAGAGCAGTGGAACATAACTGGCGGCTACCGGGTTCGTAAGCGCTCCAATGGTCGCGGCCCATTTATTGGCTAGCCAGGTGAGGCCCTTTATCGCTCCGAGCCCCTCGAAAAAATGAGTATCGTCGTCGGCTCGGTAATCGTCACCCCCGTCGTTAGCGGTTGTCGTTCCGGCACTACCATTTACGTAGTCGGTATCAGCACCGCTGAGAATCGTTGAACCCGACGGCGTATTGCCTTGCCCAGTCCTGATCGTCGCATTGACTGGACCGAACTTGCTGATTGTTGCTTTGCAAATGTACCAGGTAAGGTTTGGTGCCGCAAAATCAGACCGGGACTTTGCAATAACCGCTTGCAGTTTTGATTGATAGTCCGCAGCGCTGCTTGCTTTGTAAATCGCATTAACATTGGGATCGGCGTCGGCCTCTCCCTGATGCCAAAGGACAGCGCGAACGCCGTACAGCGATCCGTAGTAATTTAATGCGGTTTTCAGCGCGGTGTAGGGTTGTCCATAATAGTCTTTCGGAATCACGGAACCTCCCATATAGCCCAAGCAAACTTGTGCTCCCGTGTAGGGATGTTTGGCTTCAACACCATCGGCTCCCTGTTTCCATTCCGTGACGCTCGATCCTGCGGTAGCCGCATTGAAAAATGCCACCGGCATTCCGCCATTCGCATCTGAGATCAGCTTGCCGAGAACACCGTAGGCCCATACACTGTTTCCCGTCGGCCCCAATGGACCATGCTTTTTCATATCGTCAGCTGTGTTCAAAGGGAACAGATTGGTGAACGATTCAGGTAGTTTTCGTGTACAGGTTTTATCTTCCGACGCCCCTACAACCCACTCCGGTATACCTGCACCGGAAGGTAACTTATAGCTTTGGTCTTTAATACCTTGGGCGTTCGATTGGCCGGCAATAATAAATACGTCACCTACCCCAAATTTATTGGCGGTGTAAACGATACCGTTCACCAGGATTTCACACAAGTACCAGCCTTTGTTCACCACGGGTAGCGCATAAAACATGCCATTAGGTGCCAGGGTCAGGTTCGTCGCGGGCCCGGGCGCTCCCATTATGCCAGTCGGGCCCACCGGGCGAAACCTGTAACTGACCACAACAGTTAAATCGCCATAATTAAGCTGGCCTGCGACGGTGACAGTGGCTGTGTTGAGCGTATTGCGCTGAATTACACTGTTATTAACCGGATAAGACAACGACACCGTTTGTGCAAAGCAGACATGGGCGATGAAGCAGGTGAATACGCATATCCACACGAAAAATATTTTCATTTCAAAAAATCGATATTTGTTGATGAATGTCATTTTTCAAATCCTGTCGTCCTTACGAAGGCAGCTATGTCGATCAAGGGAATCTTAGCGCCATAATGCTTATTAATTGCCTTGATCACTTCGTTTGTAATAATAGCCTGTCCGAGCGGCGTGGGGTATATACCGTCGGACGAAAAGAAATTGCCATACGGGGTTCCATCCACTTCAATGCCGTCATCCGTTTTGTACCCTCCCTGATGAATGCGTTGATAGAGGTCGAAGAGATCCACCACGGCAAGGTCCTTTTCCGCAGCGTATTCCCTGATCTTTCCGTTGTAATGCTGCTGCGGGTCGGACATGAAGGTCTCAGCTTCGTCTATCACTTCAAAATCTTTGAAATTGACCCGAAACTCCCCGCCATGGCTGAAATTTTCAAAAAGGTGATGCAATTTGGCTGAGGGAATCATCGAAAAGGGCCTTGAAGCGTCTATCAACTGATCCGCCACACCATTACGATCGAAACTGATGTAGAGGCCCGATCCTCTTTCTGTCAGTTCTTGACGGGAATACCAGTTCATATAGGGCAGGTCCTGGTAGCGTGGGATTGTAAAAATTACACCTTTTTGACCATCCTGTAGAACTTTGTTAATAGCGTGGTCTGTGATCCTGCCTGTGAGTTGAATTGAGCCATTAAAGGCAATATCGTAAATTCCAATTTGGCTTGTCATTCGAATTCCACGAAGCCAGCGGTCAAAAAATTCATCGATAATTGCGAAATTATACGGTACATCTGCTTTGATCTTAAGGAATGCCTCGGATGGATATGGCGGTACGTATCGTTTGAAACGCGAAAGGCCAAGTTGAATTAATGCGCAGTTTTCGCAAGCATATCCCCGATTAAACCATTCTGATCCGCCCTCAGGCAATGCATAATTAGAAACCTTCCCCAGATACTCCGGCATAGTCGGTGGATCGCCCGGCAGGGCTGAAATGGTATTGTTCACAACCCTGTCCCATTGCGGATGACCGCTTTCCGTATTACGATATACGTAATAGCCGGTGCCATTGAAACGCTCCTTGTCAAATAGCGGCATTTCGAAATTTTTGATACCCATTTGATGCGCCAGCAGGTTGGTGTAGTTGGTCTGTTGGCTTTCGCGGGTAATGCCGCCATTCATCACGCCCGCCGTCATGCCTCCGCCGAATGCGACCATCTCCATCGCTTCCCCCGGTTTCAGGATGCGTCCGAAATCGGCCAGGGCGGTTGGTGCCGACAGCCATTCTGCTATTTTAAGCGTCGGCAGGCGGTCGATATTGTCGTGGATCATCTCCGGATGTTGCCCCATCGGGTGGATGCGCATAAAAGGCCCGTTCGTCCGTGCAGAGTCCTCGGCGGTGGCAACGACAAAAGGCTCGCCGGGAACAGGATCGGGCCAGCCGGTTGTGGGCTGGTTGCAGGCGGTCAGCACGAGAAGTAGCAACATGTTTTTCATAGCTCGCTTATTTAGATGAAACATCGGAATACGAAACTGAATGGCGATTGCCGAAATGCGCACGGCAATGCCTATCCGCGGACGGCATAGGCCAGCGCGTCCGCAGTTGAATGGTTCAGGTCCTGAAAGAAGTAGTTGAGTGCTGACCGGTAGAATTATTGCCCGTCAAGTAGGATGCAATAAAAGCGGATTGGATATTTAAAAGCAAGAAAATTGCCCACGGATGAATAAGCGGTCAGGCAGTTACCAAACGGTGGAAAAAGGCCTTAGCAGTCGAAATTCCACACTTCCGCAAGGGTTTCCCGGAAGAGGGAGTTCAATGAAGCCGTGTCAGGTAATGTCGGTGACGGGAGGTCTTTGACATACTCTTTGAAGAAGGCGATCCGCCCTGTCAGAAAATCGTGCAACAAGGGAATGCGTGGCTCCTCACTGAGTTCTTCGCCGGATGATTTTCTGATTAGCAAACTGTCGATTTCGCTTCGCAAACGGTCATCATGTACCTGGCTGTCGAGGAGTTTTATAAACTCGGTTGGCGCCATGGTGTCCGTTTCGCGTATCCAGTCGCACGCGAGGATCGGGCGCAATACGTAGAAATATTTTTTCACCCGCACCATGTCTTTGAGCAGGTAATCCTTGTAATTCTCCTCCGCCATGCTGAGGTAATGGTGTAGGCAGGAACGCGGACTGAAATACTGCTGCTTCAACGCCCTCAGCTTCGCGGCCGTAGAAAACTGCTCGCGGTAAACGATCGGACTATCGAGCCATTCGAGCATGGGCGGGTTCGATTTCCTGAAAAGCCGCAATGCCTTCCGCAACTCCCAGCCGGCCAAGTCGATGTCGTTCGGCAAAATCTCCTCCTGATTATCCTTTTTGTCGTCGATCTGCAAATACCACTCCGGTCGGTGCACATAAATGTACCGCACATCCCAATCGCTATTCACCGAAGCGAACCTCCAAGCCCGGCTCCCGCTCTCAACGGCATAGAGGATTTTGATGTCGTGCTGGGATTCGAGGCGGGACAGTTCTTGCTGGATTTCGGTGGTCATGGTTTGAATGCAATGGGGTTATTGTTTGGCAATATAGCAGGTTTGAAAGTTTGCACCTTCATTTACGCCCTCATTTACACCGTCACTTACACCATCTATACACCATCACTTGGTCCGCCCGGATGTTGCGTGGGTTCATTGACGGAGCAAAGAATCTTATTAAACGGTTTTCAGATCAACCTGAATTATTTCTAATTGAGGCTTTAACCACCTTTATTCATGACAGCAGAAACCCTCAATGCGCAGCTTGCATCGATCTATAAAACCTACACGGAATCCATTTATGCAAAGGAATGGGAAGACAATGTATCCGCGCCCTTGCTCATGCACGTGTACGACGAGTATGCGACGATGAGCCGGAAAATCCTTTTCGTCGGCCAGGAAACGCATAGCTGGGGACAGATGAACTTGAAGCCGACAGTCTCCGAACTGTTGACCAACTATCAGAATTTCAACCTCGGCAAATCGGCCGACTACCGTGATGGCAAGCCGCTGAGATATTTGCGCAGCCCATTCTGGAATTTCAACCGCTCCGTATTTCATAGCTGCAATAGTGATAACCCTTCGGTGACGCGGAACACGAACGGTTTTCTATGGACTAACATTTCCAAATTTGATTGCAACAGCACTACGCCATCACCCGACTTGCAAGAAAGGAACGCGGAAGGCTTCGCATTGCTGAAAGCTGAAATTGCCATTTTGAAGCCGGATATCGTCGTATTCCTGACCGGTTCCAAGTACGATGGGCGGATTAATGCAGTATTCAATCCGGAACGAGAAGCGATTTTATCAGATGGCTATTTGTACCGTCTGTCAACAATCGATGGTTCGCTACCGATTCACACTTTTCAGACAAAGCATCCGAGGACGTTGCTGGGTTCAAGCAGGAACAAGTTGCCTAATCGGTATCGGGAGGTATTGAAGAAGGTTGTTGAATGCATTTAAATGTCAAACTTGCGTCCATTTTGCTCGGCTTCTTCTAACAGCGAAGTAACGATGGCCTTTACTTGCCATTCTGGCACATGTTGGTTTTCCAGCGCCATGCTACCGTGTACTGACTTAGTGACTATCGAGATGACGAAGGATTTTCGACGTAATTTATGGTACTTTTCGTAAAGTTTCATGCTTGAAAGTGATATGATTTCTCGAAATGAATCTTACTAATTCAATGATTTGGCAAATGTTGCTGCGTATCTCGACTGATCTTGACAGTCATAAATCCAATTTCTTGAATGAGTTAATCAAATTCAAATAAGCCAATTCATGTATATTCGACACAACGATTTAGTGATACCGGAGGAAAACCCATTCTCTGTTTGCAAGCTAGACAGAAAGAAGTACGCGGATGTTTTGACAGAATTAGTCGGGGGATTTGGTACCGGATTTGTTTTGGCATTAAACAGCGAATGGGGAACAGGTAAGACTACGTTCGTGAAAATGTGGCGTCAGGATCTTCAAAACGCAGGCTTCGATACGCTGTACTTCAATGCTTGGGAAAATGATTTTGAAAGCAACCCACTTGTTGCGATCATGTCTGAGCTTAAATCCTTATCTAAGGATAAAACAGTTAAATTTAAATCTCTGATAAAAAAGGGCGCAGTGCTCACAAAAAATCTAGCGCCGGCAGTAATTAAAGCACTAGCTAGTAGGTATATCGATCAACAAACGCTCGTAGACGGTTTAGAGAATGCGTCAAAAGCTGCGGCAGAGATTCTTGAAAAGGAAATCGAAGCTTATGCAAATCGTAAGAAACAGTTAAACGATTTTCGGAAGGATTTGGAAAGTTTTGTGAACAAAGGAATTGGCGATAAGCCAGTTGTGTTTTTTATCGATGAACTTGACCGTTGCCGGCCCAGCTATGCAGTGGAGGTTTTAGAACACATAAAACATTTCTTTGCCGTGAGTGGGATTGTGTTCGTCCTCGCCATTGACAAGGAACAGCTTGGTCACGCGGTACGAGGTGTGTATGGGAGTGAACAGATTGATGCTAGCGAGTATCTGCGGCGATTTATTGATCTGGAATATTCTATTCCTTTGCCTAATACCAAACATTTTGTTGATCACTTGTACGATTTTTTTGCATTTGACCAGTTCTTTAAGGCGAATGAAAGATTGCAATACAATAGAAGAGGAGAAGAGCAAGAGCTTTTTTTGTCTCTTGCAGAGGTTCTTTTTGATAAAGGCAAATTGACTCTTAGACAACAGGAAAAGGTTTTTGCACACGCCAGAATGTCCCTCAAAAGCTTTTCATACAGAAATTACGTACTTCCAAGTGTTTTTTTGCTCCTAGTATACTTGAAGTCTCTTAAAGGGGACTTGTACAAATCAATTCAAGGAAGGGAAATATCGTTGCAAGACCTATCGGACAAATACTCCCAGATTTTTCAGAGCCTCGCAGCTGATGAATACAAAATTAATAGTCTTTTGCACTTGCAAGCTCAGCTGCTAAATCTATATAACAATTACATTCATAAACCTTACGGGAAACAACTTGTAAAACGCAGTTCCAATCACGAGATAGAATCTATGGAAGTCACATCAGCATTGGATCATTCAGAGGGAAACCATCTATTTGCGGAGATGATTGTTAGGCTCAATAGAGATCCGGATGAACAAAGTATTTCAATCGAACATCTTCTCAATAAGATAAATTTGACTAGTCCACTTGTTACCAAATAGTCACCGCATACGCCGTTAAAAAAATAGCGTTTTTTCAACTTGCATCTCCCAATTTTTCTCCCGAATATTCGCCTTCCCAAAAAATGCGCGTAAAATGAAAAATCTCAGAAGCATTGCCCTGTTATGGTGTGGATCAGGTGAAAGCCCCAAGGCGCTTACGCGAGCGCGGGACACCTAAGACAGGGCATTTTTACTTTTTATTCATCCCAAAAAATGCGTTTTATGTACAACAAACTAACTGAAGTCGAATCCCAGGATTCGGCCGCAATCGCCTACGGCGAACACGTCAAAAACCTTTTAACCATGAACGACCCAAAAGAATGGGTCGAAGACCTTTGGACGATTTACACCGGCTTCATGGTCGCGCAAAAGGAGCTCGGGCACAACCCCCACGCAAGTGACCTCTTCTGCACATTCCGTGAATTGGTCTTTTTCTTCCAAAAGCTCGAAGAGCGAAAAGCAGCAGCGTAGAACCAAAGGATAACCAATAGCGTCCCAAGGCACATCCGAACAACTCACGTTCCTCTATTTATTTAAACACAAAAAAATGGAGACCACCGAGGCAGCCTCCATTCCGATGTATTAAGAACACAACGCATTACTGCGCCCCGTCAATCCCCGATTTCGAAGTCTTCTTTTCCTCAGGCGCCTTGAACTTCGCACCTGAAATCTTCAATACCACAGCATTAGGCCAGGTCCGGTTCGTGTAGAATCGCTGACCATTCACCGCGCTTACAGCGAGGCCGAGCGGGGTAGGAGCGGAGCGGATCGACGCGTCGAAATTGTTGATGTATTCAACCAGCTCGCTGCCGTAGCCGAGTACCTCGACTTTGGTAGAAGCATTGCCCTCGATCATAGGGAAAAGGAACTCGCGGCGCTGGCCGTATTTCCATTCGTCGTCGCGCTTCTTGGTGACGAATGCGTAAATGGCCTTGCCGTCGTTGGATTGCGTGAACCAGATGTCCTTGTCGTGGATAATGGGCAGTGGTTTGACGGCGTATATGGATTCTCCGTTCGCGAAGTTCCAGAGGGCGATTTCGCGGAGGAGGGCTTCCTGTTCAATCTGGATCTCGCCGTTCGGTTTCGGACCGACGTTCAAAAGGAAGTTGCCGCCCTTGGCGCGGATTTCGATGAGCATATTGATGATCTCAGTGCCCGATTTGTGCGGGTCGTTGGTCGGTTTGTATTGCCAGTCGGTGCCCATCGTGTAGCAGGCTTCCCACGGGCGCGGCGACGCTTTGTCGGGGATATTTTGTTCGGGCGTGTTCATGGCGTCGCGCGTGATCACGAGCTCGGGTTGCAGGCTCCACGCGTACTCGCGCAGGCCGTCGCCGGGGCCATCGAAAAACATAATGTCGATTTTGCCGTAGTTCGTGAGCAGTTCTTTGATCTGCGCCTTGTCGTATTCCATCAGTTTTGGATTATTCACCGGGAACTGTCGCTTATCCTGCAACCGTCCGAGCGGGATATTGTTCTGGTGGAAAAACAGGAAATCTTCCGGCGAGAAATACAACCCGATGGCAATGCCCTGCTTGCGGAATGCGGTGATGATCTCCTTCGTCACGTCCCGTTTGAAAGGCGTGTTCATTACATTGAAAGTCGTCGTTTTGGTATCGAACATGCAGAAGCCGGCGTGGTGCTTGGTCGTGAAGACGACATATTTCATCCCTGCCAGCCGCGCCATCGTTGCCCATTCGTCGGGATCGAACTTTTTAGGGTTAAAAAAAGTCGGCAACTCCTTCATGTACCGATTGATATAATCCTCCGAAGCCCCCGCCAGCGAATGGCTGATCACCGTCCCAAGTGACACATCCACATTCCAATGAATGAACATCCCGAAACCGAGGTCCTCAAACCATTTGACACGTTCGGGTTTGTTGGTGGTTTGCTGGGCTTGCGTCGCTGCCGCTAGCGAACATAGAAGGAGAAGCGTAAGAAGTTTTGATCGCATTGTTTTGAAAAGGTCTTTTTAGAAAGACTGTCTTTGGTTGGCTGCGATACTCTGTTTTGGTGATACTTTTTGAAAATAGTTAGAAGATCAGTGGTTATATTGTGGTTTTATAGAATTTTGTCGTGAAAGCAGCTGGCTAATCGGATTTCCCGGTCGCATTTAAAACACTTCATCCTTTATGACAACTGTTAAACTGATCTTATTGCTTTCGCTAACAACGTTTGCCACCGCATTCGGACAGGCTGCCGAAATTTACCGGCTAACTTTCAGCGACCCGACGAATTTTAGTATCATGAACAGTTTATCTTACAAGAAGCCGAAAACCATTCTGATCTCGAACACCACAAGGGGCTGGGACTACACCGTATTTTGGAATGGATTTGTAGGAGGTGAAACGCAGGACCAGATCGACGTTGAAACGAAAACGGAACGTCATGAATCCTACGATCCCGGTTACCTCTTTCGCGACCAGCAAATGTTGAAAGCGATCAGCACGGCAGAGCGAAAATCACTTCGGAAACGCACATTGAAGCCCATGACAGCCAAACGAATTTCATTGAAGGGTGTGAATTACCGAACGGTTTCGACAACCAGTAATATAAAGGGCTTTTATGTTTCTACGACGGAGCCCATTTTCACGTCGGACGGTCGATATGCATTCATCAATTTGACCATTTTTCTAACGGGCTACATAGAGATCGGTGGGCGGACATTTGACGATTTTGGCTCAGTGACGATTGTTTACCAAAAGCAGTCGAACGGTAAATGGAAGAAGTTTAAGAAGTATGATCATTTAATTTTGTAACGCTGTTAACACTTGTATAATCGTTGAAACCCAAAGGGCTATGAGCAGGGAGATCGCAATGGTAAAAGCGCAGTTCGATATCAAAACATATGACCAGGCTGGCGAAGATTTGAAATACTGGCTTAGCAAAACACCACAGGAAAGAATTGCGGCGGTCACTTTTTTGGTTCACCAACAATTGGAACCAGGCGAAAGAATGGATAAAACGGTGTTTATTCGCAGAAAATTAAAATAGCCACAATGTCAAACCTCTGCGCCTATTCCCTAGCCATAATGCCGCCATCTACCATAGCCGAGGAGGTTCGCGGTTTCAAACAAAACCTTCGTGACGCCATCGGCAAAAGCTACGGCAGCGCCAATGCCGACGGCCACATTTCCCTCGACGGTTTCGACGCCGCCGAAGTTGATTATCCATTGATCCTGGCTGAATACACAAAGCTAGTCAGTCCATTAACCCCTTTCGAACTAACTTTCTCAGGCTTCGCCGATTTCGACCGCGCCAACTTCTCCGCGTTCTACATCAAACCAACCGACGATTCCAGCAACGCCATCCGCGAGCGCACGCAGGCGATTATGAAAGGCTTCGATAAGAAATTCAAAAAGCAATACATGCAGAAATGGGCCGACGAGTCCAAAAATCCGCATATGACCATCGGCCGAAGGCTTACGCGCGAGTGGGTTGCATTGGCCCATTCGCTTTTTACAGAATATGAAGCAGGGTTCCTGTGCGAATCGTTCGCGATCCGGAAGTATAATGAGAAGCGTCGGCAGTATGAAGTGATCGATACCATTCTGCTGTCGGGGCAGAAGATTGCTGGCGAGCAGATTAGTTTGTTTTAGTTCCGCCGGATACTAGGCATCATGAGCATCGAACATTGCTATACTCCTCGATGATACCGCCGCTGGCAACTTTCACAATAATAACTCCGCCGCTTCGTCCGGCCCAGGTATTCCTTGTGAAACGGAATGTTACACCGCGGGCAGATCTTTTTCGTATGTGCCAGCCAGTGCTTTTTCAAAGTCCCTTCCTTCTTCCATTCCAGAAAATCGAAGGCGTAACTGCGGGTTTCCTTTACCATTTCTTTCAATTTGGCGTCGGGGATGTCCGCGATGGTGCTGAGCGGGTGGATGCGTGTGCGGAAAAGGACTTCGTTTTTGATGATGTTGCCGCTGCCGGCGAAGATGTCCTGGTCGAGTAGCGCGTCGCAGGCGAGCATTTCCGGGTTTTCCTTTAACTTTTTGAATGCGGCCCGGCTGTTCCACTTTTCGGCCATGATATCGGCCGACCAGTCGTAGATTTCTTCCGCCGGCTGCTCAATCAATTGGATGGAAGTGGTGTAAAAGTTTAGTTCATGCTTGTCAAATAGGAGGCTGAGGTGCGGAGGTGCTTTTTTACGGTCATCGATGTAGTAGGAGCCGAAAAGCAGGAAGTGAATGCGTACGGTGAAGCCTTTGAAACAAATCAGGAAATGCTTACCCCACGACCTGAAATCGGTCACTTTCTGATTGATCAGCCTATCCATATCGATCTTGGCCCTGCCTTCGGCGAGGCGCACGGTTTCGCCTTTCAGGTGCAGCGCCTCGATGGCTTCCCGCAGGATTACAATGGATGGTCCTTCCGGCATGGTGGTGTGTGTTGGTTTCGATCGATAGGATCACAAATAATAGTGCCAGGCGCTTCGGCACACTTATTGATATGTTCTTTTCAAAACCATCAACACCAAATACCACAATTATGCGGAATTTCATGATTACCATTGCCTCCACATCCGAGGAAAATGTCCTGACGTTTGAACGCCATCTGATCGAATCGGAAACTTACCCGAGTCGTTCGTATATCACCAACGTGGTCAATCGCGGAGGCCCGGAGCAGCCGCGGGGCGAAGTGATTTCGATCGTCGAGCTGTCCGACCAGGATGTCAAAGAATATGAAGGTGTTGAATAACACCGCCGCACGTAAACCTAACTTTCCATTTCTGACACCTTCTTTATGGGATTGTTTTTTAAAAGTCGCAAACACGAATCCGCCCCCGAACTGCCCGAATGGCTCACCACGCGCGACGGCTTCCCTTTCTACATCAAAGCCCCGATGGTACTCATCGGGCTTTACCTGTTTTTTCACATCCTCGATTCGTTGCAGGAAATCATCGTCCCGTTCGCATTCGCCGGGCTGATCGCCATTCTCCTCAATCCGATTTACAACCGTTTTCAGCGATGGAAATTCAACAAAATCGTAGCCATCGTGCTCACGATTTTCATCGCTATTCTGGTGGTGGGAGGCATCATGTTCTTCCTGTCATCGCAAATCGTGCAGTTCGGCGACATGGTCCCGCAGCTGGAAAAGAAGACGATGAAGCTGCTCGACAACTTGCAGGAATGGCTGTCGACGACCTTCGGCATTTCCACGGAAAAGCAGATGAGCATGCTCGACGAGGCGATCAACAACAGCCGCACGTACGTCGGCAAGACGGTCAACACACTTTTCGGCATTATCAGTTTTTTTGTACTGATCCCCCTCTATATATTCCTGCTGCTGTTTTATAAGCCGTTGATTCTCAATTTTATATTTGAGGTTTTTGATGAAAATAATTCCGATCAGGTGGCGGAGATTTTGCAGGAAACCAAGGGCGCAGTGCAGAGCTATATTGTGGGATTAATGATCGAAACAACCATCATTGCCGCATTGAATTCCGTTGCATTGCTCATACTCGGCGTGCCTTACGCGTTGCTGCTGGGCGTCATCGGCGCAATCCTCAACCTGATTCCCTATATCGGCGGCATTATCGCCATTGCATTGCCGGTGCTCATTTCGTTCATCACGAAGGACGGCTATACCACACCGTTACTCATTATCGGGGCTTACACCGTCATCCAGTTTTTGGATAACAACATCATCGTGCCGCGAGTGGTATCGTCCAAAGTTTCTGTGAATGCGTTGATTTCCATTCTTGTAGTGCTGCTGGGCGGCACGCTCTGGGGTGTGAGCGGCATGTTTTTGTCCATCCCGTTCGTAGCCGTGCTGAAAATCATTTTCGATCGCATCGACGAGCTGAAACCCTGGGGAAAGCTGCTGGGCGATACCATGCCCGAAGACGCGCCGGTGCAGGTCGTCAACCCGCGGGAAGCCGACGAAAACAAGCAGTCGTTGTTCTAAACAAAAGCGGCAGGCATTCGCTCGAATACCTGCCGCTTTTGCATTCAATATATTTCCGATTAATAATCCAGCTTTTTGATGGAGCCGTCGCCGAGGCACAGCACGAAAAACGTGCGGTCGCCCCAACGCTTAATGTCCGTAGGCAGGTTCAGGCCGCTTGCCAGCACCGCGCCGTCCTCGTTAACCACCGAGCCCGTGTTGGGTTTGAAGCCCGGAGGGTTGCCGGCGCTTCCCGGAGGCATTGTGAAGTCGGCATAGTGGAGCAAAAGCGGCTTGTCGTTGACCGTCAGCGCGATGTGCGTGAGTGTTGTGAAACCCCCTTTGTATGGGATCATTACTCCGCTGGTATTCACCCGGTAAATGTATGCCGAGCCCGGCGAGAATGGGAATCCGGTGAGGCTGCTTAGCAGGAAGTGCGTGCCGTCGAACACGATGCCGGTTGGTACCGGATCGCGGTTTGGTGCGATTGGAGGAAACGTCGTGAAAAGGTCGAGCGCGTGCGTGTCTTTGTTGCGGCGGATCACGGCGTTCGCTCCGGCGTCGACAATGTAAAGGTGACCGTCCGGTCCTTTCGTCATGGCAAACGCGTTGGAGTTGTTATCGAACGTGAGGTTTTTGCTCACCACGAACGACTTGATGTCTTCTGATGGAAGGTGGTCTTTGTGCAGGGGCAACGAGCCAGCCAGCAATGCACTCGGGTTAATTGTGTACAGCAAGCCCTCGATGCCGTGCAGGAGGTAGAGCGTGCCATTGTCATAATATAAATGACTGATACCCTCTACGTTACCCATTTGGAGCACTGACTTGAAGTGGGTAACAACCGTCTTTTTGTCGCCTTGCGGCGTAATCATCACGAGCGCGCCGTCGTCATGGCCGGTACCGCCCTCGGTGACCCAGAAATTGCCCTGGTCGTCGATCACCATACCGATGGGCGCCCGCAGGCCGCTCGTAAAATCTGAAACTGTAAATTGGGTGGGCTCGGGAATCGGCTCGCCATGGTCGGTACAGGCTACCATAATTGCCGTCGTTGCCATCACGGCAAAGGCCAGAAGGGAGAGGAAACGCTTTTTCATCGCGGTTGAGTTAGAGTGGAATAGATATGAAAGGAATTGCAAAGAAGTATGGGCAAAAGTAAGGGATGGAATGTCCTTACTGTTGTATAAATGCGTCATTTTCAGCATTTCTTATTAAGCGGTAAGTGATCCGGTATTTTCTTTTATATCTCGCTGAAAATTGATTTTTTCGGCTTTCTATCCACCACCAAACCGCTCATGAACCAAGACATCAATCAACCGCTGCCGGCCGCTTACCTTGCTATCGACGAAGCCACCAAAGCCTCCGGCTTTACGATGGCATCCGACATTTCCACCTGTTCGTTACTCAAAACTCTCGCCGCGTCCAAGCCCGGCGGCCGGTTTCTGGAACTTGGCACCGGCACCGGCCTCTCCACGTCCTGGATTCTCGACGGAATGGACCCCCATTCGACGCTCGTGTCGATCGACCACGAAGCCAGCTTCCTGGAAATCGCCGGAAACCACCTCGGCGGCGACCCTCGCTTGACGCTCACACATTCCGACGGCGAGGATTGGGTAAATGCTAATCCTGGCGAAAAATACGACTACATTTTTGCCGATACCTGGCATGGGAAATACCTTCTGCTGGATGAAGTGCTCAACATGCTCAATCCCGGCGCATTCTACATCATCGACGACATGCTACCCCAGCCCAACTGGCCCGAAGGTCACGATAAAAAGGCCGAAAAACTGATCCAGGACCTGGACAACCGCCCCGACCTGATTGTCACCAAACAGGTGTGGGCCACCGGCATTATCCTCGCCGTGAAGCGCTGAGACGACAGCATTGTTTCCGTTTATTTCCCCAAACCGCCCTTCCGCACAATCGGAGGGTGGTTTGTAACTTTTTATGGTTGAGGTAGGAGTAAATTAAGGAGACTTGCGGCTTGACTTTGATAATTGTAAGAAGGTCTTGTATTGATCAAAGATTTAGTTCCAACCCTTAAATCTTAGCTTATGTGCCAAAATCATGGAGTAGCTTACATTAAACCGGGAGAAGTGGAGATTCAGGAAATTGAATATCCTAAACTGGCGCTTGGCGACCGCAAATGCGAGCACGGCGTGATCCTGAAAATCGTTTCTACCAACATTTGCGGTAGCGACCAGCACATGGTTCGCGGACGTACAACAGCACCGGCAGGGCTTGTGCTCGGTCATGAAATCACCGGTCTGGTGATCGAAGCGGGCCGCGATGTTGAGTTCATTAAAGTGGGCGATCTCGTTTCCGTACCGTTCAACATTGCCTGCGGGCGGTGCCGTAATTGCAAAGAGGGTAAAACCGGTATTTGCCTCAATGTGAACCCTTCGCGCCCCGGCGCTGCGTATGGGTATGTGGATATGGGCGGCTGGGTAGGCGGCCAGGCCGAGTACGTGATGGTGCCCTACGCCGATTTCAACCTGCTGAAATTCCCCGACAAGGACCAGGCGATGGCCAAAATCAAGGACCTTACGCTGCTTTCCGATATTTTCCCGACCGGTTTCCACGGTGCTGTTACGGCCGGGGTAGGCCCGGGCTCCATTGTGTATGTGGCCGGCGCGGGGCCTGTGGGCCTTGCCTGTGCGGCTTCCTGCCATTTGCTTGGCGCTGCCGTTGTGATCGTCGGGGATATGATTCCCGAGCGCCTTGCCCAGGCGGCGAGCTTCGGCTGCGAGGTGATCGATCTCACGAAGGATACGCCGCTGGAACAGGCCATAGCCGAAATCGTGGGTGTTCCCGAAGTAGATTGTTTCGTCGACTGCGTGGGTTTCGAAGCCCGTGGTCATGGTGCGCATGCCGTCGAAGAGCGCCCCGCTACCGTTTTGAACACGGCTATGGCCGTTACCCGGGCCGGCGGCGCTATTGGTATTCCGGGCCTCTACGTTACCGGCGACCCGGGTGCCCGCGATACTGCGGCCAAGGAAGGCAGCCTCAGCATACGGATCGGCCTCGGATGGGCCAAATCGCATTCATTCTACACCGGCCAATGCCCGGTGATGAAGTACCATCGGAATTTAATGAATGCGATTTTGTGGGATAAGATTCAAATCGCAAAGGCTGTCAATGTGGAAGTAATCTCACTGCAAGACGCGCCGAGAGGTTATGCGGATTTCGACAAAGGAGCCGCGAAGAAGTTTGTGATCGATCCGCATGGGATGATTGTTTAATAAGATTTCAAAACAAATGGCAGCCCTTTATTGTGGTTGCCATTTGTTTTAATTTCCTGTATCACTCATTCCGCAGGCTTTTCACCGGGTCCATCAATGCCGCGCGTACACTCTGGAAGCTGACGGAGGCAAATGCGATCAGCAGCGATACCGCCGCAGCGATCATAAACATCCACCATTCGATATGAATGCGGTAAGCGAAGTCACTCAGCCACTGATCGACGCCGTACCAGGCAATAGGCGCGCCGATAACGATCGCGAAGAGCACCAGTTTGAGAAAATCCTTCGAAAGCAAGGATACAATACCGGATGTGGACGCGCCAAGGACTTTGCGGACGCCGATTTCCTTAGTCCTCTGGGTGATCGTATAGGATGATAGTCCGAATATGCCCAGCGAAGCGATCAGCACGGCCAGCAGCGAGAAAAAACTCGAAACTTTGCCGAAAACCTGATCGTCTCTGTATTGCTCATTAAAGCGCTCATCCATAAAGAAATAGTCGAAATTATTGCCGGGGAAAAATGCGTTGTACTGCTCGCGCACGGTTGCAATGCTGCGCGCCGGGTCGGCTGCGTTGATTTTCATGGAAAAGTACCCCGCCAGACTGTAAAATGGAGCGAATACGATCGGTTCAATGCTGTGTTTAAGGGATTGCTGGTGAAAATCGGCCACGACGCCGATAATCTCCCATTCTTTCCCTTGCATCACAAACTTTTGCCCGGTAGCTTCCGGGGCATTGGGAAATCCCAGCAATCTGGCAGCCGATTCGTTCAGGATTGCGTTGGTCACTTTTCGGGGATCCTGGTTCGAGTCGGTGCGAAGGAAGTTGCGGCCCGCAATGATTGGAATTTTGTAGGTATCAAAAAAGTCGCCGTCGACAGGCATCCGGGCGAAGGTTACGCCTTTCTGATCGCCGGAACCCAGCCTTTTGACATTGAAACTACGTCCCAGCTTGTTGCCGAACACATTGCCCGACGCCGTCGCCGATTGCACCGCAGGAATGCGTTCAAGCTCAGTTTTGAAGCTGTTGATACGGTCAATCGAAGTCGAATCCCAGAGTGTGAGCTGCGGGCCGCGGATCACGAGTACCTGGTCCATATTGAAGCCCAGGTTGCCTTCCCGCATGAATTTCAGTTGTTTAAATACAATGAAAGTGCCTACAATAAGCACCATTGATGCCGTATATTGAAATACCACGAGCGACTGCCGCACCCACGCGCCTTTGGCCGAGCGCTTGAACGAACCTTTCAGCACCTGCACGGCCTTGAAGGACGTCAGCGCAAAGGCCGGATAGCAGCCCGACAGCAGGATGCCCAGCAAAAACACGCCGCCCAGCATTAATGCGAAGTTTTTTCCGCCATAACCTGCACCCACCAGCAATGCAAACGAGAGCGGTTTTCCAATTACATTGTTTAAAACCGGTTGCAGCACCACGGCCAATCCAATGCCGAGCGCCAGCGCGAGCACATTCAGTAAGACCGATTCGGACAGGAATTGCCCGATCAGCTGGCCCGACGTTGCCCCGGCAACCTTGCGTACGCCTACCTCGCGTGCCCGTTCGAGCGAGCGGGCCGTGGCGAGGTTAACATAGTTGATCCATGCGATCAGCAGAATGAATGCTGCGATGATGAGCATCGTCCACACGGCTTTCCCATTGTTTACCTTACCGATTTCATATTCATAATCCGAAACCAGATGCACGTCGCAGAGTGGTTGGAGAAAAAACTGCTCCACGCTGCCTGAAACCTTGTCGCCGCAGAAATACCTGCTGCTGAATGCCGGAAACTTTTTTTCCAGCGCAGCCGCATCGGCGCCGGGCCGCAGCTTGGCGTAATGCCACACGTCGGAACTCTCCCAGCTGTTTTTGATCCATTCGCCCCACGTAAGTGAGAGGGTTTCGAGGGACATCAATGCGCCGTACTTTAAATGCGAGGCCGCCGGGAAGTCCTTCATGATGCCCGTGATTTGGTAGGGCTCAGTGTCGATATCGACCTTGATCGTCTGCCCGATCAGGCCCGCGTAGTCGTCCGGGGAAGCGTTGAAAATGCGCTGTGCATTGGATTCCGAAATAATAATCGAGTGCGGCGCTTTCAATGCGGTAGCGCGGTTGCCGGCCACGAGCGGGAAGGTGAAAACAGAGAGGAAACGGCCGTCGGTATAAACGCCTTTTTCTTCGAAAATCTTCCGGTCTTTTTGCAGGCTGAATGTGCCCGGATTAGCCAGCGTCGTGTAGGTTTCGACCTCATTGAAATCCTTCGCCATCGCCGCCGCGACGGCCGGGTAGGTGATGGTGCCATGCTGAATGAGCTTGCCCTGCTGGAAACGGTCGTTGGTAATGCGGTAAATGCGGTCGAAATCCTGATGGAACCGGTCGAAACTGAGCTCGAAGCTCACGTATTGCAAGATCATCAGGCAGGCGGTAATGCCGGTGACGAGCCCGGTGATGTTCAGGACTGAAAAACCTTTGTGCTTCCACATGCTGCGGAGCGCTATTTTGAAATAATTTCTGATCATGGATGGCGGAAATACAGATGGTTGCGGGTGTCGGGATGCAGGCCTTTTGAATGCAAACGGGCGTGCCATGCTGAGCACATCGCGTAGATAACGGTTTCGTGCGTGGCGGTATCCGTGCAGGCTTGCGCGCTTTGTGAAGAGTTCTTGCAGGTCGCCTTCGAGCTCGTCCACCAGGTGCGGCGCGCAGAAAAGGCGGAGTAGCCGGGTAGGCCATTTCGGCGGTTCAATGTTTTCTTTCACGGTTCAGGCGGGTTTTGGAATCGCATTCCACATGCGGTTACGGATTTCGCGGATATTGTCCAGGGCCTTGTTACCGGCCATGGTCATGGTAAAAAAGCGCTTGCTCCGTCCGCCGCGCTCTGCGGTAGCGCCGCCAAGCCGCGACGAAAGCAGCCCTTTTTCTTCCAGCCGGTGCAATGCCGCATGCACCGCGCCCAGGTTCACCGACCGGTTCATTTGCTGCTCGATTTCATTGGTAATGGCAGCGCCGTACGCATCGCCGGCCAGAATCGCCACAGCCAGCAAGACCACCTCTTCAAATTCTCCCAGGTAGGTTCCTTTCATAGGAATTGATTTTTTCTTTAAATGTATAACAAATACGTGCCTCAGTTGCAAAAATGCATTTGCAGCTTGAAAACGGGCTTTCTGCCGATCGACGCTGTCCAGAACCGGACATTTCACGTGCCTGCCGGACAATACTTGCGGTCATTTGTACGGAAAGCCGTTAATTTGCTTTTCCTGTACATTGCTGCACCTGTTTATGGTTTTCGACTTCCGCCTGCAAGTTTTCCAGACCGTCGCACGACGCCTTAGTTTTACCAAGGCTGCAGCCGAGCTTTTCATTACCCAACCCGCGGTGACGAAGCACATTCATGAGCTGGAAAGTCAGTTGAAAACGAAGCTGTTCGAACGCAGCGGCGCGCGGATCAGCCTCACTCCGGCGGGGGACATTCTGCTCCACCATGCCGAGCAGATTTTCGATATTTACCGAAACCTGGAATTTGAAATCAACAGCCTTTCGCAAAGAAACAGCGGCAAACTGAGGCTGGGAGCGAGCACCACGGCCGCGCAGTACATTCTGCCGCCGATTCTGGCTGCATTTCACCGGAAGTTTCACAACATCGAGGTGACGCTCACCACCAAAAATACCGAGGAAATAGAGCATGCATTACAGCATAAGGAAATTGACCTGGGTGTGATCGAAGGCTATTCCAAGAATGCGGCTATCAAGTACACCGAATTTCTCAACGACGAAATTGTGCTCGTGGCGAATAGTAAAAATCCGCTGGCGGCCACGGGCGTGGTCGATGCCGGGCAGCTTCGCCAAATACCGCTGCTGCTGCGCGAGCCGGGCTCGGGCACGCTGGAAGTGATCGCACATGCGCTGAAATCGATCGGCCTCGGACTGGGAGATCTGAATGTGGAAATGCAGCTGAGCAGCAGCGAAAGCATGAAATTGTACATTTTGCATTCCGATAGCATGGCGTTCATTTCGGTGCACGCCGTTTTGAAAGAATTGCAAAGTAAGGAATGTCGCATCGTGGATGTGGAAGGGCTGTCGATCGACCGACATTTCCATTTCACAACTTTGCATGGCCAGCAAGAGGCTTTGCCGGAGCTCTTTATGCGTTTTGCATTATACCAGCGGAAATGAGCATTCGGATTGCCTGGAATGCTGCCGGACGGGTTGGAAAATGTTTTCTTTAATGAGATCATCGTTTTTTAGAGTAGTTCCGCACTGCATCCTATTTTAAGAATTTGTGTACTGTACCAATCGGCTCTTGATGAAAGAGTTGAAATTATTTTTGTTAAACTATTTATGTTAAAAATTACATTAAGCGTATCGGCGTTCCTGCTCATGCTGTGGACAACGACTGGCACCCTGAAAGAAGAAACAAGACCCGAAGCCCGCACCCTGGCCCGGGCCGATTCACTTCCCAACGCCGCTGCATGGCCCGCGGAACTGAATGTGACGCATTTTGCAGGCCACGACCTTACGCCAAGCCCGGCCTGTTTGGCCGTGGCACCCACGGGCGAAGTCTTTGTAGGCGTGGATATGATCGGGTCGTTGGGCAAAACCCCCGGCAAAGGAAGCATTGTGCGGCTTGTCGATACGAATAACGACGGCAAGGTAGACCAGCACACGACTTTCGCAATGCTCGACAACCCCCGCGGCATTATCGCGCAAGGAGATCAGGTTTTTGTGCTACACACCACTTTTTCCAAAGAAACCGGCAAGGCGTCGGGGATGGACCTGGTGGTGCTGGAAGATAAAAACCACGACGGCGTGGCCGATGGCCCTGCCAAGCCGCTGATCCAGAACGTGTGTTCGCCGAAATTCCTGCAAAGCCGCGGTACCGACCACGCTACAAATGGTATCCGAATGGGTATCGACGGCTGGATTTACATTGCCGTGGGCGACTTTGGTTTCCACGACGCGCTGGACCGTTCGGGCAAGAAAATGACGCAGCTCGGCGGCGGCATCGTGCGCGTACGGCCGGATGGCACCGAAATGGAGGTGTACACGCACGGCTTGCGGAACATTTACGATGTGGCCATTGACCCATACATGAACATTTTCACCCGCGACAATACCAATGACGGCGGCGGTTGGAACATCCGTTTCAGCAATCAGATCCAGTCTGGAGAATATGGATATCCGGTGTTGTTCAAAAATTTTACGGAAGAAATCATCCCTGCATTGGTCGACCTTGGCGGCGGTTCGGGAACCGGCTCGCTCTTCATGGACGATCCTACATGGCCTGCCAAATACAACCGCGTACCGATGATGGCCGACTGGGGCCGCAGCCAGGTGTACGTCCACCGTATCACCCCAGACGGGCCTACTTTCCAGCAAAAAGAAGAAGAATTTATCAAACTTTCACAGGTAACCGACCTGGATATCGACGCTTCGGGACGTGTTTATTTGGCCGCCTGGGATGGCGCCGGTTACTCGGGTAACCCCGGCAAAGGATTTATTGTGCGTGCAGTGCCTAAGGACTGGCAGTATAAGGCTTTCAAAGACATCAGCAAGTCGTCGGTGAAACAGCTGGCTGCATTGCTGCGGTCGGAGAGTGCGGTACAACGCCTTGCGGCGCAGCAGGAATTGCTCAAACGATCTCCCAAAGATGCAGCGAAAGCAGCATGGGGCGTCGCCAATGATCAGAAGGCGCCTGCCTACGTGCGCGTGGCAGGTATGTACACTTACGTGCAGGCAGCAGGGGCGGACGGGATCGATAACCTGGTGAAGCTCGCTTCGGACGATACCATGCGCGAATACGCATTGCGTGCATTGGCCGACCGCAAATCCTACGTTGCCCAAGTACCGGTGGAGCCTTTCCTGAAAGCGCTCGACGGTGGCAATCCGCGCGAAAAGCTGGCCGCAGCCATTGCTTTGGGGCGTTTGGGCCGCCAGGAAGGCGCACAGGCGTTGCTGAAAGTGAAAGTTCCGGCATCGTTTAAAGCACCCGCGAAAGGTACCGAAGGCCCGCACGCTACGCCGAACTCTGCCATTGTAACGCCGCACATCGCGGTGCGCGCGCTGGTGGCGTTGAATGCCGTGGATGCGTGTGTGAATGCCATCGGAACCGAAAATTCAACGATCGCGCTCTGGGCATTGCGTTACATGCACGATCCCAAAGCGGTAGACGGCCTGATCGCCGCCTACGGCAAAACGTCCGATCAGGCGTTGAAAGGCCAGATTTTGACGACACTAGGCCGGATCTACAAGAAAGAAGCCGACTACGACGGCTCCTGGTGGTGGAGCACCCGCCCGGATACCCACGGCCCGTACTACAAGGGTATCGACTGGGAAGGATCTGCGAAAATCAAAGATTTCCTGACGGCAGAGTGGAACAAAGCTACGGACAAGCAGTTATACGCCGACCTGAATGCGCGTAACCGCATGGGCATTACGGAATTCGGCGGCGAGGAAGTGGTTGCAGCCAAGGAAGAAGTGAAAATCGACCTTGAAAAAATACGTAATAAGAAAGGCCAGGTGGGCGAATCGTCGATTGAGGATGTGATGCTGGCGATGGCGAAAATACAAGGTGATCCCGCGCTGGGCCGCAAATTGTTCACCAAGCAGGGCTGCGTGGCCTGCCACAGCCTGAGCCGCAACGAAGTAATGAAAGGGCCATTTATGGGTCAGATTGGCTCGATTATGAACCGCGAGCAGATTGCGGAGTCTATTTTGAAGCCAAATGCGTCTATTTCGCAAGGATTTGCGTCGGTGCTCATCACTACCAAAGGCGACAAGACCTACATGGGTTTTGTGTCGGAAGAATCGGCTGAGAAGTTGGTGATCCGGGACATTGCGGGCCAGGTCAACACGCTGAAAGTAGCCCACATTACCTCGCGCAAAGAAATGGAAACGTCGATGATGCCCCCGGGATTGGCCAATGAGCTTTCGTATGAAGAATTTGCTTCATTGATTACATTCCTTTCGCAGCAGAAGAAGTAATTCTATTTGTTTGAATATCGGAGCCGGCTTGTGATTGTACAGGCCGGCTTTCGTGTTCTACAACAAAATGCAAAAAAATTGCGCGCGTCGGGGTAATGCGTACACCGGTTTTGACGGATTCGACGAAATTCTCATGTTTTTTTAGTGATTATCGACCTTTTTTTATCTCGTCTGCAATTTTTGAGGTATTTTAGTAGCCTCATCGAAGTATTTTGAAGTAGTTTGACTAACATATTGTTTGACCTCATAGTCTATTACTCAACGTTTATTATACAGCATGCCCCGGCTACGTAATTGTTGCCGGGGATTTTTTTTGCCGCAGCATCTTCCCATATTTGAGGAAAACCAACTAACCTTCTTTGTGCCGTGGCATTTTACGACCTCTCGAAATCCGAACGGGCCGATCGCGTGTCGGCAATTGGCAATGATATCAGACAGGCGCTACTCGCTCAGAAGGCTGAAAATGTGCGGGTGTATTATGCAGATGATGACACGTATATCCGCAAGACGGCTTATGTCGCCTCCGGTCGCTTGTACGAGGAGGAAGCTTCATTGCGCCCTGCGGTGCACACAATGCTCGCCGGATTTTTGACAGACGATGATTTCAGGGTTCGCCAAACGGCGATCAATGCGGCGGGAGAGATTGGGAGGAAGCATTTCGAAGAAGTTCGAACGATTTTCGACGAAGGTTTGCAAGATACTCACCACGCACCGCGCAATGCGGTGATCGGTTCGGTGAAGAAAATGGGGGAGGTGAACCCGATTCCGGTGCTGGCCTGGGCACGGCAATATTTACACCATCCCGACAAAGAAATCCGGCGGGAGATATGCCATGGCATCGAACTGCGCGGGCGCAAGCATCCCGAAGATATCCTGCCGCTTTTACAGGAGCTGCAGCACGACCACACCGCACGCGTGCGCGGAACGCTGGTGCACGTGATTGGTCAGATCGCATATAAAAAAGGCTGCCTGCTCAAAGTCCTCAACCATTTGAAAACCTGGGAGAACCGGCAGCTGGTTTATGATGCATTGGAAGAGATCGTGGACGTGCATCACCGCTACCGCGATTTTGCCGCACTCACCCAGGAAGAAGCAGCGCGAATGGTCGATGAGCATTATCCCGAACGCGGCCAGGCCAATCGCATTCATCGATAGGATCGGTTCTTTATGGCCGCTGTTTGATAACCGTTTTCTTCCGTTTGATCGTGTAAGAAGTCGTGTCGGCATCGGGGCGTCCGGTACTGCTGCGGCTACCATCGACCGCACCGGTGGAATTGACATTCCCGTTGTCATCCAGGATCGGCCCGGTTTCCGCATTGGCCGAATCTTTGAGAATCGCATTCAGGTCGGAGGAATCGGCTGTTTTGACCTGACGCCGGGTAGTTTTGCGTTCATATTTTTGCGTTTGCTTGGACGACCGGGATGATCTGTCGCTGGATTGCGCGCAAGCCGGAACCACGAAAGCCAGTGCCATGATGAAGCTTAATAGCGTTTTCATTGAATGGTTTTTAGTTTGATGATTTGAAATGTCTTCAAATACCATTCCAGTACCGCCGAAACCGCCGCAGATGCGGGATGCTTCCGGCGACAATAGCCTGAAAATTTACCAAAATGACTATATTCGGCCCTTTCAACCAATTTAAGCTGTTTTGATGGACAACGATCTTGTCAGCCTGCGGACCGTCAACGTGCTGCGTTATCTGACACCCCTGCGCGAGGGCGGCTCTCTTCCCGCCATTGCCGAGGCCGATGACGATTTTTTGTATGTATTAAAATTCAGGGGCGCAGGGCAGGGTACCAAAGCATTGATTTCGGAGCTGATAGGAGGGGAATTGGCGCGGTTTCTGGGGTTGAAAGTACCTGAAATCGTGTTCGCTAATCTGGATGAGGGCTTTGGCCGGACTGAACCCGACGAGGAGATCCAGGACCTGCTCAAAGCCAGCACCGGCCTTAACCTGGCGATGCATTACCTGTCAGGCGCCATTACTTTCGATCCCGTTGTGACGAAGGTGCCGCCTCGGCTCGCTTCCGAGATCGTGTGGCTGGACAGCTTTCTTACCAATGTAGACCGTACGGCCCGCAACACCAACATGCTGATGTGGCACAAAGAGCTCTGGCTGATCGACCACGGCGCGGCGCTCTACTTCCACCATTCGTGGGATAACTGGCAGGAACAGGCCAAACGGCCTTTCGCGCAGGTGAAGGACCACGTGTTGCTGAAAAGTGCGACCATGCTGGAAGAAGTAAATGCCGAATTCCGCGAGCGGCTTGCGGGTGGCATTATCCCGGCGGTGGTATCCCTCATTCCCGACGACTGGTTGCTTCGCGACGCGCCTTTTGAAACGGCCGACGAGCACAGGCAGGCTTACGTGTCATACCTGAAAGCCCGCCTGTCGGCATCCGAAACATTTGTGAAAGGAGCGCAGGATGTCAGATAAGTTTTTATACGAATATGCAGTCCTGCGCATTGTACCGCGTGTGGAGCGTGAAGAGTTTATCAATGCGGGCGTGGTGCTGTACTGTCCATCCCGGGGTTTTCTGTCATGCTGTATCGAACTCGATCCTCAGCGGCTCCGGGCCCTTTGTGCGGAAACTGACCCGGCCGAAGTGCAGGCGTATCTTGATGCATTCAGGCAAATTTGCGTGGGTAACCGGCAATGCGGGAGCCCTATTGCTGCATTGCCTGCGGCATCACGCTTTCGCTGGCTTACGGCTACCCGCAGCACCGTTTTACAAACGTCCAGAGTCCATCCGGGTTTTTGTACAGATCCCGGTGAGACATTGCGGATGCTTTTTGAACAACAGGTAAAATAACGGTTCATTTCAATTTCAGATACTGCTGAACCAGCTCCTTCTTCCGTCGCGAAATCTCGATCCTCGAACCGTCCGACAGCAGCAGGAACTGGTTGTTGTGCGTCACCTGCTTAATGTACTTCGGATTTACGAGGTGCGATTTATGCGTTCTGATGAAATTAAATTCTCCCAGCATTTCGTCGAAATGTTTCAGCGTTTTACTCGCCAGAAACGGCCGTTTTCCGATCAGGTGAATTGCCGTGTAGTTCTTATCGGCTTCCAAACGGAGAATTTCGTCGAGCGTAAAGAAAAATACACCTTCGCTCGACGGAACGGCGAGCCGGAAATCGCGGATGTTCTTCTTCTCGATATTGTGGACGAGATTGTCGTAGAGCTGCTGCGTTTCCTGCTTCGGTTTTTCCTTCACTTTTTCGATGTGACGGTCTATCGCCGATTGCAGTTCTTCGGGATCTACCGGTTTGAGGAGGTAGTCGAGCGCGCTGAACCGGATCGCCTGGATGGCATACTGGTTGAAAGCCGTCGTGAAGACGATGTCGTAGGGCGGATTTTTTCTGGCCAGCAAAAACTCGAAGCCGTTTTGGTGCGGCATTTCCACATCCAGAAAAACAATGTCGGGCTGGAAGCTTTCCAATACTTTCAGCGCTTCTTTGACCGACTCGGCATGCCGGATGTCGACCTCTTGCCTGACCGAGCTGTTCAGGTAGTGATTCAGAACATTGCGTGCTTTCTGTTCGTCATCGATAATCAGTGTTTTGAGCATAACGTTTAGGGTATTATAGTGTAAAATCAGGTATAGTCCAGTGAAGTAGAAAGCTCGATGACTACCATCGTGCCCATTGCATTGCCGTCATCGTCATATTTGTCGATGATATTTACCGAGGCGTGCTGCCCCTGGCGGTCGATGAGGTCGAGGCGGTCTTTTGCTATTTGCAAGCCTTTCGACTTGTGCCGTTTGGTAACTGCATTGCGCCGTTTAATTTCCAGCGACTTCTCGCGCCCGATGCCATTATCCTCGATGATGCATTTGAAAACATCTTCATCAATTTTGGAAAACACAATTTTCAGTTCCCGGTAGCCCTCCTTGTGCATGAGCCCGTGCCAGATTGCATTTTCAACGTACGGTTGCAGGAGCATGGATGGGAGCAGAATGTCGTCGGCTTCAAGGTCTTCGTCGATTTCAATGCTGCTGATGAAGCTCTGTTCGAACCGCATTTGTTCGAGTTCGAGGTACAGTTGCAGCACTTCTTTCTCCTCTTCGATGGTCACCAGGGTCCTATCGGAATTGTTAAGGACCATCCTGAATAGTCTTGAAAACTTGTTGAGGTACTTACTGGCGTCGCCGTATTTCTGCGTCACAATGCATTCCTGGATGCTGTTAAGGCAGTTGAATACGAAATGCGGGTTCATTTGCGCCCTCAGCGCCATTAGCTGACTTTCCGCCAGCATCCGGTTAATTTCCAGCAGCATGAGCTCCTTTTTCGCCGCCTCCGCTTCTGCCTGCGCTTCGGCTATTTTGTTGGCATTGATGGACGCAATCGTCACAAGCGCGCGGGTATGATCCTCGGTAAAGAATCTCTTTTCGGAATGTTCCGAATCCAGCACGCCGATTAGCTTTCCTTCATGCAGGATGGGTACGGCTACTTCCGAAAATTTGCTCGCGTCCATGGCAATGTAGCGAGGGTCGCGGGAGGTGTCGGAAATGTTGATCGCTCTTTTCGTTTTGCCGGCGGTTCCTACGATTCCCATTCCCAATTCTAGTTCCAGTGGGTCGACAGTTTCATTTTCGGTGATGTTTTTTGAGCCATACAAGGCCTTTCGAACCAGTTTCTGTTTGTCATCATCCCATAAAAACACGGTACAATCCTCGAAGCGAAGTTGCAGGCAGCAGTTCCGCGCAATGTCCCAGCAGATCTCATCGACAGAGTTTTCGCCATAGACTGAATTGACGAAGTATTCGATGGCTTTGTCGAGCTCGCGTTTATGTTTCCTGGCGACATAACTACGGTAGGTCATGAAGAAAAACGCACCCGATACGCAGCCCACGACGATCAGGAACCACCAGCTCTCCCACCAATGAGGAAGTATCTTGATTTTGAGTACTGAAACCTCTTTCATCCATCTGCCATGTTCGTCGGTGCTACGCACTTTGAAAACATAGTTTCCCGGTGGCAGGCTATTGTAACTGGCCGTCATGTTACGCCCGGCATACACCCATCGTTCTTCGATGTCTTTCAATTGATAACTGTATTGCAATGTGGGAATATCGCGATGCTTTAATGATGCGAATTGCAGTGTAATGAAATCCTTGTCTGCCAGCAACATCAGCGACGCGGGCAGGAAGTCGGAGACCTCTTTTCCCAGCACCTTCACAGATGTAATATGCGGCGGCTTACTGACTACGATTTTGGTGAACTTCGTCGGATCGATCACCACGATATGGTCCAGCATGGCCGCGTAAATGTGGTCTGGCGTGGTGAGCACGTAATTCCAGTAATCTTGCAGTGTCTTGCCGAGATTGATGCTCACACGGGTCACCTTTTTTGTTTTAGGAAAAAAGAATGATAATCCGCCTGGCCCGGCGACCCAAATTGCCCCGCGATTATCTCTGGCGATGCTGTTGATGGGCGTTGTCAGCAGACCGTTTCTTGGTGTGAGACTGTCGATATATTGGCCGTTAATGTTCAGTTTATAAAGACCGCGGTCACGGTCGGCCATCCAAAGGTTGCCATCGGTTTCTTCCATGAGCTGCATGGCGTAAAAACGATCCTTATCAGGCACGGAAATGACCGTAAATCGCTGCGTTTGTTCGGAAAATCGAAGAATACCTTCGCCTCGCATGGCAAAGAGCACATCGCCGTTTCTCAACGTCAGAGCACTCTGGCAAGACTTAAAATTGAACCGGCCATAGCGACTGTCCGTGCCATTGAAGCGTTCGCATTCATTCGTTTTGGGGTTATACCGGTAAAATGCATTGGTTCTGATCTGAAACCAGATCCTTCCCTGATTATCTGCTACGACAATGTCGCTCGCCGTCAACGGTGGTTTGATTCGAGGATGGCTGAATTTCCTGATATCCTTATCGCCCTTCCGAAGAAAATATAGCCCGCCATTCCCGCCGAACCACCAGGTGTCATTCGCGAAAGCGCAGCTGAAAAACCTGTTTTTGATCACGCGCTCTTTGGAAGCCGTATAGTGCGTAAAACTCTGCTGGTTTTGTTTGAGGAGGACCAAACCGTCCTCTTTCATTGCCAGAATACTATCGCCTCTGGCTGCTATTACATTAATGGCGGCGAAACTGACTTGTAGAAAGAACGGCCTGCTCGGCAGCTTGTAAACTATCTCAAACGGGTTGTTGTAAGTGAGTTTGCTCAACCCGTTGATGGTGGCAAACCACAGGTCTTTTTCTTCATCCTCAATAACTCCATTAAAATGCCCATAGGCGATCGAATAGCCGGCGTCCTGGCTGTATGGAATTTTGCGGATCGGTTTGCCTGCTTCCTTCACATACGCAGCGTACATCCAGGTAGAAATCCATAACCTGTCCTGGTCGTCGACGAACAGGCAATTCACACCATCTGTGGAACGCACGTTATCCAAATGCAGGTAGGCCGTATCGCTCTGTAAATCGGGTTTCGAGAAATGGAGCGAAAAATCGACGGTAGAGCCATACCAAAGGTTGTACTGGTTATCCATTGTAATCGCGGTGACCTGCCTTTTATTCAGGATCGGCCAGCGGTGGGGGTTATGGGTGCTATCATACACCGTCTCATTGGCGCAGTCGATAAAAAAGCAGCCGTATCCGCCTACCCAAAAACCCTTTCGCTTTGCATCCCAGCAGAATGCGCTGCGTGCGGCGAACGACAGGTCTGCATGGGCGACGCGTTCCGCCCAGGGCAGCAACTCGGCCAATTTCCTGACTTTCTTTCCATCATAAATAAAGATGTCTTTGTGGCAGATAAACCATAGACGGTGCTGATCGTCCTCCTTGACGGAAAGAATAGGCCTGTTCGCCAGGGCCTTCCAGCGGTTATCAGCACGGTACTTCCCAGTCGATTTGTTGAAAAGTTTCAGCCCGCGGGAAGTCGCAACCAGCAGATTCGCCTTGCCGTCTATCGGATGAATGCCATTGACCTCGATCGTACTCACCGAATTTACATCCTGATAGGCCTTGATCACGTGGCCGTCGAAGCGGTTCAGCCCATTGCCTGTGCCTATCCAAAGGAAGCCGTCAGCGTCTTTGTATAAGCAGCGGACGTCTTTCGCACTGAGCCCGTCTTCCTCTTTAAGGTTCTGAAAAACAAACTGTGCTTCGGCCACGATCGGGCAAAAGAGCACAATGAGCCAGAATAGCTGAAAGCGGTGCATGTACGGGGCAAATTTCCTGCTGATTGTGTAAGGTAGCCATAACCGAATTCAAAGTAAAGATCGATGAACGAATGGCAGTTGTGGATTTACTAACGGGTATAAACGTTTCTGGACGACCTGCCGGAGGACTGTAAACGACCTAACTACTTTGACCATTTAATCATTGATAGCTCGCCGTTCATACATCCCATTTTTATTACCTCGCATTATGGATAAACTTTACTAAGACACCATCGGTAACCTACTAATCTAACCCAAACGATCAATTTAAATGGTACTCTATCTGGTAGGCGCATTAATCGACTGCACCGCAGTCGTGGCGCTGTCTGCATATTATCTCTATCATCTAATCACTAAAAGAGAGCTCAGCGAACCCAGATACTACTACTGGATTCTCGTGATTTCCATCAGCGGCGTTCTAATCGCATCGCTATATTACTGGTGGCTGGGAAACCTCACAACGGCATCGATTCTGGCGTGGGTAATGGCCGTCCCAGTTGTGGTAACGTTGCTGTTCATTCTCCTGATTATCATCTTCCGTCCGAACTGGAATTGACGCGGTCGACAGTTAACCAGTAGCCCTGCTAGAAAAAATAGAACTAGTGGCCTGCGAGCAAAATAATTAGAAGTGTTACATAGCAGATTCCGAGCATTCGGGGCTCATGTATCCGCTTGAGTGTTGACTTCTGCCTCTTGATCATCAGATTTGGGAAGGGTACTATCCAAACCTAGTTTTACACCATCAAATGCAATCGTGAGATGACGACACCAATGTGTGTATAGTGTGTTCAGGATGATGACGTGAGCGCCTTCGGCTTACTTTGGGCGCCACGTCGTCACTGAATTTGAAGGAAAAGCAGCGGGCGTATTCGCGAAACCGAGCCTTTTCTGTGAAGATTATCAACTTTGTCAAGACATTTCGACGCCTTGGTTCACCGTGAATTATTAAATGTAAAAACTACCATGAAACGATTCATTCAGCGTTGGTTTGGGCTGTTCTATCTGGTCGTCCTGAAAAACAAAATCAAATACTTCTGACGGAAGGGTAGCGACAGCGAATAGTGTGTGTATAGTGGGTATTCCGGACAGCGCGTTGCGTGTCCGGAATTTTTTACCTTATAACCACTCGAATTCACCGCTGTATTTCAGCACAATCGCCCCCAGCGGCGGTAAGGTGAGCGGAATAGAATGCCCCCGGCCGTGCTTTGGAATAGGGTAACTTTCAATGGCATCGTTGCAAATGAGATCTGCGCCCCCATAGCGAAGGTTATCGCTGTTGAAGACTTCCTGATAGTATCCCGGCTTTGAGACGCCGATCCGGTAATTTTCGCGAACTACCGGCGTGAAGTTGGCGATAAAAAGCAGGTCGCCGGCTTCGCTTTTTCTGATCCACGCCAACACACTGTTTGTGCTGTCCTGGTGGTCGATCCACTCGAAGCCTTCGGGCGAATAGTTGTTTTCGAAAAGTGCGGATTCGCGTCGGTAGAGTGCATTGAGGTCTTTGACAAGCCGCTGGATGCCCGAATGCGCCGGACGCTCGTTTTCGTCCCAATCCAGGCTGTAATCATGCCGCCATTCGTGATGCTGACCGAACTCGCCGCCCATAAACAGCAGTTTGCCGCCGGGATGACCGAACATATAAGTGTAAAGCAAACGCAGGTTCGCAAAGCGCTGCCAGTCGTCGCCAGGCATTTTGTGCAGTAGCGAATGCTTGCCGTGAACCACCTCGTCATGCGAAAGCGGAAGGACGAAACGCTCCGAAAAGGCGTAATGCAGACTGAATGACAGTTGTCCCTGGTGATAGGAGCGGTAAATAGCCTCTTTCTGGAAATACGAAAGTGAGTCATGCATCCAGCCCATCATCCATTTCAAGTCGAACCCGAGGCCTCCGTTGCTTACCGGGTGCGTCACGCCGGGCCATGCCGTGGATTCCTCGGCAATGGTGAGCGTGTCTGGAAAAGATTGGTGAACAGCCGCATTGAAGTCGCGCAGAAAGTCAATCGCTTCCAGGTTCTCGCGACCACCGTAGCGGTTCGGAATCCATTCGCCTTCCTTGCGCGAATAGTCGAGGTAGAGCATCGAAGCCACCGCATCTACGCGCAGGCCGTCGATATGAAATTTATCGAGCCAGTAAAGCGCGTTGGAAATGAGGAAGCTTTTCACCTCGTGCCGGCCGTAGTTGAAGATGGCGCTTTGCCAGTCGGGATGAAAGCCCTGCCGCGGGTCGGCGTGCTCGTACAGGTGTGAGCCATCGAAGTAGCCGAGGCCGTGTTCGTCCGTCGGGAAATGGGAGGGGACCCAGTCGAGCAACACGCCGATTTCCACTTCGTGCAGCGCATTTACCAGGAACATAAAGTCCTGCGGCGTGCCAAAGCGGCTTGACGGCGCAAAATAGCCGGTGATCTGGTAACCCCAGGAGCCGTAGAAGGGGTGTTCCATCACGGGCAGAAACTCCACATGCGTGAAACCCATAAACCGGCAGTACTCAGGAAGTTCCTTCGCCAATTCGCGGTAGGTCATCCAGCGGCCCTCTTCCTCGTGGACCCTCCGCCACGAGCCGAGGTGTATTTCGTAAATAGAAAGCGGTCTGTTCAATGCCGGGGACTTACGTTTTTCAATCCAGTTGGCATCGTTCCACTCGAAATCAAGGTTCCATATTACGGAAGCCGTGCGCGGAGGCGTTTCCCAGTAAGTGGCGTATGGGTCGCCTTTTTCCACCTCGTAGCCATTTTGAGAGCGGATGTAATATTTGTACAACTCGCCCTGGCCGATGTTTGGAATAAAACCCTCCCACACGCCCGATCCGTCGTCCCGTGCGGAAAGCGGGTGGGCACCACGCTCCCAGCCATTGAAGTTGCCGATCACGGTCACTTCCACGGCATTGGGCGCCCATACCGCGAAATGCGTACCCGATTCGCCACCCTGGCTGCGTACATGCGCACCTAGTTTATTATAGATATGGTAGTGCTTACCGGATCGGAACAAGTCGATGTCGTAGCCGGTAAGCAATGATTGCCTTTCCAATTGTTGCGTCATAATTCGTTTGTTAAGCCACCACAGCCGCCTCCGATTTGTCCAGAATGGCCCGGATGCCCCTCAAAGGCACCATTACCCAGGATGGTCTGTTGTTTACTTCGTAATTGAGCTCGTAAATCGCCTTTTGCAGCAGGAATGTCCTCAAAAGTATTTCGAGATCGCCTTTCTGGTGCGGGATGATCGCGCCATTGCCCACCGTTTCCAGGTATGCTTTCAGGAAAAAGCCGCTCATATAGTGATACCATTGTTCCACAAACGGCAGCAATTTGCCCGCGTCTTCCGGCCTGATCTGGTTATCCAGGTAAAGGCTGCTGTGAGCCGCATAGTGGAACGACCGCAGCATACCTGCCACGTCGCGTAGCGCCGAGCGTTTCAATCGCCGCTCGCTGTAACTGCGGGCGGGTTCTCCTTCGAAATCGAGCAGGACGAAGTCTTTTCCGGTAAACAGCACCTGGCCCAGGTGGTAGTCGCCATGGATACGGATTTTGGCCGTATCGATTTTGTGGCTGTATACTTTTTTGAGCTCGGTTAGTATTTCATCCCGCAACTGCATGGTTTCCTCGGCCGCCTGGCGCATTTCCGGCGTCAGTTTCTTCATGTTTCGGTTGAGGCTTTGGAATGTGGCACGGACCAGGGATTGCAGCGATGAGTACACCGACCGCTGGTAATGCAACGAAAACTCCTCCGGTTTGAAATCCGGGTTTTCTTTTTCTCCTGCGAGGGCCAGGTGCATTTGCGCCGTACGCTCACCCAGCAGCCTCGCTTGTTCAGCCACATGCACATCCAGCAATTCCTTCATAATGTCTGGAATGTCTTCATAACCCACAGGATCGGTGAGCGTTCCGACCAGCTCGGTAGGCAGCTCGAGGTCTGTTGTGGACAGCACTTTTTCGTTGAAGCTATCCAGTCTGTCGAGCATGTTGGCCCAGGCGTCGGTGGCATTGCTCACCATTTCCTGCATCATGCCCAGCACCATTGAATCCTTTTTGTACTTCCATTCAATGGCGCCGATGTAAGCCGGGATGTTTTTGAAGCGGGCCTTATTGGTAAGGTATTGCGTGATCTCGACGTCGGGGTTAATGGCCCGGTCGACTTTGCGATAGAGTTTGAAGAAATACTTTCCATCATAAGTAATGGAAGTATTGCTCTGCTCTCCTGAAAGCACACGCGGTTTGATGCGGTCAGTTTCCTTGATATGCTGCGCCAGTTCCCGGTTGCCCGTAAAATGAATCTGGCTGTTTTTAGCATTCAACCGTTCGTTGGCTGCCATGTTCTGAATGAGCGCCTGTTGCAATTCAAGTCCGTAAATCGCATCAAACAATACCCCTTCCTCTTCACCCTTGATCTGAATGCGCGCCAGCACGGCCTGCGGGCAGTTTTCGCGGACGTTGAATGCGAACGGCTCCTTGCCGAATGCCACCGGCAGCTGGTACATTTCCGGCAGGTCGTTTTGGTAAGTTGTTTCGATCAAAAGCAGGAAGCACGGCGGGTTATCGCCCAATGGAATGCTGGCGTGGGAAACGATGCTCACTTTGTCGAGGCCTTTGCCTTTTCCTCCGAACCATCTCATTTTCATCAGATAGGCCGGAAGAATTTGCGTTTCCAGTTTTTCCAGCATATTCGGTTCCAAAAGATCTTTCCATTTATCGAGTTTCACCAATGGTAGCTCACGGTTGTCGTCGATCTCGGGATGCGTTTTCTGCATCAGGAAGCATTGGCAGCCGTACGCTTCCAATGTGAAAAAGTAGGGTGTGTTGTCCTTCACCGACGGGAATTTGTTTTTACTATAAATTTCCACCGGCTGAAACCCTTTATATTGATCCAGATCGAGCTCCACAGGTTGCGGGAACCTCGACAAATTGGCGATGACCAGCATCGTTTCGTCCTCAAAGCTGCGCGTAAATGCAAGCACCTTCGCGTTTTCATGGTTTAAAAACTTAATGTCGCCGCGGCTGAATGCCTTGTATTTTTTGCGCGTGCTGATCGCCCGGCGCATCCACCACAGCAGCGACGAGGAATTGCGCGACTGCAATTCCACATTCACAGACTCGTAATGGTACTGCGGATCGAGGATCAGCGGCAGGTACAGGCGTTGCGGGTTGGCTTGCGAAAACCCGGCGTTCCGGTCGGGGCTCCATTGCATGGGGGTGCGCACGCCGTCGCGGTCGCCGAGGTAAAAATTATCGCCCATCCCGATTTCATCGCCGTAATAAATGATCGGTGTACCGGGGAATGTGAAGAGCAGGGAGTTCAGCAACTCGATTTTTTTACGGTTGTTCTCCATCAGCGGCGCCAGGCGGTGCCTGATCCCGAGGTTAATGCGCGCCTTCGGATCTTTGACATACGTCTTATACATATAGTCGCGCTCCTCGTCAGTAACCATTTCAAGCGTCAGCTCATCGTGGTTCCGAAGGAAAATACCCCACTGGCAGTTGTCCGGTATGGCGGGCGTCTGGTCGAAAATGTCGGTAAGCGGATAGCGGTCCTCCATTTGCAGCGACATAAACATCCGCGGCATGATCGGGAAATGGTAATTCATCTGGCATTCGTCGCCGTCCCCGAAATACGCCGCGGAGTCCTCGGGCCACATGTTGGCCTCTGCCAGAAGCAATGTGCCGGGATAGCGGTCATCGACGTACTTTCTCAGTTTTTTCAGGAATGCATGCGTTTCGGGCAGATTCTCGCAGTTGGTCCCGTCGCGCTCGAAAAGGTAAGGCACAGCATCCAACCTGAACCCATCGACACCCATTTTACACCAGAAATTGATGATTTTGAAGATCTCTTCCTGTACATCCATACTGTCGTAGTTCAAATCGGGCTGGTGGTGGAAGAACCGGTGCCAGTAGTATTGCTCGGCCTCGTTGTCCCACGTCCAGTTCGATTTTTCATAGTCCTGGAAAATAATGCGGGCGTCTTTGAACTGATGCGGATCATCCGTCCACACATAAAAATTCCGATACGCCGAGCCCTTGGGCGCGCGGCGCGCACGCTGGAACCATGGGTGCTGGTCGGAAGTGTGGTTGATCACCAGTTCGGTAATCACTTTCAGGCCGCGCTTATGCGCTTCGCGCAGAAACGTTTTGAATTCCTGAATGTCGCCGTACGACGGGTTAATCGTGTAATAATCAGCAATGTCGTAGCCGTCGTCGCGCAGCGGGGAAGGGTAGAAGGGCAGCAGCCAGATGGCCGTTACGCCCAGGTCTTGCAGATAATCCAGCTGTTCCAGTAGTCCCTTGAAATCGCCTATCCCATCGCAATTTCCGTCTTTGAAGGCTTTGATATGAAGTTCGTAAATGATTGCATCCTTGTACCAATGCAAATTTTTGTCGGGCATTCCTTTCCTGTATTCCATGTGCTGTGTCAATTCAATCGTTCAACTTTTAGAATGTGTGCCGGCATTTCCCAGGGATTCATTTGCACATAATTGTATTCCCCCTGCCATCTGTATTTTTCCCCGCTGAGCATGTCGCTGACGACATAGGGCTGGTCATAGCCGATCCCCAGCTCGTGCAGCGGCACTTTTATGTGTGCTCCCTGTGTATGATTATGGTCGAGATTAACCGCGACCAGCAGCGACTCGCCGCGTTCCGGCGCCAGCTTGGTGTAGCTGATCACCTGGTCATTGTTAGTTTCATTAAAATGAATATTCCAGGTCGATTGCAGCGCTGCGTAAGCCTTTCTCACGCGGTTCACGCGGGTAATGATCTCACGGGTGCGGCTGTAACGGTCCCAGTCCCAATGCTTGATCTCGTACTTTTCGTTGTTGGTATATTCTTCCTTTCCGGGATGGGGCGTGTTCACGCCGTATTCATACACGGGGCCGTACAATCCGTAGTTGGAGGATAGTGTCGCGGCCAGGATGAAGCGGATGATGTGCGCATTCTCGCCGCCTTCCACGAGGTGATGCGGGAGAATATCGGGCGTATTGGGCCAGAAATTAGGCCGGAAATAATATTGCTGGTCAGTTTTGGTGAGCTCGTACAGGTATTGTTCCAGCTCCCATTTGCTGTTACGCCACGTGAAATAGGTGTAGGACTGATTGAAACCGATTTTCGCGAGGCGCTCCATCACACGCGGACGCGTGAATGCCTCTGCGAGGAAAATCACCTGCGGATGCACTTTCCGCACCTCTGCGATGATCCATTCCCAAAACGGGAACGCCTTGGTATGCGGGTTATCGATCCGGAACACATTCACGCCATGCCCGATCCAGAAATCGATCACGCTTTTGAGTTCGTGCCAAAGGTTTTGCCAATCCTGCGTTTCAAAATCGAAAGGAAGAATGTCTTCGTACTTTTTGGGCGGGTTTTCGGCATATTGTACGGTGCCGTCGGGGCGCCATTTGAACCATTGCGGATGTTCTTTCACATACGGATGGTCGGGCGCACACTGATAGGCAATGTCCATCGCTACTTCAATGCCCAGCTCCTTTGCTTTGGTTACCAGTTCCGCAAAATCTTCGATCGTGCCCAGTTCCGGGTGGACGGCCTTATGCCCGCCCAGCCGGTTCCCGATCGCCCAGGGCGAGCCCGGGTCGGTGGCGGATGGTACGAGGGAATTGTTTTTGCCCTTCCGCTTCATTTCGCCGATCGGATGAATAGGCGGGAAGTACAGGGTGTCAAAGCCCATTTTGGCGACTTTGGGTAGCAGCCTCAGCACATCGCGGAATGTGCCGTGTGTGCCGGGCAGCTCGGAGGCCGAGCGGGGGAATAGTTCATACCAGGAGCTGAAACCGGCCTTTTTACGTTCGATTTCGAGCCGGAATGTTTGGTCAAAAACGCTGATGCGGTCCGTGTACCGGATTTTCGACATGGCTTCGGCAAGGTCATCGCCCACTACCATATCCACCGCTTCCTGCGGATCGGATGCATTTTCCAACGCATTGATCCATTGTTCAAATGCCGCCTGGTCGGTTTGCGGTGCGAGGCCGGCCGCTTCTTTCAGGATATCCGCCCCGATCCTCAGTTCTACGGCAATGTCCTGGTTAGCATCAAACTTTTTGAGCAAGCCTTTTTTCCAGGTCGTGAAATGATCGACCCAGCCTGTGAACCGGTATTCGTAAAAACCTTCCCGATCGGGCGTCCAGGTTGCCTGCCAGTGATCGTTGCCGGCATGCGCCAGCGGCACATCGTGCCACATTTGATCCGATTCGTGGCGAAAGATCACGCTTGCCGCCACGGCGTCGTGGCCGTCGGCAATAATGTCCGCAGAAAATCCGACGCTTTCACCGATTGCCCGCCTGGCCGTGAACCTGCCGTCCTCGACCTGCGGCCTTACATTACTGATAACTACTCGTTTTCTGCCATCCAGCCCGCTCATTGTCAATGGTTTTTAGTTTTGTTGATGTGATGAATGTTCGGAGTAACGATCAAAATCGTGCCTGCAGAGTGCCGGAGGTCTTGACTGGTAGGCGAGGTCGCGTACGTTGAATCGAAATCGGGCGAATAGCTTGGGAGTAAAAAAACTATTCAGTAACTTTTAATTTAATTAGCCCACTTCTATCGGATTTTACCACTCAACGACAGCCATTTAACAGGCTCATAGAAACAAAGGCAGTGACGGTACATCAACTGGAAATTAGTGCACTGCCCCGGCAATGCTGACCAGCTTTTACACGCAAAAAGGGCCAAAACAAAGGACTGGGTCATATTTGCCGAATTAATCGATTAGATTTAAAATCTTTCTAGCTTATTTACGACAACTATTTCTACAATTAGGATCAAACGTAGAAGTGGGGTAACTTCGGCTGCATGCAATGCATGCTAATTGATTGTTCTGAACCCTTCTCTTAACTGTAAAATGGATTTTATTATCGTAGACGACAGTGTTTTCGACCTATTCACGCAAGAAAAGCTGCTCCTGAAAAGCGGGTTGACGACGTCTGTGCGGACGTTTAATTCAGCCCAGGCCGCAATCGACCATCTTCGGTCGCAGGGGGCCGACATTCCCGATACGGTAATTCTGCTCGACCTGCAAATGCCGGGTATCAACGGTTTTGAATTCACAGAACATTACGGAATGCTTCCCGAGGCGGTACGGGCTCGGATCAGGCTGTTTATGATCTCGTCCACGGTTGATATCTCGGACATCGAGCAGGCCGAAGCCAATCCGCACATCATTCAGCTGCTTCCGAAGCCGCTCGAAATACCGTTGTTGAGAGAGCTCCTCAAACGGTGGTTTCCCTCCATTTAGCCGGCTGCTGGCATAATATTTAACAGGCTGACGGGAACACTTATCATCAGCTTGCATGAACAACCCAGTTTCTACTTACCGGCTTCAATTCCATAAAGAATTTACGTTTCAGGACTTCGAATCACTGATTCCCTATTTCCGCAAATTGGGTGTCGGGACGATCTACGCGTCGCCCATTCTCGCATCCACCGCGGGCAGCACGCACGGCTACGACGGCACCGATCCCGAGCGGATAGACCCCGAAATCGGCAGCGTGGAGCAGCTCCGGAATATCTCGGGCAGCCTGAGCGAGTCCGGGATCGGCTGGTTGCAGGATATCGTTCCCAACCACATGGCATTCCACGCCGAAAACCCGTGGCTGATGGATGTGCTCGAAAAAGGCAAACAGTCAGCGTATGCTTCGTTTTTTGACATTGCGTGGAACAGCGAGCTTTTCCATGGCCGCGTGATGGTGCCCTTTCTGTCGAGGGAAGTAGATGAAATGATCGCCGCAGGAGATGTAAAGGTACATTTTGACGGCAGCCGTTTCAGCCTCGACTTCGATGGCCTTTCATTCCCGCTAAACCTGCGGTCCTACGCAACCATCCTCGCAAAAGTGGAGGCAAAATCCCAGGCCATCACCCAGCTCGCCGAACAGCTCGAAACGATGAACCAGATCGAGGATGCAGCGGCTTTTTCGCAGCGTTGGGACGAATGGATTATGCAGCTACGCGCGCTCTACAATAATGAGGAGGTGAGGCTCGGGATCGACGCGGCATTGTCGGCGATCAATGCGGACAAGGCCCTGCTAACCCAACTTTCGGAACAACAAAACTATGTGCTTTGCCATTGGCAGCGCACCGAAGAGCAGATCAATTTCCGACGCTTTTTTACTGTCAACGGGCTGATTTGCCTCAATATCCAGGACGAGGCTGTGTTTGAAAAATACCATGCATTCACGCGTCAGCTGGCCGAGGAAGGTATTTTCCAGGGCATACGCATCGACCATATCGACGGACTTTTCGACCCCGCGGGCTATTTGCAGAAACTACGGGAAGCGTTCGGAAACGAAACGTACATTGTAGCGGAGAAAATCCTCGGGGAGGACGAAGATTTGCCTACTCAATGGCCCATTCAGGGAACGACGGGCTACGAATTCCTTGCGGTCGTGAATAACCTGTTCACCAATCCGGCAGCAAAAAAGCCATTTACCGAATATTACAAGGAGTTAACGGGAGACGACCGGCCCGCACACGAAATATTGCTCAGTAAGAAAAGCGATATCCTTTACGGCCACATGGCCGGCGAGCTCGATAACCTCTACCAACTCTTCGTATCCTTGGAATTAACCGATGCGGAAACGATCGGGCGCATCGGCGCGGAGCTGATCCGCCAGGTAATCGGCGAGTTCCTTATCCATTGCCCGGTGTACCGGTATTATGGTAACGCCTTGCCGCTTTCAGAGGACGAAGCACAGGCCATTAAGGATATTTTTGTAGATATCAATAAGCATCATCTCGACCTCTCACCGGCCGTGGAAGTGCTGGAACAATGCTTCATTCACCGGCCTGCGCTCGGGGATGAGGATTTTAACCGCCGTGCCGCCAAATTTTACCAGCGGTGCATGCAGTTTACCGGCCCGCTGATGGCTAAGGGCGGGGAGGATACATTAATGTACACTTACAACCGGTTCATCGGCCATAACGACGTCGGCGATGCGCCCGAGCGTTTCGGTATCACCACCGGCGATTTCCACAAATACATGAAAAAGCGTCGCAAAGAATGGCCTATGGCTATTAATGCGACATCCACGCACGACACCAAGCGTGGCGAGGACGTGCGTGCGCGCCTGAATGTGCTCACCGATATCGCCGATGAATGGCTCGGAAAAGTACGCGAATGGCGGGATAGCAATGCGGCTTCCCGGCAGGCTGGCCAGGGCCCCGACGCCAATGATGAGTACCTGATTTACCAAACGATCGTGGGTGCTTACCCCATGCCGGGTGAAGACGAGGACGATTTAGGAAAACGGCTCGGTGAATATCTTCAGAAGGCGCTTCGGGAAGCGAAAACGAACTCCACATGGTCGGCGCCGAATGAGGCTTACGAGCAGGAAGCGCATGATTTTGCGCGTCAGTTGTTGCACGAAGATTCCGCATTTTCAAGCTCGTTTCAGCCGTTCCTGGAATCGATCACGGATTTTGGCGTGATCAACTCGCTGGCGCAGGTTGCATTGAAATTCACTTGTCCGGGCATTCCGGATGTGTACCAGGGCTGCGAATTGTGGGATTTGAGCCTGGTAGACCCCGATAATCGCCGCAAGGTGGATTTCGGAAAAAGGAAGGAATGGCTCGATGAACTGGAAGGCTACGAAACGGACCGGCTGCTGGAAAAGGTTTGGGAGGGGCGCAGGAGTGGGCAGATTAAGCTCTGGCTCACCCAACGCCTGTTTGCGATCCGCCGCCAGCACCCGCTGCTTTTCACCCGGGGCGAGTACATTCCGCTGAAAGTGCGGGGCACGTACAAGGATCATTTACTCGCATTCGCAAGGCGGCATAAGCGGGATGTTTTTGTGACGGTAGTGCCGCTTCACACAGCCATTATGAGCCGCCAGCAGCAAAAATCGTTTTTTGAACTGGATTGGCAGGATACCCACATTGCATTGCCGGACAACCTGATGCCTGAATGGGACAATGTGCTCACCGAAGGCCAGGAGGTTTTTCAAACGAAACTTTACCCGGCAGAGATCTTCCAAACGGTGCCATTGGCTATGCTACGGGGCAAACGAATGGATAACGAGCGGAATGCAGGCGTGTTGCTGCACATAACCTCGCTGGCTTCGCCATTCGGGATTGGCGACATTGGCCCGGCGGCATTCGAATTCGCAGATTTCCTGGAAAAAAGCGCGCAAAAAGTGTGGCAGATCCTGCCGCTCAACCCCACGGAAGGCGCCCAGGGCAATTCGCCGTACAGCGCGCTGTCGAGCCGGGCCGGTAATCCGCTCCTGATCAGCCCGGAAATACTGGCGGCCGACGGTTTGCTTTCCGACGATGACTTACAGCAAAATCACCTGCCCGAATCGTCTACCGTCGATTTTGAGAAGGTGACAGAACTCAAAAGTAGCTTATTGGAACGTGCGTTCCAGAAATTTGCCGAACAGCCCGGCGACGACTCCCCGGCGATGGAAGAATTCATCCAAACGCACGACGACTGGCTGGAAGATTTCGCAGTATACATGGTGCTCAAAAAGCGCTTTGATAACCAGCCCTGGTACACCTGGCCAGAGGAATTCCGCAACCGCGAAGAGGCTGCGATGAATGAACTTCGCCAATCGGAATCGGAGCAGATCCGGTTTATCAAATGGCAGCAATTCGTGTTTGATAAGCAATGGAAAAACCTCCGCCAATATTGCAACGAGCGCGAGATCAGGCTGCTTGGGGACATTCCGTTTTACGTAAGCTACGATTCCGCCGATGTGTGGGCAAACCGTGAACTGTTTTGCGTGGATGAAGACGGCAAAATCACCGGTATCGCAGGCGTTCCGCCCGACGCGTTTTCGGAGGACGGGCAACTGTGGGGTATGCCGGTGTTCAACTGGGAGGCCATTCGCGAGCAGGGTTACCAGTGGTGGATCGAGCGCCTCGCCCGCAATATGGAAATGTTCGACCTCGTGCGCCTGGACCATTTCCGCGCATTTGCCGACTATTGGGAGGTGCCCGGCGGCGAAGAAACCGCCGTGAACGGCACGTGGAAAACAGGGCCCGGTGAAGAATTTTTCAAAAAAATGGAAACCGCGCTCGGCCAGCTGCCATTCATTGCCGAAGACCTGGGCGAGATCAGTCCCGAGGTTTACATCCTGCGCGACAAATTCGGTCTGCCGGGCATGAAGGTGTTGCAGTTTGCATTCGATGAGAATATGTCGCAATCCGAGCACATTCCCCATCATTACAAACACAACTTCATCGCCTACACGGGCACGCACGACAACAATACGACCCGCGGATGGTTCCGCGAATCGGCTGATGCCGACGTGCGCGAGCGGCTCGAAACGTACCTGGGTAAGCCCATTACGGAGGATAATGCGGCAGCGGAATTGGCGAGACCGGTATTCGCATCCATTGCTAAAACGGCCATTCTGCCCATCCAGGACATTCTTAACCTGGACGAAAGCGCCAAAATGAACATGCCGGGCTCGAACGAGAACAATTGGGCGTGGCGGTTGATGCCGGGACAGATTACCGACGAGGCAGCGCAGTTTCTGACGGGCATTACATTGCTCTACAATCGGGAATAGGCGGTAAAAATCCTTGGAGTTATGTCGGGTGTCGATAGCAGTTGTGGCTATATTTGCGCGTAGCCATTAACCCGATACCGTCATGCTTTTCAAGAAAACCGTCATTTATATACTAATTTGCCTCGCCACTGGGCTGACCTTTGCCTGTGACCGTGCTGCCGGCACACCGCAGGAGGCCGCGGAAATGCTTACCGCCTCGTCGCGGTGGAAGATCGAGGAAATTGCCGTGAACGATGCGGTAACCTTCAAGGACGGCAAGATGACCCAGCAGTTCGGCGGGGTTGATTTTCAGCGGTATATGGAAACCGTGGAAATCAAAAAAGACGGTGTGTTTTCCGGCGTTTTTAACGGGGAAAGCACACCGTTTCTTTTGAAATGGCAAATCACGGACAAAAACATTACCATTGGTGCAGCGGAAGGCGGAAGCAAAGGTGAATGGACCGTCCGGCCGGACGATGTCCGCCAGGATTCGTTTGTGATGAAAACCCGAAGCACCGCCTATGATTACCCCCGCATGACCACAATTGCCCTGAAATTCAAGGCGGAACGATAGCGCATTACTCCATACCTCATTCACCATGACCAGACTCGATCAGGCTTTTGAACAATTTGATGACTACAACAGGCGCTCGCCCGGACAAATCGTTTGGGACGGTGTGACTTATCCTGTGGAATATTTTTATGCATTAAAACTTCACGAATGGGTCGTAAAACTGAACCCTAATGCCAGTGAAAGCCTGCTGCTCGCCTCGCGGTGCCAGCATATCGGCCGATGGGAAATTGCCCGCAACAGCTACCCTGACGGTCGGGTCGGTTATCTCAAATGGCGGAGCGATCTTTCGAAATACCATGCGGGCATAGCGGCCGAAATCCTTGCCGGCGTGGGCTACGACGACGATACCATTTCGCGCGTGAAGCAAATCGTGCTCAAACAGCGCCTCAAAACCGATGAGGACGTGCAAACGATGGAGAATGCCTTGTGCCTCCTTTTTCTTCAATACCAATACGATGACCTCATCGCGAAAATGACCGAGGAAAAAATGATCGACATTTTACGCAAGACGTGGGCCAAAATGACTGACCCAGGCCACGAAGCCGCATTGTCGCTGGCATACAGCGAGCAGGGCAGGGATTTGATTTTGAAGGCTTTGAAAGAAGACTAGCGCCGGACGCGCACATCCGTCCGCGTCCCTTCCTGGGAGCCGTCCAGACTTTGTGCAACCTTCACCAGCTGCACAAATTCCGACCGGTAACCTTCTTCATCTTTGCCAAAAGCCGCCCGCGCTCGCCGGATCACGTCCGCGTAACTGGCGCTACCTTTAAATTCCGAACCGCGGAGCAGCAGCCCGAATTCGGCAACGGCAGATGCAAATCGGAGATTGGCCGAACATTGGTCAAATGCCACCGTGGTTGCTGGTACGGGCAGGTCGAACAGCTTGCTTTTCTCGCTATCGGGTTGTTTGTAACGGACTTTGATCGTCATCATTTCTTTATTGCTGCTGCCAGTGGCTGCATTGCCTGGCTGGTATTTTAATGCGTCCGTTGTGGCGACGTAAGGGCTTTTGACGCCGCTGGGCACGATTTCGTAAATGGCTGTTACCGTGTGGCCAGAGCCCATATCGCCCGCATCCTTCCGGTCGTCGTTAAATTCGTCGTTCCGCAATGCGCGGTTTTCGTAGCCGATCAGCCGGTAGGCCTGCACGTGCGCGGGGTTAAATTCGATCTGGATTTTGACGTCTTTGGCGATCGTAAACAATGTCCCGCCGAATTCCTGCACAAACACCTTCCGCGCCTCCTGGATATTATCGATGTAGGCGTAGTTGCCATTGCCCTTGTCGGCCAGCGTTTCAACATGGCTGTCTTTGTAATTACCCATTCCAAAACCCATCACGCTCAGGAAAATACCGGCTTTGCGTTTTTCTTCGATCAGCTTTTGCAGCTCCGATTCGTTGGAAATGCCTACATTGAAATCGCCGTCGGTAGCGAGTATGACGCGGTTGTTGCCTTTGGGCAGGAAATGCTTTTTGGCAAGGTCATAGGCGAGTTCAATCCCTTCACCGCCGGCCGTAGAGCCGCCGGCTTCCAGTTTGTCGAGTGCGTCTTTAATGGTCTTTTTCTCGCTCCCAGACGTTGGCGCCAGCACCATTCCCGCCGAACCCGCATAGGCCACGATGGAAATTTTGTCCTCCACACGGAGCTGGTCGGCGAGCAGTTTGAATGCCTGTTTAAGAAGCGGAAGTTTGTTGGCCTCATTCATCGAGCCCGATACGTCGATCAGAAATACGAGGTTGGAAGCCGACAGGTTTTCGGCGGAAACGGTTTTGGCCTGTAAACCAATGTGAACCAGCTTCAAACCGGGATTCCACGGCGAATCCGTCGTTTCAGCAACGATTGCCACCGGATGCTCGCCGCGCGGTTGGGGGTAATCGTAATCAAAATAATTGATCATCTCTTCAATGCGCACCGCGTCTTCCGGCGGCATTTGTCCATTATTGAGGAACCGGCGGACGTTGCTGTACGCTGCGCGGTCCACGTCGACGGAGAATGTCGTGACCGGCTGCTGGCCTACCGATAAAAATCCGTTTTCATTGATCGGCTTGTAGCTTTCGGTAGCCTGAGGCATTGCCAGAATCGTCTCCGAATGGGTCGATGGCGCGGCGGCCATATCGAACGTAAACATTTTTCTTACCATTACCGGCTGCTCAGAATCCTTCAACTCCTCCCTTGCTATGTCTTTCTTCTTTACACTGGCTTGTGTTAAAACCACTTTCATGACGGAGTCGGAGGTAATGGGTAAGGTCAATGCCTTATACCCGCTTTTGCTGAATACGAGTGCACGTCCCAGCCTCGGCACACGGATCGTAAAATGACCGCCCTGATCGGTGGCGGTGCCGACCGGACTGCCCTGGATGGCTACCCTGACGCCGGCGATAAGGGCATTGGCACCGTCGGTCACTTTCCCTTTAATGAGCCGCTCGGGGAGGAATGCGAATGCGCTGAAAAGCATGGCCAGCAGAATGATCAGTTTTGTTTTCATGGTTTTCTGATTTCGTTATTTATCCGCTGGATGCGGGCCGGAGGCTAATTCCATAAAAGTTTTCAGATTTTTTTATGGAATTTTGATCGAACCCGCATCCATTAACCGGAAAGCAGGAAAAACAATCTCCCCGCGGCACCAGTGAAGTTTTTAAAATATTTTCAGGGCAAGGTCAAAGAACCGGTACCGGAGGCCGAACGGCTTGCGGCATACCGGCGGCATGGCGATGTGGCGCTGCTGGGGGCGCTGTATGAACCTTATATGGAACTGGTTTTCGGGGTATGCTTCCAGTATTTGCGCGATGAAGACGAAAGCAAGGACGCGGTGATGCAGATATTTGAAAAAATAATCATTGATTTAAAGCAACACGAAGTTTCGAACTTCAAAAGCTGGCTGCACAGCGTGGCGCGGAACCATTGCCTGATGAAGCTCAGGGCAACACGAGTTACCGTGGAGGCGGCATCTGTGGATGAAAGGGAACAGGAATTGCAAACCGATACCGAACCGGAACCGGACCTATTCGCCCTCGATGGCCGACTCGACGCGCTGGATGAATGCCTTCACAAACTCACCAGCGCGCAGCGCGTGAGCATCGAGCTGTTTTATATGCAAAACAAATGCTACCGCGCCATTGCCGATGAAACCGGCTTTGACGTGGGTAAAGTGAAAAGTTATATCCAGAATGGAAAGCGGAACCTGAAAATTTGCATCGAAAGTCATGGCAGCCACTAACGACCACATACCGGACTTCGGCGACTTCGAGCGCTACCATTCGGGCAAAATGCTGCCGGAAGAGCAGCATTGGCTGGAAGGGAAAATGCTCGCTGAGCCCCTCGTGGCAGAGTCTTACGAAGGATTTCTGGCCTGGCGTGCAGAACATACCGACCTTGCGGGCGTCCGCTCCGCATTGCATGAGCGCCTGCATACACGCCTGGCGCGCCGGAATGCGCTGCCGCTGTGGGCGTATGCCTCCGCGGCGTCCGTCGTGCTGGCATTGCTGGTTTATTGGAGTGTGTTTGTGCGCGATCAGAATGCGGAAATGCAGCAACCGGCGGTAAAGCCAAGCCGAATTAGTCAAGCGGAGGCCGAAAAAGCGGATGCATCCGTGCCGCCGACCATCCGGCCGGCCGACGCGCCAAAGGCGTCCGCTCCCGCGCCTGCCGCAAAAGACGTGCGGATTGAAACCCCCGCAAGTCCCGAAACGGTGGAACTGGCGGCTAACCCGGTGGCCGAAAAATCGGTACGCGAGGAAGTGATTGACAACGAATGGGCCAATTCCAGCCTCGCCCGGACGGACGCCGCCAAAACGTCACCATCGCCCGCCAGCACCTTGGCCGCGCCGGGCGCAGCGCAGGCCGTGGGCAAATCGATCGCCGCGCGGATGCGGGCCGAACCGTCGACTTTGTACTCCGTGGCGGAAAAAAAGGATGCGGTGCGCAAACTGGATATTAAAAGTGAACAACTGGCGGACGCGGGGCTGTCGGCGGCCGAAACGAAAGTGGTGGCAGCCGATACGCTCGCTCCGATGCCGGCGGCAGGCTGGACGTCCTACCGGCAATATTTGGATAAAAATACAAAGTCCGCCATCGCCACGGGGCAGGTTTCGGTGGCATTCAGCGTGGGTATATCGGGCGAATTGTCCGGTTTTACGGCGAAAGGACCGGAAGCTTTGCTCGGCGAGGCGATCCGGATTGTCACCAATGGCCCCGCCTGGGCGCCTGCTCGTACGCAAGGAAGGCCGGTCGCTGCCAAGGCCGAAATACAGCTACAATTTCGTTCGTCTAAATAAGCCTTTCCAAATCAAGCGGTTACCCATAGTCTTGTAGAAGTAATTTTAAAAATATTCCTAAAATGGAGCACTTATTTTTTGTGATCTTCTTCCCAGTATTTAATTTTACTACAAGCTCTTAACTACTCACCTCTTAATTTTCTAGCAAATCTGAGTTTGCAATTTCGTGGCATTCAAATGTACTGCGGCCATTTTCAGGCGGCGCACAACGGCTGATTCGAATGAAGTTTGCAATTTTCCGGCTTAAATTTTGTTATGGCAAGTATTATTACTAATTCTACGAAATAATTGTCTGCCGCTTTCAATCGTACAACACCGAATTTGCCTATTTATATTTACCTATGGACAATAGAAAGAATCTGTTGATTATAGACGACGAACCTAGTATTACCAAAATACTGGAACATTTTCTGAAAAAGGATTTCAACGTAGTGATCAAAAATGATGGCTCGGAAGGAATGCTGTGGCTCGAAGAAGGCAACCAGGCCGACCTCATTATCGCCGACCTGCACATGCCCAACCTGAGCGGCAAGGAGTTTCTGAAAGTGGCCAAAGCCAGTAACCTCTATTCCGAAATACCGATTATCATTCTGTCGGGTTCTGACGAGAGCAGCGAGCGCATTCAGTGCCTTAATCTGGGTGCCGACGATTTCATGGTCAAGCCGTTCAACCCGATGGAGGTGCACGCGAAGATCAATGCCGTACTGCGGCGCAGCAAACGCTACTCTTAACCTAGACCGACATGATGGAACTGGCCGGAACATCGACAGAGGCGGCAACGTCAGGCAAAACCTACGTTGCCCAGTTCAGGGTTATTTATGTTCATACCAATTTTCAGGAGTACCTCCGCTTTACCGAGCGGTTCGCCGAATACCTTCAGGTAGAATATTTCGATGCACCCGCCAGCGCGCTGGAAGCATTGAAGGAGAACTATCCGGCCGATGTGATCGTGGCGCACGGCGGCAGCGGCGGCATGGAGCTGCTCGACACCATCCGCAAAAGCGCCGGCTTCGCCAATATCCCGTTCGTGCTGCTGGTGGACAAGCTCGACCGCCAGGCCATCGAAACAGCCCGCGCCAAGCATGCAGATGATGTTTTTTCGATCCATTTCGACGACGGCGACCTCATCACGCGCATCAAATACTTCAAAAAGCGGCAATGGTACGTGGCCAGCAAGGCCTCGCAGAAAATAGGTGCGCAAAGCAACAAAACGCCGCTCTGGAAGCGGGCGATCGACGTGGCCATGACGGGCACGGCCGTGTTGCTGCTCCTGCCGGTGTTTATCCTCGTCGCGATCCTCATCAAACTGGATTCGAAAGGGCCCGTTTTCTACAAATCCAAAAGGGTAGGGAGCGGTTACAAGATATTTGACCTCTACAAGTTCAGGACCATGCGGACCGACGCCGACCAACTGATCCGTAAAATGGCGGCATTGAATATGTATTCCAAAGCGGAGCCGGTTTCGCAGATCGAAACGCAGGGACTGTGCGACGAATGTCTGGCTGGAAACCAATGCAAAAGTCTGCTGTTCCACGACGGCAAGGAGATTTGTGAAAAGCTCTATCACTTCCAGAAGGAGCAGAAAGCGGCATTTATGAAATTCCAGAACGACCCGCGCATTACCCGCCTTGGCCGGTTCCTGCGGAATTCGAGCATCGACGAGCTTCCTCAGCTGATCAACATCCTCAAAGGCGATATGTCGCTGGTGGGTAACCGCCCGCTGCCGCTGTACGAGGCCGAAAAAATGACCACCGACGATAAAATATTGCGTTTTGCGGGTCCTGCCGGCCTTACCGGGTTATGGCAGGTAACCAAACGCGGCAAAGGCAAGGCCGATATGACCGAGGAAGAGCGCACACAGCTGGATATCACCTATGCCCGGGAATTTTCCTTTAAAATGGACATGGAAATCATCCTGAAAACGTTCCCGGCCCTGCTGCAATCGGAGAACGTCTGATGGTGTATAACGGTATGTCAGGAAGCTTTAACCCAATCTTTGTATTCGGGATCATATTTTTTGATGATACGCGCCGGGTTTCCGACGGCAACCGAGTAGGGCGGAACGTCCTTGGTCACCACGGCCCCCGCGGCGATCACCGAATGCCGGCCGATGGTAACCCCCGCGGTAACCACCGCATTGGCGCCGATCCAGCATTCGTCTTCGATTACGATAGGGGCAACGCTTACGCCCTGTTTGTGAATCGGTTGCTGAATGTCCTGATAATTATGGTTCAGGCCGCTGGCAACGATATGCTGCGCCAGGATAACGTCGTTGCCGATCGTAACCGGACCGATAATGACATTTCCAAGGCCCACGAGCGAGTTGGCGCCGATATGCACTGCCCCCACGCCATTGTTAATTGTACTGAAATCCTCGATCATGGAATTGTCGCCGATCGAAAAGGGATTGAACGGGAGTACATCCATGCGTACCCACCGGCGGATGATCACATTTTTACCCCTTTTATGGAAGAAGCGGTTCAAAAATATCCGGACCCAGAGCCTCGGGCGCGCCTGATTGGTCGGGATCAGCATCCAATGGACAAATTTTTTCAGCCCCGGACTGTTCCGGATTTGGTCGGATAACGACATTTTACCTAGATTAGAGAGGTGTAGTAATATTTTTATCAAAAGTATTTTGTATTACTACAAAGTCAAGCGAAAGTGATTTTAAATAAATATTGTTCCGTGATATGCCGATGAAATATGCCGCTTTGGGGCTCCTGCTTTTTTTTACCATTCAGAGCGCTTCTGCCCAGGAGTCTTTGAGCAAAGACGTCGATTACGCGTACCTGGACAGGCTGATCGCCATTAGCAAGGCCAATTATCCCAAAATCAAAATGTACCAGGCGCATATCGATGCGGCTGCCACGGGAGTCAGAAAGGCGAAGCTTTCCTATTTCGATATTTTCAACTTCTCTTACCTGTACGTGCCCAAAAACGACCGTGCTGCGCCGGTTTCCCCTTCATTTCCATTCACTTATCAGTTCGGCTTTTTTGTCAATATCGGCGCCATTCTGCAAAAGCCGTCGATGGTGAAGCAGGCTAAAAGCGAACTGGCATCGGCGGAATACGACAAGCAGTCGTTCGACCTGAATATGGAAGCGGAGATCAAGAAAAGGTATTTCACATACATTCAGAAGAAGGCCGTCTACCGCGTGCGCTCGAATGCGTCGCTGGACGTCGAAAGCATGCTCGACAATGTGAAGAAACGCTTCGAAATGGGGCAGGAGACATTGGAAAAGTATAATCAGGTGCTCATCATGCAAACCGACCACGCACAAAATCTCCTGAATTCGGAGAGCGAAGTGCTGGTGGCAAAAAGCAGCCTGGAAGAATTGTTAGGACAAAAATTAGAAGATATCAAATGACGGAGGTTGTACAGTTTTTAAGATTGCTGCAGAGGAATAAGATCACCCTCATCCTGGTTCCGCTGATCACCGTTATCGTGTGCTATTTCCTGGTGCGGCGGCTGCCGGATACCTACGAGTCGCATGCCCGCATTGCCACGGGCCTGGTGGATAAGACCGACCAGGTGGTAACGCGTGCCAAAGACGAGCAAGATCAGCAGATTGCCCGCAAATTCGAGAGCCTCATCCAGGTAATGCGCCTGAAACGGACGCTCGACCAGGTATCCTACCGCTTGATTTTGAACGATTTGAAAGGCCTCAAAGACTCCACCTGGCGCGAGCCCGTGCGTGCGCTGGAAGAAATGAGCAAGGCCGATAAGGCGAACGCCATTGCGCTGATCACCCAGAAATACCAGAAGCGCGAGGAGCTGTTTTTGTGGAAGCCGGGAGAAAAGAAGCTCAACGACATCATCGTGGACATGGGCTACGGGGCCAACTCGCTGCGCGAAAAGCTGGTCATTTACCGCACCGGCGTGGGCGATTATATCGATATCGAATACGAAGCGGAAGACCCCGATCTGGCTGCTTACGTGATCAATACGCTCGCCCAGGAGTTTATTTCGGACAATTCGTCGCGTGTGGTAGGGAATAATAAGAAGACCATTGACTTCCTGCAAAGTTTCATGCAGCAAAAGCTCAATGCGCTCAACGAGCGGATGAACACGCTGAAAAACTTCAAGATCCAGAACCGCGTACTGAACCTGAACGAGCAGGCTAAGAGCATTTACGGGCAAATGGCCGACTTCGAAACGCGCCGCCAGATCGCCCAGAAGGATATTATCGCCTACACGGCGGCCATCGGCAACATCGATCGGCGCTTTAACCCCACCGAGCGCAAATATTTCGAAAGCGCGTTGACGGACATTAACCAGAAGATCATCGCCACAAAGAGCAATCTCAAAGCGATGAACGAGCGCTACATCCTGAGCAATTTCGACAACCGCGTGAAGTTCAGCCTCGATTCGCTGCGGGGACGGCTTTCGGAGGAAATCAATGAGGCTACCGACAAATATGCCTACAATCCGATGGTGGTAAAGCAGGACCTGGTGACGCAGAAACTGAGCATGGAAATATCCCTGGAACTAGCGAGAAACAGCGTGTCGTCCATTCAGGCAGAGCTCGATCGGCTGAACCGGAAGTTTGACGGACTGGTGCCGAACGAGGCGAAAATCCAGGAATACGAAACGTCCATCGACATTGCCAGTAAGGAATACATCGAAGCATTGCAGCGCTACAATGAAGCGAGCCTCGAATTCAGCTTCCCCGTGTACCTGCGCCTGATCGAGCGCGCGATGCCCGGCGAGGTGCAGGCTTCCAAGAAAATGGTGCTCGTGATCCTCTCCGGCGTGATCAGCTTCACATTCTGCGTGTTTGTGTTCTTTATCCTTTTTTACCTCGACAAGTCAATCCGCTATCCGTTGCAGCTTGCGAACGAAACAGGCAAGCCGGTACTCGGTTATCTGAATGCGCTGGATAAAGATTCGAACCTCAGCCTTTCGGGCATGAATGCGTCGGACGATAAGGCGATACGGTTGTACAAAAACCTCGTGCGGTCCATCCGGTACGAACTGGATAATGAAATGAGCGATCCGAAAATCATCGCTGTCACGAGCCTGGGCTATGATGTGGGCAAAACGCCGTTCGTGATTGCACTGGCCTGGGCATTTTCCAAGATCAATAAGACGGTTCTGATCATCGACGGCAACTTCGGGCAGCCCGACATTTCCAAACTGAACCCGGAAAGCACGCCTTTCGAGAGTTTTGTTAAATCCAATACATTGCCGGAAGCGACGCCGGGGCAGATCAGCATTCTCGGTGCAAGATCCGGTGACATTTCGGTGCTCGAACTGGCCGATGAAAAGACGATCGGCGAGCGTTTGCAGGCATTGAAAACGCGCTTTGATATTATCCTGATCGAAACCGATTCGCTGCGTGCGATGAACCGCGCCAAAGAATGGGTGTCGTTTGCAGACCTGGTGGTGTCGGTGTTTGCGGCCGGCCGCTCGATCGGTTCGGAAGATCAGTCGAAAATACAGTATCTCGACAGCCTGAACGGCAAGTTTGCCGGGTGGGTACTGACCAACACCGAGAGCATTCCGGAACAAGCCGGAAAAGTGGCTAAACCCGTGGAAGCATGAGAATCCTGGAATGGATATGGCTGGCGATTCAGGTAGCGATCGGGTACAACCTGGTGTTTCCGGTGCTTCTGCTGCTGATTTACGGCATCAGAAAGGCCGTGAAAGGCCGTGCGGCCGTGAATGCGCAGGCCGGCCTGCTCGACTACGGCATTATCGTGACGGCCTATGAGTACACCGCTCAGCTGCCGGCCGTGGTGGGCTCGCTGTTACAGCTGCGCTACGAGCGGTACCACATTTACGTCGTGGCCGACAAATGCGATATCAGCAACCTGCATTTTCCGACGGACAAGGTGTCGCTGCTGCGTCCCGAGCAGGTTTTGGGCAGTAACACGCGGTCGCACTTTTATGCCATCCGCCGCTTCGTCCGTCCGCATTCGCACCTGACGATCATCGACAGCGATAACCTCACCGACCCCGACTATCTCCACGAACTGAACGCATATTTTGCCCAGGGGTACGAAGCCGTGCAGGGGGTTCGCGAAGCGAAAAACCTTGATACCACCTACGCCTGCCTGGACGCGGCCCGCGATATTTATTACCATTTCTACGATGGAAAGGTGCTTTTCGGCGCCGGCTCATCCGCCACGCTGGCAGGCTCGGGTATGGCATTCACTACGGCATTGTACGAAAAGGTGCTGGGCCATCTGGACGTCACCGGCGCAGGCTTCGATAAAGTATTGCAGGAAGGCATTGTGAGCCGCGGCTATCGCATTGCTTTTGCGGAAAAGGCCATTGTCTATGACGAGAAAACAACCGGCTCCGACCAGCTGGTGAAGCAGCGCGCGCGGTGGATCAATACCTGGTTCAAATACTTCGGCTACGGGTTTAAGATTTTGTTCAAAGGCATTACCCGGTTCAGTATGAACCAGATACTGTTCGGGCTGGTGCTGCTAAGGCCGCCTTTGTTCATTTTTCTGTTGCTTTCGGTGGCATTTATGTTGGTGAACGTGCTCATTGCTCCGGTGCTGGCGCTGGCCTGGCTGGGTGCATTGGTAGTGTTCGTGCTTGGTTTTTACATTTCCCTGAAAAGCTCGCCTACGGACCCGAAGATTTACCAGTCGCTGGTCAACATCCCGAAATTCATGTTTTACCAGCTCACGGCGCTGCTTAATGCCCGGCGTGCGAACAAGATTTCGGTAGCGACGCGCCAGGAAAACAAAACGCAGGGTTAACACACGGATGCCATGAAAATTTATCCCGAAAAGAGAGTCACCGAGCGAAAGGGGGGATTAGCGTCGCTTACACCCTTGCAGCAAAAAATGCGTCAGGCAGCATTGCTGCTTGCGTTGGTGAGCGTGTTTGTCTGGTTTTTCAAAATACTATTTTTTTAGTGAAAGACATTCAGATACATATTCCCGGAAAAAGCAGTGAGGGGCTGAGCCGCGTGGAAAAGCTGCGGGCGCTGTTCGACCGCCGACTGGCGGGGCTTCTTGTGCTGCTGCTGATTTCGCTGGCATTCGGTGCGCTCATCGCCTACCAGGGCATTCTCGCCGGGGCGGGCATTCTGGGGCTGATGTTCGGTCCGCCGGTGGTGTACTGCATTGTAGCGTTTCCGGAATTTGGCATTACCGTGTTGCTGATGCTCGCCTACCTGCTGTTTTTCGTGGGCCGGCTGGGCGTTAACTTCCCGCTCGGCACCGTCATGGATGGCATCCAGGGGCTGCTCATCCTCGGATTTTTCATCCACCAGAAGCGCCGTTCCGACTGGAAGATATTCAAAGGGCCGATCAGCGTCATGATCCTCATCTGGATCGCCTACAACCTGATGCAGGTCGCTAATCCATCGGCCGAGTCGCGGCTGGCGTGGGTGTACACCATTCGCGCGGTGGCGATCGTGATGCTTACCTACTTTGTATTCATGTACCAGATCCGCACGATCAGCTTCCTGCGGTTCCTGATCAAATTATGGCTCGGGCTGGCGCTGTTTGCGGCGCTGTACGCCTACAAGCAGGAATATATCGGTTTCTCGGCGGCCGAGGATGCCTGGCTCAACTCGGAGGGCGTTGCCGACCTGCTCTTTATCGCCGGGCATTGGCGTAAATTCTCCATTTTCTCGGACCCGGTGGCGTTTTCCTATAACATGGTGGTGGCCGCGATTATCTGCATTGCCTTGCTCACTTTCGTGAAAGAAACCTGGAAAAAAGCGGTACTGGTAATCATGCTGCTGCTATTCTTTTCTTCCATGCTTTTTTCGGGCACCCGCGGGGCATATGTGCTCATACCGGCGGCGATGGTGCTTTTTGTGATTTTGCGGATAAACAGGCAGGTGCTGATATTTACCGGGGTAGCCGGGTTGTTCTTCCTTTTCCTCGTTTTTGTCCCCACCACCGATTCGAACATCGTCCGTTTCCAGACAGCCTTCAAACCGAACGACGACATTTCGTTCCAGGCCCGTAAAAACAATCAGAAACGCATCCAGCCGTACATCCTGACGCACCCGATCGGAGGCGGGCTGGGAGCCACCGGAGCCTGGGGGCAGCGCTTTGCCCCGCAGTCATACCTCGCCAACTTCCCGCCCGACAGCGGTTATGTCCGCATTGCGGTGGAGCTGGGCTGGGTGGGCTTGTTTCTATTCTGCCTGCTGATGTTTTTTATATTGAGAGAGGGGATCAATAACTATTTCCTGATCCAAAACCCCGAACTGAAAACCTATTGCCTGGCGATGCTTTTAGTGGTGTTCGCTTACAACGTGGGCAATTATCCGCAGGAAGCGCTGGTCCAGTTTCCTTCCAACATTTATTTCTACCTCGCAGCCGCGATCATCAATATCACACGCATCATCGACGAACGGGAGCGGAGGACGGTAAATGCATAATTACCCAGCGTATGAAAATAGCTCACCTGATACTGGCGCACGCCGCACCGGCCCAACTATCGAAGCTGATCGGCGCACTTGCTCATCAAGACGCTTATGTATTTGTTCACCTCGACCAAAAGGCTGACCTGAGTGCATTCGGTTTCTTGTTGGAAAGTAAAAATGTGGTGCTCGTACCTGCACGCATTCGTGTGGGCTGGGGCGCTTACAGCATTGTGGAAGCGACATTGCAGGGTTTCAGGGCCATTGCGCACTCCGGCATCCATTTCGATTACGTTAATCTGCTCAGCGGCGCCGATTACCCTTTGAAATCCGCCGGCGAAATCCATGACTTTTTCAGCCGGAACAACGGGCATAATTTTATGGAATACCATCGGGTGTCCGACGAATGGACGGAAGCCATTCCTCGCCTCACCGGTTATCACCTGACCAACTATCAGTTTCCGGGCAAACATCTGGCGGAGAAATGGCTGAACAAACTGCTTCCCGCACGCACGATGCCAGCCGGACTTGAAGCGGTGGGACGCTCGCAATGGATGACCCTCACGATGGACGCGGTGCAGTACATCCTGGCGTATCTGGACGACCATCCCGAGGTGATAAGGTATTTCAAGCTCACCTGGGCCCCGGATGAGATAATTTTTCAAACTATTTTGTATAATTCACCATTCCGTTCTTCGCTCGTTAACGATAATTTGAGGTATATTGACTGGTCGAAAGGCGGGGCAAGCCCGAAAGTGCTGACGGAAGAGGACTTTGACAGATTATCGGATTCGGGGAAGCTGTTTGCAAGGAAGTTTGACCTGGCGCAATTCCCGACGGTACTTAGCAAGCTGGACAGAAAATTCGGAATCACTAATTATAAAGCGAGTCTCAACGGAGGTGGGAAGTTATAAACAACCCACATTAGCCACAGCAACATGGATATTGTCATTACGGGACAGCAGGCCTGGGATGTAGAAATCGGGAGTAACTGTAAAAACATCGCCCTGGAATTCAGCAAGAATCACAGGGTGCTGTACGTCAATTCCCCGCTCGACCGCGTCAGTTTGCTCAAAAATGGCGATGATCCCAAAATCGCGAAACGCCGGGATGTTGTACACGGCAAAGCCGCGGGGCTGGAAAAGGTCCAGGATAACCTCTGGGTACTCTACCCCGACAAGATGATCGAGTCGATCAACTGGCTGCCGGAGATGCTTTTCGATATTTTAAATAAGAGAAATAACCAGCTTTTTGCGGGCTCGATAGCGCGGGCCGCCAAGCACCTTGGGTTCAGGGATTATGTTCATTTCAACGACAATGACATGTTCCGGAGCTTTTTTCTCAAAGACCTGCTCCAACCGCGCCTTTCCATTTATTATTCGCGGGATTACATGCTGGCTGTGGACTACTGGCGCAAGCATGGCGCCCGCGTAGAGCCGGCCCTGATCGCCAAAAGCGACCTTTGCGTAGCGAATTCCACCTATTTAGCCCAATATTGCGGCAGATACAACCCGCATTCCTATTATGTAGGGCAAGGCTGCGACCTCGACATTTTTATGGCAGGCAACGAAGCTCCCGAGCCCGCGGATATCAGCAGCGTAAAACGCCCGCGCATCGGGTATGTGGGCGCATTGCAGAGCATTCGCCTCGATATGGAACTGCTGCATTACATTGCCGAAACCCGGCCCGAATGGAGCATTGTGCTCATCGGGCCGGAGGATAACGAGTTCCTGCAGAGCAATCTGCACCAGCTGCCCAACGTCATTTTCACCGGCTCGCGCAATATCGCCGACCTGCCGGCATACATCAATTCGTTCGACGTGTGCGTGAACCCGCAACTTCTCAACGAGGTCACGATCGGCAATTATCCCAGGAAAATAGACGAGTACCTGGCCGTTGGCAAGCCGGTAGTAGCCACCGCCACCGACGCCATGAGCGTTTTCGCCGAACATGTGTATCTGGGCAAAAGCAAAGAAGACTATGTGGAGCTGATCGAACTCGCATTACGTGAAAACTCCGGCGAGCGCACAGCGGCCCGCCGGTCGTTCGCCAGCTCGCACACGTGGGAAAACAGTGTCAGGGAAATTTACAAGGCCATCAGCACCGTCGGCGGCAGCCTTTGAGCGATACTTTACAGGTTTTTCAGCTGCGATAATCCCGTTTCCGATTCAGCTTTCAATTCCACCAGCTTCTGGTTAAGGCCGCTGTTCCAGTTGCCTTGTTTCAGGGTAGCTTCCAGCTCCTTGTATTGATTGGCGGTATTGAGCAATCCCACGGAAAACAGTGAAGATCGGAATTTGTGAATGGCCTGGCGCAGCTTTTCGAGGTCGTTGGCCAGTGACGCGTCGGCAATGTTCATCAGTTGAATTTTGCTGTCTTTTTCGAAAAGGGCGATCAGCTCGTCGCGCAATTCCTGGTCGCCGCCGGTAATTTCGGTGAGGTAGTCGAGATTCAGGATCGTGTCTGTCATTTTAGCAGGGGAGGGTTGTTGAGTAAATTCTTTGGGTTGTGCTTCGTAATTCTCTTTGTTTCCAAGATGTGCAATGGTATATAAAAGTTCACTTTCCTTAAAAGGTTTCGAAATATAGCTGTTGGCGCCGATACTCAGGCATTCTTCTTTCTCTCCGACCATCGCGTGGGCGGTCATGGTGATGATCGGAATGGTGCTCGAAACCGTGCGGCGGATTTCCTTGATGGCCGTGTAGCCGTCCATGACGGGCATTTGAATGTCCATCAAAACGAGGTCGAATGTTTCCTCCCGAAGCCGGTCGAGCGCTTCCTGGCCGTTGTTCACGATCGTCAGCGGGATATTCAGCCGTTCGAAAATCGCTTTCAGCAGCTTCTGGTTCAATGTATTGTCTTCTGCCGCGAGAATGCGCAGTGAGGTTACAGATGCGGTAATGTCAATTTCTTTCTCAATGTCGTCATGCAGCCCGGCGTCGTTCACGATCCTGAAAGGGAAGTCCATGGTAAACACGGTTCCCTGCCCCAGCTCGCTTTCGAGGTTCAATGTGCCTTCGAATAGCTGAACAAGCGATTTTACGATGCTCAGTCCAAGGCCCGTGCCGCCGAATACCCGCGTAGTGCTTTCAGTGGCCTGCACGAAGCGGTTAAACACCTCTTTGAGTTTGTCTTTTGGAATACCCACACCCGTGTCTTTCACCTCGAAACGGATGTTCTGGACGTCGTTCAGCGGCTCGCCGATCGGTGCTACGCGGAGTTTTACGCTGCCTTTCTCCGTGAATTTCACCGCATTGCCGCACACATTGAGCAATATCTGCGTTAGCCGCAATTTGTCTGTTTCGATAAATTCGGGCAATCCGTCGGCCAGCAGCGCTTCGTAAACAATGCCTTTTTCGACGGCGCGGTGGTGCATGATCGCCGAAATCTCGTCGGCCAGCTCGCGGATGGATACGGGCGCTTTTTCGAGATGGACCTGCCCGGCTTCGATTTTGGAAAAGTCGAGAATGTCGTTGATCAGTTCGAGCAGGTTTTTGCCCGCGTACTGAATGTAACCGACATATTCCTGGCTTTTCTGGTCGGTCACTTCTCCCATAAGCAGGTTGGTGAACCCGATGATCGCATTGAGCGGCGTCCGGATCTCGTGGCTCACATTGGAAAGGAAAATGTCCTTCACCCGCACGGATTTCTCGGCCAGGCTCCGTGCTTTTTCCAGCGTCGCCTCGTAGTTGGCCCGCTCGGTAATGTCCCTGAAAACGGTAATCGCGCTCTTGATCCGGCCGTCGAGCCCGATCACCGGCTGCACGCTGGTTTCGAGGTGATAAATCTTATCGTTTTTCACCAGGTCGATCTTGTTGCCGGTGAGTTTTTCGCCTTGCAATGCCCGCGCAACGGGTAGGGTGTCGGCCGAGAAGCGGACGTGGTACCGTGTCGGATCGAGGAGTTTGATGCGCGTCACCTGCTCTTCGAGCGTCGCGGGCCGCTCGCCGTCCACGCCCAGGATTTCCCGCCCCGATTCGTTGATCAGTTCAATTTTCCGTTCGCTATTGATCACCATCACACCGTCGGGAATGGCTTCCAGGTACTGGCTCACCGTCCGTTCCCTTTCCTTGATTTCATTTTGAAGCAGCCGCTGCTTGCGCTTGTCGAGGTTCAGGAAGATGATCGAGAGGATGGTGAGGATGAAGCCGACCGCCCCGGTGAGCAGGATAAACAGGATGGAATTCTGCTGCGTGTCCGAAACGAGCTTCCGGCGCTGGTCCAGGTTGTGGTTTTCGTAATCTTCGATCTGGTCGATCTTGGCCGTGAGCAGCTGGTTGAGCCTGATCCCTTCGCCTTCCTGGATTTTCGCAAATGCAGGCTCGCTGCCCTGGGTCCGGTAAATGCTGACGACATTCTGCGTGTAGGCGACGATCTGGCTCGAAATGCTCAGTAGTTCCTTCACGCGCCGCGTCTGCGTTTCGTCAGTTTTAACAAGGTTGAACAGCGTGTCGGTAATGCTCACGAGCTGGATCTTCTTGTTGTAGTTATCCGAAAGCAGTTCATTATCCTGCGTGATCAGATAACCGCGCATATTCGACTGAAAATCTTTGGTGACAAGCCCGAAATTAGCCGTCTGGTTCAGCACGCCGATCGTCACATTGAGGCGCTCGTTGTTGAGCGAAAGGTCGCGGACGTTCTTGTAGGTGAAATACTGGGAGCCGAAAATCAATGCCAATCCCAGGTAAATACTGGCATAATACCATCTGAATGAGTCAGTTGTCAGGCGGGTCGGCATGTTTCTGGGGCGGAATCGTTGGGTTTAATGGCACCAAGATCGGAATAAACCGAGACTATATTCAGGTCAGATAGTCAAAATTAAATTTCACGTGCCGGTAAAGGTCCCGGATTTGCTTCACAGGAAACCGGTCCGTCTGCCGCCAGTTCTCGCGGGACATGGTACTGGGCTCGGACTCTGAGTTTTTTTGTTCGAACAACCCCTTGAAATCTTTGTAGAACCAGGCCTTGCCATTGTTTTTCAGGAAAGACATCATCATCCGGTATTCGGTGATGTCGCCCTTCTGGCCTTCCACATACCTTCCGAATTTGGTAAAAAAGGTACTCCTGCGCAGGTGCGGGTGGTCGCTGTACGCGTAGAATTTGCGGTAGCCCGGTTTCCAGAGTGCGAAATCCATTTCGTAGAACCCATTGCGCGGATTTTTCAGGTAGGGATATTCAAAATAGGCGTAAAACCGCACCACATCGGTTTGCGGTTGCTCATGCATAATGTCCACCGCCTGGCTGAAACGCTCGGGAAAAATGGCGGCCGGCGTGAAATCCTCCTGTACATACAATGTGAGCGGGGTTTGCACGGCATCCTGGCCCTTGTTGATGTTGTTGCCCAGGCCCCGGTTCTGCGGCGTGGTAATGAGCCTGAATTCATGCTTTTTCTGCAATTGGAGCAGGTAGTCAATGTGCTCGGGCTTGCTGCCGTCGTCGGACACCACAATGTCGCCGAAACGGCAATGCAGCCCCTCGAACGAAAGAAGCAGGTTTTCCAGCGACTGGCTTCGGTTGTAATGCGTGATGAGGAGCGTCACTTCCTCGAAGAAATATTCCTTGTTCATGCGTATCGGTGCGGTCTATTTCATGAAAACCAGGTCCAGGGTATTTTTCAGCCACCGGTAGCGCAGGTACCCGAGCCGGGCCAGCCTGATCACCGGGTTTTCGCTCAGCTTCCAGTCGGCACGTTCCATGGTACTGGGCTCGTCGGAAGAGTTTTTTTGGTAAAATAATTTGGTAAACTCATTGAAAAACAGTCCTTTTCCTTTTTTCTGCAAAAAGCTCACCGCCATTTTGTACTCGGTGAGGTCGCCCTTGATACCTTCGGGATAGCGGCCGAATTTTTGCAGGAATGTGCTCCGGCGCAAATGCGGATGGTCGCTGTAATAGTAGAATTTCAGGTGATTCATGTCCCAGAACCGGTACACCATTTCGGAATAACCCTTCTGAAATGGTTTCAGGGTAGGATAGGCAAAGTAGGCATAGAAACGCACAATGTCCCATTTCGGGTCTTCTCGCATGAATGTGACCGCGTCTTTGAAATGTTCGGGGAAAATGTCGGACGGCTGGAAATCCTCCTGCACATACAGGGTGTACTCCGATCGCACGGCGTCCTGACCTTTGTTGATATTGTTGCCTAGGCCCCGGTTTTTGGGAGTGGTAATGAGCCGGAAATGGAACCGGTTGGTGAGCGCTTTCACCTGGTCGAGGTGTTCGGGCTTGCTGCCGTCGTCGGACACCACGATGTCGGCAAACCGGCAGCCCAGCGACTCGAAAGTCGCCAGCAGTCGTTCCAGGGAGCCGCTGCGGTTATAATGGGTGATCAGTAATGTTGTATCGGGAAAGTGGTGCTGCATAATGCCTGGAATTACGAAAGATAGTCGCGCATGCCCTGCAACTGGCGTTTGGCCCGGTTGAAGAAGGCTTTGGAAATGCTGCCGTCGTCGAGCAGGCGGCGGGGCGAGGTGAAAACCGTTGCTTTGGAGCTGGTTACCTGTTGCAGGTCACCTTCTTTTTTGAGGTTGAGGGCCATCCGGCCATCTTCCGCCTCGTTCTGGAAATCGCTGCCGACGATGTTGGCATAAATGCGCTGGCCGCTGACTTTGAAACCGCCCGTGCGGCGCCCCACTTCCGTCACGAAGCCCATGTTGAAGCCGTAGACATTGAGGTACTCGCGGTTTTTCTTGCGTATCTGGATCATCAGGCCCGCAAATTTTTCGTAAAACCACAGCCCGAGCCGTCCCTGGCCGTCGGGCGGGATGAATGCGTAATTCCCGTAAACGCCGGTAACGCGCGCGTTTTTGGCCATGGGCTCCACCATGAGGTCGATCCAGTCGGGTGGGTAAAAAGTATCGGAATCGGCGCAGAGGTGGAACTTGCCGCGGGCATTATCGAGGCCCATCTGGCGGGCGAAGGGCGTTCCCTGCACGGTTTGCAGGTAATTGCGCACCCCGAGCTTGTCGAGCACATTCTGTGTGCCGTCGGTGGAATTGTTGTTCACCACCACGATCTCTACATTATACCGGGTGCGGCTGGCGGAAAGCGACGAGAGCGTCCGGTAAATATTATTTTCTTCGTTCCAGGCGGGGATTACCACCGACACGTCGGGGGTTTCGTGCTTAAAACGGCTGATCCGTTCCCGCAGCGCCTGAATCTCGGCTTCCGTGAGGTCTTCGAATCGCTTGTTTGTAAAAAGGTGCGGCAAGATCCATTTAGGTAAACCCAATAAACTCATAATCTGGCAATCAGTAGGTTTTGTACATCTTTACAATCAGGCGAACCCATGCGGCAGGGCAGTTGGGAGGAAAGTTAAAACAATATTCCTGCTTTGTGCAAAAATATTGTAAAATTACTTCGCATATTGCGTTTGGTTCCAACTTCGGTGCATTTGTCAAATGAATTTTGGAAAAATAATTCGTATTGACCACCCCATCTTTTGCGCAACCTGATGGCATTTCAGCTCTTACAGAAATTAAGGAATAAACACTTTCTTTCGCTGGCCGGCAACGGCATTATGTCGGTGCTGGGCATGCTCAATATGATTATCCTGTACCGCGCATTACCCGTGGCGGGCATCGGGATGTGGGTGTTCTTCCTGTCGATTTTGCTGTTGGTGGATACATTCCGGTCGGGCTTTCTCACCACCGCCTTCATCAAGTTCTACGCAGGCGCGGGCGATGCGCGGAAGCGCGAGGTCGTCGGTTCGGCCTGGTTTATCGGCGGGGCCATTACAGGCATTCTTGCATTGATCAACATTCCAGCATTCCTGTTTTCGGATTGGTTCAAAAATCCCTCCGTGGTACTGTTCGTGGAGTGGTTTGGCATTATTTATATCGCCTCGCTGCCGTATTTCATCGCTTCCTGCGTGGTGCAGGCGGAGCAGCGGTTCGATCAACTGCTGTGCATCCGCTTCCTGAGCCAGGGGTTTTTCATTCTTTTTGTGATGATCATGGCATTCACCAAAACGGCGACCCTGCAAAACATCATTTACGCCTACCTGGGCGGCGCGGCGCTTACGAGCACTTTTACCATCATCATGGGCTGGGCGCGGCTTGCCAATTTCAAGGACCGCACGCGCGAATGCATCCGGGAGATCTTCCATTTTGGCAAATTTTCGGTGGGTACCACATTGAGTTCCAACCTGTTCGGGACGTCCAACACGATGATCATCAACTTCATGCTCGGTCCGGCGGCATTAGCGGTTTTCAACCTCGGGCAGCGGCTGATGGAGATCATTGAAATACCCCTGAGAAGCTTTGCCGCTACCGGAATGCCCGAACTGTCGGCCGCCTATAACGAGAACAACCGCCCGAAGGTGATCGACACCATGAAACGCTACGCCGGGCTCATTACCATGGCTTTGCTGCCCGCGTGCATTGGCGCGGTGGTGCTGGCCGATGTGGCGATTCACATTATCGGCGGTGAAAAGTACATCGACTCCGAAGCCGCGAACATCATGCGCCTGTACATGACATTCGCGCTCCTGTACCCGCTCGACCGCTTTTTTGCATTAACACTCGACGTTATCCATCAGCCCAAAATCAATTTCATCAAAGTCCTGATCATGCTCGCGGGCAGCGTCATTGCGTCCGTCACGGGCATTTATCTCACCGGCAGCATTTACGGCGTCGCCATCGCGGGCGTCGTTCCTACGCTCATCGGCGTGGGGATCGGCTACTGGGGGCTCAACCGGTTTCAGCCTTTCAGTATCCTGAGCGTCTTTACGACGGGTTATGCCGAGGCGGTAGGGCTGGTGAGGATCTGGTGGGGCAAGCTGATGGTTCACAAGGCACATTAATGGATTATGCTGAACAAAATACTTAGTCTGGTTGTGTTGCTGCGGTATGGAAAGCTACCGTGGGAGCACCGCTATTTTTACCGGGATACATTGCGCTGCCAGGTGCAGCAGTGGAAATACATCTGGAAGGATTACGTCAGCCGGAAGAAATACAAGCGACTGGCGTTCAGCGGGGAGTTTGCGCCGGAGCTGCAATTTGTGCTGCCATTTGCCTACTGGCATTACAAAAACGGCACCCTCGAAAGCACCGTTTCTTCGAAATACACGAAAGAACTTTACTTTTTTTCGCCCGATCACCGCGAGCAGTTCGATACCCGCTCGAATGAGGGCAATTACAATTTCGAAATGCCGCGCATCCTGTACAGCCAGGATTACGACATGTCGAAATGGGTTCCGGTGCCGCTCAAAGAGACTTACCGAAACGATATTTACGTCTATCAAAAGCCCATTCTGATCATTGCCAACCGGTATAATATGGAATGGGACGGTCCTCCGGTGAGCTATTACAGCATGGAAATGCTCGGTTTCATTCTCGACAGGCTGAAAAGCAAGTACACGGTGATTTACAACCGTCCACGCCCGCAGCACATCACGATGGACAACTCCGACATTTATGATATGGACGAGTTCAGTTGGCTTGCCGCCGAGCATCCCGACGTGATTTTAATGGAAAACCTTTTCAGGGAGAATAGGGCTAATGCCAACAATTTCAATCATTTGCAACTGATGGTGTATGCCAATGCCAGCCATTTCATATCGATCCACGGCGGCACAGCCACTTTGGCGAGTTACTTCGGAGGCACCAACCTGATCCTCTCCAAAAAGGGGCCGGAGCATTATTTCAAATGTTTTGAGAAGCTGTACCCGCAATTTTCGGGTGCAAAAATACTGCATGCGAAAACCGACGACGAGGTTAAACAATACGTCGAAGCGCATTTCTGACGGGATATGGAGGGAAAAAAGGATTACTGGCTCAAATCGGGGTTTATCAATATCGTCCAGAACTTCTCGGGCGTATTCTTCGGCTTCGCGGGCTTCTATTTGCTGGTGCGGCTGTTGACAAAGCACGATTTTGGGGTGTGGACGCTCTTCATCTCCACGACCACCATCCTGGAAGCGATCCGCAGCGGCCTCTTGCAGAATGCATTGATCAAATACATTTCATCATCCGACGCCCGCGAACATCCGGCCATTATTACCGCCTCGTTTGCGATCAACGGCATCGTGCAGGTCGTTTGCATTGCCGCGATCCTCGTTTTCTCACCCTGGCTGAGCCGGCTCTGGGATGCGCCCCAGCTCGTGGAAATGATGTATTGGTACATCGCCATTTATCTGCTTTCGGGCTTGCAGGCGCAGTTTAACGGCATCGAACAGGCCAATTTGCGGTTCAACGGCATTTTCGTCACCACCCTGATCCGCCAGGGCGTTTTCTTTACGTTTGTGCTGGTTTGCTACTTTTTCAGCTTATCGGTTGAACTGATTTTCCTCGTGTGGGTGCAGATCGCGAGCGCGCTTGCGGGCATGCTCATCGCGTACAGCCATGCGCGCGGGCATCTTGCATTATCTGCCAAAATAAGTCGCGAATGGATGGCCAAGCTGTTTGGGTACGGCAAATATGCTTTTGGCACATTAATCAGCTCCCTGCTTTCCGGCACCATCGACCAGATGATGCTCGGCGCGATGCTCTCACCGGCGGCTTCGGGCGCATTCAATATCGCCGTGCGGATCACCAACCTGATCGACATTCCGGGTAACGCGGTGGCTACGATCGTGTTTCCGCAGAGCGCAAAGCGCATGGAGTCGGAAGGGCCGGCGGCCATTAAGTATTTGTACGAAAAATCGGTGGGTACGACGCTCGCCCTGGTTGTGCCGGTAGTAATTTTTCTGTACCTGTTTTCCGGCATTGTGATCACGCTCATTGCGGGAGAAAAATATGCGGATTCCATTCCATTACTTCAAATCACGCTGCTTTACTGCCTGTTGATCCCTTTTGGAAGGCAGTTCGGCACCATTCTGGATTCCATCGGAAAAACGCGGATGACGTTTTTTGTCGTCATAGGTACGGCTACGTTGAACCTCTGCCTGAATTATTTTTTCATCCGGGAATGGGGCGTCGTAGGTGCGGCTTACGCAACTTTATGTTCCAATATCGTAGGTTTTGCAGTGGCGCAGGTGATTCTGCGGAGGGAAATCGGCGTGAGTGTTTTGAATACGTTCGTGTATATGTACAAATTCTATCCCGAGTTCCTTGACCGTTATTTGCGGCCTATGTTGAAAGCGCGGTCTTAAAAATCAGCACATTATGGTAGGTGTATATTTTTCGGGCCGGCTCGGCAATCAATTGTTCCAGTACTATTTTTTGTTGTACCTGAAAACCAGGAACCCGCGCCTGACGTATTTCTTCCCGAATCCCCATCACGCGTACCTGAGCAAATATTTCGATCTGGGCGGTTATCATAACCTCACATTGGGTTCCAAACTCTATTCCGGATTCACGCGCATCATCCCGCGGTTCATCAGCTTTGCGCCGGTTTACGTGCATAACTTTTTCAGCCCGAAAGAGTTTTCGCCGAAAAACGGGCAAATGTACTACGGCTATTACCAGTCGGATTTTTACATTAAGCATTTACCCAAAGGCACATTGCCGAAGCTGAAACCGGAGTTTGAAAAGGCGTTTGACGAGCAGTATGGGGCTATTTTCAGGAACGAGAAGACGGTAGTAGTGCACATCCGGCGGACGGACTATCTTTCCTACGGCAAGCGCGACATCTCGCTGCCGGTCGAATATTTCCAGAAACAGCTCAGCTCGATCGAAAACCTGGATGCGTACAAGGTGTATTTCGTGAGTGACGATATGGATTTCGTCAAAGCCGCATTCCCGGCCCGCGACAACTTTCATTTCGTTTCGAACCCGGAGATCATCGACTTTCAGCTGATCATGAATGCCGATGTCGCCATTATATCCAACAGCACTTTTGCGTGGTGGGCTGCGTACATTTGTAAAAAGAAAAACCACGTGATCGCGCCAAAGAACTGGTTTGGCTTCCGAATTGGCCGCGAACACCCCAAAGGCATTATGACCGACCGGTTCGAATGGAGGGATGTATTGTAAAAATTTTTATATTGCCGCAATGGCTTCCCGCTCGACGCACGCCGCTTCTACGATCTGATGTGAATCTCTTGAATACGCTTTGCCAATGAAACTGAAAGGACATCAGATCATCATTTTTGGTTTACCGCGATTTGACGCACCTATCGAGTCCACCAATTACACGACCGCCAAGCTGCTCGCACGGGAAAACGAGGTGTATTACGTTGAAAACCCCTTCACGCTGAGGGATTTTTTCAGGCTTCGGCGCACGCCGGAATATCAGCTGCGCAAGGAGCATTTTTCGCTCACAGGCCATTCACTGATCGAAACCGACACGCCGAACCTCAAAGTGATCATTCCGCCGATATTGTTGTCGGTGAACTTCCTTCCGGAAAACAGGCTGTTCCGTGCGGCGCTGAAATTCAATGAATTCCTCATCCGCGCCAAGCTGAAAAGCATTCTCGAAACCTACCGGATCAGGGATTACATTTTCATCAATTCCTTCAACTTCCATTACCCCACGCTCTCGGAAGGCCTCTCGCCGAGGCTCAAAGTGTACCATTGCCTCGATCCGATGGTGCTGCCTTTCAACCGGCGGCACGGTGTGGTTTCGGAGGATATCCTCGTGAAGCAGAGCGACGTGGTGATTTGCAGCAGCAGGCAATTGTACGAGGAGAAAAAACAGCAGAACCCGTACAGCTATTTCGTGGCCAATGCGGCCGATCTGGGCCATAGCAGCAAGGCTTTGAACCCCGATTTGCCGGTTTACCCGGCCATTGCCGCATTAAAAAAGCCGGTAATCGGTTACCTGGGTGCGATCGAGCGGCGCATGGATTATGATTTGCTGAAAACGGTCATACTCGCGAATCCCGATAAGAGCTTTGCATTCGTGGGGCCGGTGTCGCGGGAGTTTGTGCCCGACTGGTTCTTTACCGCCGAAAATGTCCATTTCCCCGGCCCGATCGATTACGACGATATGCCTGCGGTGATCAAAGGCTTCGATGTCGCGCTGATCCCGTTCAAGAAAGACGACGTAAGCAGCAGCATTTTTCCATTGAAACTCTTCGAATACCTCGGCGCGGGCAAACCCGTGGTCGCAATTGACTTTAACCCTGATTTAAAGGAGTTTACCAAAGGCGAGGTGACATTCTGCGAAACTGCGGACAGTTTTTCGGAAGCCATTAACACGGCTCTTCAAACCGATAATGCCGAGCAGCGCAAAAACCGCGTAACGATCGCCGCCGAAAACACGTGGGAAAACCGTGTGGATGCCATTGGCGACATTATCCATTACCACCTCGAACAGGTGATCCAGCCGTAGCGACTCCGGAGGCTCCGCAGGAGCCGGATTTCGGTATTGTAATTGATCCCTATAAACAGGATGCCCCTCCGGGGCGGCCGCACCTACTTCCGCGCCATTTCTCCTTCCTGTACCTTCTTAGGTGATTTGTACTGGAAACGCATTTCAATGTGCTTGTACGTCCATGCGGATACAAAATAGATCAGCACGAAATTGACGATAAACAGGTAAGAATATGCTTCCGGGGGAAATTTCAATATCCGGATAAATAATACATTGAAAAGGCTGATCAGCAGCGCGTGCGTCATGTAGATCGAGTAGGAGTATTGCCCGAGCTTATGCAGCAACCGCACGCTTTTGAGCCCTTTTGAAATAAACCCCTTTTCGAAGGAGAATGTGTAAATGCAAATGAAGAAGAGTATTTCAAAGACTGCGCCCCACGGTTTCATGAACTCCCCGTTGTAAATGCTGAGGCAAATGAGGCTCAACGATATCGCTTCCACGGCCGAAAATAGTGCGGGCGACCATTCGCGCACGCGTACGTGGGTGACGCTGAAAAAGTTGAAGCACAAAACGCCGGTGAAAAAACCTAGAATGCCCCTCAAAAAGCCGTAATCGAAGCTGTAATTGATCTGGAAACTTTTGGAAACAGACCAGAGCGCGGCGAGGGAAATGACGATCATGAGTCCGTACCACGCATTGCGACTGCGAAACTGGTTGCTGCGGTGAATGAACACCACCAGACTCCCGAAAACCAGGTAAGCCATCATTTCCGCGCTGATAGACCAGCTGGGAATGTTCCAGCTCACATCCCGCACGCCCGGCACCGGCGTGGAGTTGATCAGGAAAAGTGACGTGAAAAAGGTGTAGACATTGTTGGCCGGATTCACCAGGTTATTGACTTTAATGTAAGGCACCAGCAGGTTTTTGGCCACTTCCATCCCGACAAATGCCAGCAGCATCACGAAATGCAGCGGGTAAATGCGATAAACCCTTTTTTTGAGAAACAGGCCGAACTGGCCCCAATCGGCCAGCGATTGGTAGCTGTACGCGATCACGAACCCGCTGAGGACGAAGAAAAAGTCCACGAACATGTCGGAGTTTTCAATGAAACGGTTGTTCAGAATGGGCGTGTTGGCGAAGGGGCCGAGATGGAACATGAACACGAGCGAGGCAAACAGCCCGCGGAATATGTCCAGTACTTCGAAACGGTGTTTCATGCCGGTGAATTGAGGTAGAATGTGCTGATAAAGCGGTTTACGCCCGTGTCGGTATCGTGCTCGTACGCGAACTCGTCGGATGCCTTGGTCATGATCAGTAGCCCGAAATGCTCGCTGGTATCGGACAGCAGTGCGGGCATTTCGAGCTCATCGAGCTGTTCGATGAAAAAGGTCGCCCGGCCCGCTTCGTCGGTCCGCACGCACAGCGAATCCATTCCATTGTGGTAAATCGGGAAGTCCATCGGCCGCACAATGTCTTCAAGCGGCCACATGATCTTCTTCCGGTCCTGGCCCACGAGGACGAGCGGCTTGCCGTAATCTTCCTTTTCGAGCACCACGGCCCCGCCGGTAAACCCGATTTTGAGCAGCGATTCCCGCTCGCCGGAGTGTTTCACGGCATTGGTGAGCAATTCCATGATCACCCATTTGATTTTGGCCATCAGGGTATCGTCGAGCGGCGTAATGCCCGCTTTTTCCCGGATGTGGCCCAGGCACACGTTCAACGTGCCCGGGATACCTTCCCGGTTACAATCGAAAACTATTCTGATCTGATCCTCCTCCCTCATAAACTAACTTAGTGAGCCCATCGCCTCCTCGAAATTGTCAAATATCCTGAACACCTTGTCCATCCGGATGAGCGTGAGCAGGTTCTTAACATCCGGTTTCAGGGAGACCAGGTAAATATCGACATTGCGCGGCATCGCATATTTCAATGCCACGACGAGGCTTCCCAGGAATGAACTGTCGATATAATTCACGTTTTCAAAACTGACGATCACCAGGCGTACTCCCCGGCCGATGATCGTGATCATTTCTTCCTTAAATGCGTCGGCATTCGAAAGACTTGCCTCTTCCGGTAAAATAGTGGCGTGCACGACGCGGTTTGCTTCCTCAACTTTCAGTATCATATATGGCTATTGTTTTTCTATAAAAATGATGCTCGCGTCGTCCATCTGGTTGCTGTCGTCAATCAGGTCGAGGACGTTCCTGCGAATCTGCTCGAAGCTGTCGGGCTGGCCGAGGTAGGGGGTTATTTTTTCTACAAAAAACGGATAGTCGCTTTTCTTCGATCCGTTGGACGGAATGTCGATCATCCCGTCGGTGAAGATCGCGAGCTGGTCGCCGGCTTTCATTTGTACGATTTGCTTGTCATAAAGGCCGTCTTCGAGCAAGCCCAGCAGCAGCCCGGTCGATTGTATGGTGGATGTCCTGCCGTTTTCGGGCGAGTAGCTGATCAGCGGAAGGTCGCCCGCCCCCGTGTAATGCACCTCGCCCGTGTGGGTGTCGAGCAAGAGCAGCGACAGGCTCGACAGGATGTTCTGCAAACTTTCATCGAGGTAAATCAGCTTGTTGATCTTCTGTACGATCGTCGCCAGCTCGAAATCCTGGTCGAGCACGCAGAAGCGGATCGCGGCACGGATGTAGCTCAGGAAACCGAAGGTGAAAAACCAGGCTTTCCATTTTTTACCCATAATATCCCCCAGGAATGCGAAGCAATACCGGCTGTCGACCTGCACGAAATCAATAAAATCACCACCCGGATACCCGCGGTAGCCTTTGTGCCAGTAAAAAATCCGGTAACCGCTCACCCGCGGCGCGTGCGTGGGAATGGACTTTACATTCAGCGTTTCCGCCGCTACTTTCAATTCCCTTACCGACCTTACGTGCTCGTTTTCAAGGGTTTTGATGATATTATTCAGCTTGGTGATGATCACCGGGATCGGCGTCTCTTTGTTGATGAAGTCCAATGCCGACATATTGAGGCCTTCGAGCACCAGTTTATTATCGGTGAACGATGTCAGGAACACGAAAGGAATGTCGCTGATGTTGGGATTGAGCAGCACGGCCTGCCGGAAATCGAAACCGTTCATTTCGGGCATATCATAGTCTGAAAGGATCAGGTCGGGCGTTTCCACGAGCAGCATTTTCAATGCCTCCGTCGCCGATTCGCACAGCACGCAGGTGTATCCGGCCCGCACCAACGCGTGTTCAACCACCGTTCGGAACAGCAGGTTATCCTCCACGAGCAGGATTTTCTTGACGGTGGTCGGCGGATCGGGGAAGCTGATCATTTCTTGTTGAAGTTAAGCACAAATAAAAGTACCCCACCGAAAATAATGAGCAGCGACACCAGGTCCATAATCGTAACGCCGTCATTGATATTGAAATAATACACCGTAAAAAGCTCGAAGCTCGGCGGCGCGGGCATGATGATCATCGCAAAGCCGACCACGATGAGCAGGATCGCGAGAATGAACATGACGCCTTTCTGAACGATTTTGCCGCGCTTGGGTGCATTGATCCGGCTATCGAACTGGTTTTCGGAAAGCAGTTTTTCCAATCCTTCCAGTAATTCTTCCCGCGACAGGTTATTTTCCTGATCGAGCTCTTTGAATGGCGCCAGCCGTTTTTGTGTGGCCGCCGACCGCTGAAACGCGTCGGCGATCTGTTTCTGAAAATCCCGCGAATGATGCCCGTCCACATCGGACTGCTCAATGGCCTCGATCAGCTCTGCTACCTTTCGCTCCACGCGCGTAATGTCCTGTCCCTGAGAAGCAGGCGGAGTGGAGTCGGGATTTTGGTCGTTGAGCAGGCGGTTGAGTTTCACGCTTGGATTAGTTTGTTCGTCGGAAGGCTGTCAGGAATGCATTCAGGGATGTTTTTACAAAAACCGGCGATCATCTCCGGATTTTGGTTAAAGCTATGTTTTTATTATTAAATTTGAAATAGTTCTACAAATCAACACAAATATTCCTTCGTTTCAGCAGCATTACCGGCACAATTTTGCGCATGAAAAAAGTTTCGATCGTAACGGTGAATTTCAATCAGCCGAAGGTTACCGAAGACTTACTGAAATCGCTGGCGGAAGTGAATAACTACCCCGATCTGGAAATCATCGTCGTCGACAATGGCAGCAAAGCAAACCCCGTGCCGGAGTGGAAGGAGCGGTATCCCGGCATATTGTTTATCCGGTCGGATGAGAATACGGGCTTTGCAGGGGGCAACAACATCGGTATGGCCCACGCCACAGGCGATTACCTTTTCCTGATCAACAACGACACCGAGGTAACGGCCGACCTGATCGGAAAACTGGTGGATTCGATGGAGGCTAACCCGAAAATCGGGATGATATCCCCCAAAATCCATTATTTCGACCAGCCCGGGATGCTGCAATACACCGGCTACACGCCGATGAACTACTACACTTGCCGCAATGCGTGCATCGGGCAGTTTGAGCAGGACCGCGGGCAATACGATTTCCTCACCGGCCCCACCGGCTACGCGCACGGAGCCGCAATGATGATCAGCCGGGAAGCGTGGCAAAAGGCCGGCGGAATGGCCGAGAACTATTTCCTTTATTATGAAGAGCTCGACTGGTGCGAGCGCATTAAAAAAGCCGGGTACGAAATCCACGTCAACCTCGACGCGCTGATTTACCACAAGGAATCGGTGTCAGTAGGTAAGCGCACTGCGCTGAAAGAGTTTTTTATGAACCGCAACCGCATTTTGTTTATCCGCAAAAATGCGCCCGGTTTTACATTCCTGCTGTTTTGGTGCTATTTCATGCTGGCGGTGGTGCCGCGGAATATCATTCAATACATTAAAAATAAAGAGTACCATTTCATCCCGGTGTTGCTGAGCGCCATTACCTGGCATTTCAAAAACAAACCCGATAGCAAAAACCTAGGCTTCCCGTTGACCCGCTGATTTATGGAGATCGTTTTCTGGCTCAGTTTGTTCATTGTTTTCTACACATTTCTTGGCTACGGCATCGTGCTGTACCTGCTCGTGCGCATTCGCAGGGCATTCAGGGGAAAACGGCTCGCACCAGGTCTCGACCAGGATTTCCCGACGCTCACGCTGGTGATAGCGGCCTACAACGAGGAAAGCATTATTGAAGAAAAAATCGCGGATACGCTCAGCCTGTCGTACCCGGCGGGCAAGCTGCGGCTGCTTTTCGTTACCGACGGCTCCACCGACCGCACGCCGGAACTCGTAGCGAAGTACCCGCAGATCAAGCTCATGCACACGCCCGTACGCAGCGGGAAAATCCTCGCCATGCACCGTGCTATGGACGCAGTGGACACCGAAGTGGTCGTTTTCACGGACGCCAACACGTTTCTGAACAAAGACGCATTGCTGCTCATTGCCAGGCATTATGCCGATGCCCGGGTAGGGGCGGTGTCGGGCGAGAAGCGCGTAATGCAGGATGCGCTTTCCGATGCCACGGCGGGGGAGGGTTTCTACTGGAAATACGAATCGGCCCTCAAAACTTGGGATTCGGAGCTGTATTCCGTGGTGGGAGCAGCGGGCGAGCTGTTCAGCGTGCGGCGGTCGCTGTACCGTTCCGTGGAGCCCGATACCATTCTCGACGATTTCATGATCTCAATGCAGATCGCCGAAAAGGGTTACCGCATTGTGTATGAGCCGGAAGCGTATGCTTCGGAATTGTCGTCAGAGAACATTAAAGAAGAGTTGAAACGGAAGGTGCGCATTGCGGCGGGCGGTATTCAGTCGATATTGCGCCTGAAAAAGCTGCTGAACCCGTTTCATGATCCGCTGCTGTCCTTCCAATACATCAGTCACCGCGTGCTTCGCTGGACGGTGACGCCGTTCCTGATGATCCTCGCGCTGGTGCTCAATATAATTATCGTGGCCCAATCGGGCGGGCTCATTTATCAGGTGCTGCTCGCCGGACAGGCCGGATTTTACCTGCTCGCGCTGGCGGGATGGGTGCTGGAAACCCGGAAGATCAAAATCAAGGCCCTTTTTGTGCCCTACTACTTTTGCATGATGAACTACGCGGTGCTGGCGGGCATCCGGCGGTACATTCGCGGCTCGCAAAGTGCTGCCTGGGAAAAATCCAAAAGAAAAAGCGCATAGCAGGTATTGCTATGCGCCAATAAAAGCTCATTACTGATATTACAGCGTCTTCAACCGCTCCGATTCCGATTCCAGGATCGGGATCAGCCCGTCGATTTCTGCCGAAATGCGGTGGTACATGTCCAGCAGGTGTTCCTTCGATTGTTCGTCCTTGATGGCCTTTTCAAGCACTTCCACTTTCGGTCTCACGTGCGTGAGGCCTGTCATCGTGAATGAAGGTTTCAATCCGTGCACGATACTGGCTGATTCTTTCAGATCGCCCGATTCCAGAGCGCCCTGCAAGGCCCGCCAGCGGGGCACCGAGTCGCTCAGAAATGCATCAAAAATCATGTACAGGATTACAGGATCTTCTCCGTACGCCTGGTCGATGTAGGCAAGGTCCAGGGAGGGGTTGAGTTGTAAGGCCATCGGTTCGTGTTAAAAGTTTTCCAGAGGTCAGTTAGTGGGAATTCGTGTTACTATTTGAAGAAATATTTCGACAATATAACCCGATTCTGCAAAACTATCACATTATTGTTGGTTCTCCTGCTCTTTTACTTCTTCTTTGGCCGGCTGCTTGGCCTGTTCCTTCTCTTTCTTACGGAAATACCTGCGAAACAGGAAGTTGGAACGAAGCGCGGTCATGTTTTCGTCCAGCTTCTCGGTAGTGCTTTCCAGGTTTTTCAGCGTTTCTTTCAGGTTGGAAGCCGTGGCTTCGTCGTGCAGCAGGACGCCCAGCGGACTGGTTTTATTCGAATTGAGATCCGCGCTGGCTGTTTTCAGGTTATTGACCATCACATTCGCCGACGACACCGTTTCGTTCAGGCGCGCAATGCTGCTCCGAAGGTCTTTCATGATCACGGTGTCCGTAGCGAAATCATTCGCCAGCCCGCCTTTTTCATTCAGTTTCGCCGAGAAGCCGGCCAGCGAGGCAGTGAGTGACTGCGCATTCACGGACGCTTTTTTCATCGCGCCCAGGGTCTGGTCGAGGTCGTTGTAAAGACGCTCGTCGTTAAGCAGCATACCTACCGTACCTTTTCCGGCGAGGATGTTTTTACTGATGGTCTTGAATGCGCTGGTGATGCCGAGCAGGTTTTTGTTGTTTTCCGAAAGCACGGCGAGCATTTCTTCCGTACTTTCAATTTTCTCCACGAGCAGCTCATCGCCGTCCTCAATGGAAGGCACTTTTTGCGTGCCGCCGTAAATGACGATGATCTTGTTGCCGATCAGACCGTCGGTGCTGACCTTGGCCTTGGCATTTTTGCGGATGAATTCCTGCGACTTTTCTTCGATGTTGAGCATTACCTCTACCTTGGAATTGTCGAGGAAACGGATGCTCTTGACAGTTCCGATCTTCACCCCGGAATACCAGATATTGTTACCGATTTTCAGTCCGTTTACATCATCGAAAATGGTTTTGACGGTAATAGTCGATGAAAAAACCTTCTTCATGCTTCCGATGGTGAGAATCCCCACTACGAAAATGAGAATGCCGATGATGACGAAAAGGCCTACGTTGACCGAGCGTTTGGTTGATGTTGCCATTATTAGTGGATGAAATTATAATCGTAAAAACTCTTGATCCGCTCTTCGTCGGAACTAAATACTTCTTCAAATGTGCCCGTTTTCAGGAACTTGCCGTCGAGGAGCATCGCAACGCGGTCGCCGGTGTCGCGTGCGCAGGTAAGGTCGTGCGTGATGATGATGGAGGTGGTTTGGTATTTCTCCTTCACTTCATTGATCAGCTCGTTGATTTCGAGACAGGTAATAGGGTCGAGGCCGGCCGTTGGCTCATCGTAGAGCATGATTTCCGGTTTGAGGATCAATGTGCGCGCGATCCCGATCCGCTTGCGCTGGCCTCCCGAAAGCTCCGCGGGGACCTGGTTGATCGTTTGCAGCAGGCCCACGGCGTCGAGTACATATTCAACCTGCTCGTCAATCTCCGCACGGGTGAGGTTCGGGATGTTCCGCACGAGCGGGAATTCGAGGTTCTCACGGACGGTCATACTATCGTACAAGGCGCTGTTTTGGAATGAAAACCCGATTTTAAGCCGCAAATCGCGCAAATCGTTGCCTTCTTGTTTGGAGACTTCTTTCCCCAGCACCACACAATCGCCCCGGTCCTGTTTGAGCAGGCCTACCATGATTTTGATCAACACGGACTTACCCGTTCCCGAGCGGCCGAGCACCACCATATTTTCACCCTTGTTCACGGTGAGGTCCACGCCTTGCAGCACGTGCAGGTCGCCGAACGACTTGTACAGGTCGCGTACCTCGATAACCGGCTCGCCGGGTTTGAATACTTCTTCCATCTTAAATTCTGAAATAATTGGATATCTGTACAATGATCACCTCCTCGATAAAAATGAGGAACATGGATGTCACGACAGCTGAGTTGGCCGCCTTTCCGACGCCCTCTGTGCCTTTGCTTGCATTATAACCCTGGTAACTGCCCACGATGCCGATCGTGAAGCCGTACGCGATCGCCTTCGCCACGGATGTCCAGATGTCCAGGAAGGTGATTTGTTCAAATGCGTTTTCAAAAAAGGCTATAAAACTGGTGCCTTCGTTCAATGTGACGTTCAGGTACGCGCCCAGCAGGCTGACCAGCGCACAATAAAACATGAGTACGGGAATGGCGATCGTGCAGGCCACGACGCGCGTCACGACAAGGAATTTGAACGGGTTGACGGCCGAAACCTCCATCGCGTCGATTTGCTCCGTTACCCGCATCGAGCCCAGTTCCGCACCGATGCTCGAGCCGATTTTACCCGCGCTGATGAGCGCCGTAACCAGTGGTGCAAGCGCCCGGACAATGGCGATCGCCACCAGGGATGGCAGCCACGAGGTGGCCCCGAATTCGGACAATGATGGCCGCGACTGCTTGGTGAACACCATCCCGGTGATAAACCCGGTGAGGCTGATCAGCAACAGTGATTTGTTGCCGATTGCATAGCACTGTTTGACAATCTCCTGGAATTCCATTCTGCCACGGAAAATTTCGCGGAAGAAACGGATGAAAAACACGTACGCATTATAGACCGCCAGCAGGGAATTGTCCAGGCCTTTGCCGTATGTGTATTGCTTTTTGTTAGCGCTCATTCAATCGGATAAAAATTTGCATTAAACTTTATTTATTAGGCTGTTACGGGCAGCAGGGCTTTTTCACCGCCAAGCATCCGCTCCTCGAACCATCGCATCCGGTAGGCATTCATCGCATTCTTGCCCAACTGATCGAGCAGCCGGTAGTTTACGATCAGTCCCACGGCCGCACCGATTCCCGGAATGAGCTGCGCCATTTTGGCGAGGTCGATGTAGTCGCGGTATTCCTGCTGGAACGTTTTCCAGTTGAATTCGTGAATGTCGGTCGGGAGGTCTTTGCTGCGGACGTCCCAATGGATCATTTGCGCAAAAACATCCTGCCGGCCTTTCTGGCTTGAAAATGTCAGCTGGAAAATGTGGAGTATAAAAAGCCGTTCCCGGTAATCGTTCACGGGCCTGCCGTACAAGGCTGCGATTTCAAAAAGGAGTTTGATTTTAATGCCGATCAGGATCGGAAACTCTGCCAATGCAAGCAGGAAACCGCCCGCGCCGGTAATGCCGCCTTCCGCCGCTCCGGCTTTTTTATAGAAATCGATTTTTTTGCGGACCGCCGTTTCAATCTCTTCCAGCGTTGCGCCGGGGATGCCCTGGCTGGTGGTATATTCGGCCCCTGTGAGCACGCCGCGCACCATCTGTTTGATCGTGCCGGTGATTACCTGGTGGACCTTGTCGGGGATAATGTCGTTGATTTTATCCTGAAACTTCTTGGAAGTCCGGTCGATGAAGTTCGGCCGCTTCTGCATTTTGAGCTGCCATTTGGTGAATTCAGGTTTTATCTGCTCTTCATATGGGTGCATATCGTTTCAGGGCTAATGTCGGACAGGATAGAGAAACGGTGGTTTTGCATGTGGTCAGCAAAAATCATTCCAATATCGTATAAAGTCAAAAAACAGCCTTAGAATTCCCCGGAAGATATGCAGGTGCTTGCCCACTCCGGGGTTTCAGCAAATAGCAACGCTTACTATTATATGTTCAAACTATCTGATCCATAGTTTTTTACTGAACACCCTGCCATTCGATTCAAACTTGATCAAATGCATCCCGGAAATTTGCTTCGGAATGGTGAATGTCCCATTGGGGCGGGCATTCAGTTTCCGGTGTACCAAAGATTGGCCATCGAGGCCGATCAGGCTGATCTGGCCGGTTTGCTGCCGGGCGAATTGCACGGTAACCTGTTCGCCGCGCACAGCCGGGTTTGGAAATATGTCGAAGCGCGCATCCGGGTCTTTTTCCGTACCCAGCACGAGGGTAGGGGCAACTTCCGCAATGGCAGGCGCGGCGGATTCCGCCACGTCGTTCACCGCTACCAGCCGATAAATAATCGGTAGGGCCGATTCGCCCGGTTCGTCACGCCATTCGGCCACGGTTCCTTCTACGCGGGCAAGCGGCGCGAAAGCCGCATCCTCGCCAAACTTGCGTTCCAGCACATAATGCTTAGCTCCGGCAACCGGCTGCCAGGTAAGCCGCACGTTTCCGTCTGCCCCGCTTTGGGCAGTGAGTACCGTGCCCGGCAGCGCCGTGGCAATGGATACGCCGAAAAACGTAAATGCCCGCATACCCTTGGAGTTGGTAATGTACGGACCGGTGAAAGGATAGTACGGGCCTCCCTGTTCGAGGTAAGGGGGCAGGTAATCGAGCTTGGATGCGTTTTGCGGGGATTTAAGGTCGAGGATAATGCGGTTGCCCTCCGCTTTGCCGCTTGCTGCGGCGCCTGCCTGGTGATCGAGGTAGAAAAATGTGCTCAGGTCGAGCACGGGGCCGCTGGGGTGGTTGTAGGGTTCGGGGTATTTCAATTGCTGGCCCTCGTCGAATACCAGGGTGAGGCTGTTCTTTTCGGCATTGTTGTAAAATGCCTTTCTCAGGTTCGGCGAGGCGATGTCGGTGGTGTCCTTGGAACCGTAAAAATCACGGAGCATGAGGCGGGAAAGCTCAAATGCGCTCTGCTTGTTGCCATCGCGATTGTAATGCAGGCCGTCGAAACCGGTGGTTCCGACGGTTGCGAGGTTGTCGATGTCGGGATAAATATCGGGCAGGCGCCGCTGGTAGTCGCGGATGAGCACGCCTATCAGCGAAGAATGGTAAATGATGTCGATCTGGTAAACATAGAGCTTTTCGAGCCCGGCAAAATCGGTTTTCAGGTTTTTGTACAAAACATCGAAATGTCCTTCCCAATTGCCGCCCTCGCCGTACGATTCGCTTTCGCCTTGTCTGAAAATGTAGGCCTTCACCGCATGTGCGACGCCCGCTTTCTGTGCCCGGTAAAGCATCCGGCCGTAGCCGGTCGTGAAATCCGTGGGATTGTTTTCCGTGCGCAGCGAATGCGAATAGGCCGACGACCAGTGGTATCCCGCATTGATGAGGCAGTTCGGCACACCCGACTTTTCCATCAATTGTTTCTGGATTTCAAAGCCGATCGAGCCGACGCCGTTGTTGTACGGATGCATATTCGACAATGCCCAAAGCGTGTCGGCGGCATTGTAGGGCGTCGTGTTGAGGTTATCGGTAATCCTTCCGAATGTCCGGCAGAACATACTCGTGTCCCGTTCCGCGAAAAAGCCCGTCGAATTGGATTGGCCGGAAAGGATGTACACGTCACCGGCCACTACGCGCGTCCGTGAGACGATCAGCGAAGAGTCGCCGTCTTTGCAAAGAAAAACTTTGAAATCATAGTTGGCCCGCTCCGCCTTGATTGTCGCCTCGGTGCTGAATGTACCCTTTTCATTCCCTCCATACTGAATGTTTGCCCTCCTGTACTGATATGCCTCGCCGTTCCGCAGCACTTGCACCGATACATATTTCCACCCGGGGGCATCCACAATCCCGGAAACGGGCGCATGGCCCTCGCTGTTGGCATCGCGCGGATAGAGCTGGTAGTCTTGCGGCAGTTTTCCGAACAGTACCTGGTCGAAGCGTTGCGCGGTGGTGTAAGTAACCGTCAGAAGCGTTAGTCCGAATGACCACAGCAGGGTTTTGGCGGCTTTCTCGTCGAATAGCCTGCCTTGATAGAGGATTTTCAGCACAGGGTTTGGGTTTTATTTTAACCGGACAGGCTTGACGCCCTCCCGCGTTATTTTCACGGGGTTGATCAGTCCTTTGTCGTCGAAAGACATTACGTCAATGCAAGTTTCCCGGTGGTTGCCATCGGTTTCTGTCAAAGGGCGGCGGTGGTAAACGATGTACCATTCGTCTTTGCCCGGAACCTGTATTACCGAATGGTGACCGGCACCGGTAGCCACTTTGGGATCTTGCTGCAAAATTTTATCTACTCGTTCGAAAGGCCCGAAAGGCGAATCGGAGATGGCATAGGCCACGGAATAATCCGGTCCTGTCCAGCCGCCTTCCGACCACATGAAATAGTACTTACCATTGCGGATAAACATGAACGGGCCTTCCACATAGCCTTTCGGCGTAATTTCCCTGAATATAGTACCATCTTCGAACGGAACAAAGCCGGTGAAGTCGCTTTTTAGCTTGGCCACATTGCAATGCCGCCAGCCGCCATAGAAAAGGTAATATTGGCCGTCTTTGTCCTTGAACACAAACTGGTCGATCGGCTGCGCGCCGTTGTGGAACTTGTCGATGAGCGGTTTGCCCAGGTAATCCTTGAATGGGCCTTCGGGACGATCGGCGACGGCCACGCCTATACCGCCTTTTTCATTGTCGTTCTGAATGTCGTTGGCGCCGAAGAAGAGGTAGTATTTCTTATCTTTTTCGATGATGGAAGGCGCCCACATGGCCCGCTTAGCCCATTTTACGGCCGAAGTGTCGATGATGTTGGGATGTTTGTTCCAGGTCACGAGGTCTTTGGACGAGAATGCATCCATATGGACCTGTTTGTTGTAAGGGGCCGAGAATGTGGGGTAAATCCAAAATGTTTTGTTAAAGATGATTCCCTCGGGATCGGCATACCATCCGGGGAACACCGGGTTGCCGGAAGTTTTCTGGGCTTGTGCGAAGGATGCGTAACAAAAGAGGTTTAGTAATGCAAATGCAAGCAGTTTTTTCATAATTGAGTTTCGGTAATGGGCAATGTAACTGCTGCAAGATCCAAATTTTTGCGCAATTAATAAACCTCGCCCGCACCTCCTCCGCCGAATTCTCCTCCACCGAATTCCAGGCCCTGCCCGTCCGGCGTTGCGCCCAGCTGGTGGGCGGCGATAATGGCTTCCAGATTTGCATACCGGCGTTTCCTGTCCTGCTCGTCCGAGATCCCGTGGCGGGGCGTGTGCAGGTACTTCATGAGCGCAACCGACGCGACGATCATGAGCACGCCCGCGAGCACCATTTCCTGCGAACCGGTAAGCGGGCTGAAATAATGCAGGTAAGTATAAGCCGAAAATGCGAAAGCCAGCAAACCCACGATGAACAGCACGCGGTTAGCCGTCTTTAAACCAACCCAAACATACAGCACCGGGATAATGAACGTAAACATGTAGAAAAGCGGCGCGAAAGCGATTTGCGGTGCAATGGACACATTCAAGCCGCTGATCACAGCATTCAATTCTCGCACGACGAGGTAATTTCCACCCAAATAGAAGGTTACGAGCGAAAGTAGTTCAAGGATTTGCTTGCATTCGCGGTAATAAAGCGCCTTGTTCTTACGGCTTCCGAAATAAATGGCAGCGGAGAGGATCATCACGCCAAACGGGAGCAGGGCTTTCCCGAGCGGGAACTTCATCATGAGATCGGCCAGCACGGTAAATAACAGCCCGAAAATGACCACCGGCCCAAGCAGATCGGCATAGCGTAACGTGGCGGGGATGACAATGGCAAGCCCCACCAGGCAGTACATCCACAGCGGCGCGTTTTCAAAAACGAGGAACACTGGTACAATCCCTGCGCCGACGGCCGCGTAAAGCAGTGCATTATCGACGCCGGAGTGGAAAAGGTTTCTGGTTTTGATTAAAAATTCGAGGGAAAACAGGAAGCAGACGCAGCAAATGAGGCTGAGCATCGAAAAGCGGACTTCTGAACCTCCATCGTACAGAAACAGCGACAGAAAACCGACGAAAAACGTGCATGCGATCACGCCGAAGAAAAACAGACCGATTTTGACGAATATGCCTGGCCGGTAAAATTTTTCGGGAAATACTTCCTTCACCGCTTCGAGCTGCTCTTCGGAAAGCAGGTTCTTCGCTTTCCATTCTGCCGCCTGCGCCTGGATGTGCAGGTTTTCGACCCAGGTTTCGTTGTATGCCTTCTTCATTTTTTGATTCCCAGGAATTTTTTGAAGTTCAACAGGAAATAGATGACGCCGATGCTGGAAAAGAAAAAGTAGAAAATACCCAGTCCCACCGCAGCGTCGGCGCCGAGGTTGGTGAAAATGACGTATGTAAGAATCGAGTACCCATAAACCGTGCCCATCAGCAAAAACAGCAGTGACTGCGCCTGCCGCGCCCGGAGAATGAAAAAGTAGCATAGGCCGAGCCCAATCACGAAGTAGAGGGTTTTGGGATCATAACTGAACAGCCCGATCTGTGCCGCAATGCAAGCCAGATTGCCGCCCATGAGCATATAGGTGAATGCGAAGTGCTTTTTGACATTTTGTTCCTCCGATATCCAGCCTGTCGCGGTAAGTACCGAGCCGAGCGCAATGGCCGGGATGATCAGTTTGCCGTCCGAAAAATCGTTGCCGGATAGCACGGAAAGCGGCGCGATGGTGAGCCCGAGCCAGGAAGCGAGGCCGGTAATGGCCATGGACAATGCGCCGCGGTGGTCGAAACGGTAGGCGCAGAAAAAGAACAGGATGGTCGGGATCATGACAGCCAGCCCGTACCGCGTTCCGAATACATTGTATTGGTATTGAATGTAACCTTCGAGCCCCAGGAACGTCGAGCAGCCGAGCAGCAGCACGTAATCCGCGAATTTGTTGGGATTATGCACCTGCTCGCGGGAATAGGGAAGGCTGTTTTTGTAAGTGTAGTAAAAACAGGCCACCGTAATGCAGGCAATGGCGGCAATAATGGCCTGGTGCCCGATCGTGTCAATGTTTTCGTAGATCAGCACACCCGCGCCGGAACTGAACAGCAGGATGCCCAGGTATAAAACCGAGCGCAATTCCCAGTGAATGGAAAATGCTTTTTCGTTCTCGAATGATGCAATGGCATCCGCCTGCCGGTCGGAAATAATTCCCTTGCTGCTGAGGGAATTAAGGATGGATTGTATAGTCATGGAAGTTGAGACGAGGGGAGACAAAAATAGCAAACTTTACCATGAACCCTTCTTCGGACGGCTTCCGCAATTATCTAACGGGCCTAGCAAATACTTAACGGTATAATATCAGAACCGCAGCACGAAATCCTCCTTCACCTGCTCGCTTCGGAAGAAAACCAGTCCGATCCAGAACAGGTCCACCGTCACCGTCACTTGCGGATGCGCCTTGATGTACTCCCAGGCACGGGTCATTTCTTCCGACCAATAAATATCGTCGAAAATGAACAGCGAGCCGTTTTGAATGTGTGGCAGGCACTGTTCGAAATACCGTACGGTTGGTTCGTAGCGGTGGTTGGCGTCGAAATACGCAAAGTCAATGGGCCGGTCGAGCGTTTCAAGCCTTTTGGGAAGCGTTTCATCAATATTGCCCAGCACGACTTCGACATTTTCCGCGCCCTCCCGTTCGAAATGCTCCTGCGCCTTGCCGGCCGTTTGCGGACAGCCCTCGAAGGTGATCAGCTGCGCATCCGGCTTCGCTTTCGACATATATAAGGTAGTGAGCCCGAGTGATGTGCCGAGCTCGATGATCGTCGCCGGTTGAAAACGCCGGATTAGCCGGTAGAAAAGTCGGCCGAATTTGGCGGGTTTTTCTGCGTTTTTTGCGATGGTCCTGATCTTGCGCAGGTTGGATTTGTTGATGCGCGAGCCGGCGCCGAGGTCGAGGATCTCGATTTGCTCGTCGGAACGCAGCAGTTCGTTCCGCAGCTTTCGGATCGCCTCGTATTCCGGGTTATTGTCCTTCCGGACGGCAATTACTTGGTTGTAAAGTTCGAACAGGAAAGGGGAGTGTATGGCATGCTCGTTTCCCGAGCGCAAAAGGTACTTAATATAAGCAGCAATCAATGCAGTGGAATTTTAAGTTCGGCCGGGCCGACGATTTAGTTGAGGCGATAAGGCGCTACCAGCGAAAATGCGGGGATCACGACGCGGAACTGGCGGCCGTCGAGCACGCGCTCCATCAGGTAGGTGCCCGCCATTTTGCCCATATCGGTACGCAGGTTGCAGCCCGACACGTAATCATGCACATCGCCCGGTTCCAGCACGGGTTGCAGCCCTACAATGCCCGCGCCTTCCACTTCGCGTACGGTTCCGTTGGCGTCGTGGATCAGCCAGTGCCTTCTCAGCAGTTTAACGGTATGCTCGCTGTGGTTCTCGATCAGGATTTTGTAGGTAAACACAAAATGATCCTGACCCGGATTGGAGTAGTCGGGCTGATATTCCGTCAAAACGGTGACTTTGACACCATCTGTAACCTTGGAAACCATATAGATCGAGGGTGTTGTAAAAGTAATGGGACTATCGGAGCGGCGGTAAATATACCTGTTTGCACCTCACTTTTAACGAAAATAGTCATCAATTGCTGATAAAACCAAATCAAAAAAGACATAATTTGGTTTTCTAAAACAAATTCAACCGCATGGATGTAAAAATTGAGCAGTCGTGGAAAGAGCGGCTCGCGCCCGAGTTTGAAAAGCCCTATTTCGCGTCACTCACCGCTTTTGTGAGGGAAGAATACCAGACCAAACAGATATTTCCGCCCGCTAAGCAGATATTCAACGCCTTCAATTATTGCAGTTTCGATGAATGCAAAGTCGTAATCCTGGGGCAGGACCCTTACCACGGTCCCGGCCAGGCGCACGGCCTCTGTTTTTCGGTGAATGACGGTGTGCGCATGCCGCCTTCGCTGATCAATATCTTCAAGGAAATCCAGCAGGACCTCGGAAAGCCCTTCCCGCCATCGGGTAACCTCGAACGCTGGGCGAAGCAGGGCGTGCTGCTTTTGAATGCGACGCTCACGGTGCAGGCCGCCACGGCCGGCTCGCACCAGGGAAAAGGCTGGGAGCGATTTACGGACGCGGTGATCAAATGCGTGTCCGACGAGAAAAGCAACGTCGTGTTTATGCTTTGGGGCCGGTATGCGCAGGAAAAAGGCGCGGTAATCGCCGCTTCGAAGCATTTCGTGCTGAAAGCGAAGCACCCTTCGCCCATGTCGGCGAATGGCGGCGGCTGGTTCGGGACGAAGCATTTCAGTAAGGCAAACGAGTACCTGGAAAGCAAAGGCCTGGAACCGATCAACTGGTAACCGTGGAAATAAAAAGAGAGCCGGGATGCCCGGCTCTCTTTAAGATTTTCACTCCTATTACTATTATTAATTACTTCTCGATGTTGGAATTCATCTCCAGCACTTTGTCCCATTGGCCTTCGTTGGCTTTCACAAATGCTTGTCTGTCGGCATTTTGTGTGTACTCGCGGGCAGCGTCGCTGGTGCGGAATGTCAGGTAATGGATCACATCGAATTCCTCACCACTCTCGTCCGACTTCTGCACATGTCCGGCCGAGTAGGCCACCACATCTTTCACCGCTTTCTTCATCGTCGCAAAATCGCGGAGGTGTTTTTCAACTTCCTGTGTGCTGGTACCGGGCTTGAACTTGATGCAAACCACCCGCTGAATCTCGGCCGGTTTGTGCGGTACATAAGCGCCGTAAATGACCAGCATAAAAACGCAAAGCGCGAAAACGGGGACCAAATATCCTAATGTTTTATTTCTCTTCTTCATTATAGCAAAATCCATGAATGCAATGAACCATTTTTCTTGCTACAAATGTAAAACTTAAATCGATTATTGTATTATTTGGATAATAAATATAAATAATTTTGAAAAAATAATATTTGAGAAAAGAAACGATCCCTGGAAATCTACTTTCCGAAATAATATTCGGCGAATATTTTTTTGCATAATTTTTAAATGAGGCTTGCGCGTTGCTCACTGAATATCGCTTGTGGGTTTAAAAAGTCGCGCTAGTGAAAAATCAAGTGTCGCAAACCCGGCATTGTGTTACTTTTTTTGCAAATGACGTCTCAATAGGTGTAAAACAGCCGAAAACCACCTTCCGAATATTGTATGGCGCCATTCCATTCACCGCAGCGAAAAAAAACTGAAAAAAAGCGGATTTTTTTCATCTACGCACTGCATCTCAGTCTTATAGTCGCATTTATATTGCTTCAAACCGGTGCAAAACCGCGTTGGGGCTTCTGGGCGCACAAGCGGATCAACCGCCTGGCGGTATTCCGGCTGCCGATGGAAATGCAGGTTTTTTACAAAAAGCATATCGACTATCTGACCGAAAATGCCGTGAATCCGGACAAGCGGCGTTATGCCGTCGTGGGCGAGGCTGAGCGGCATTTTATCGACCTGGATGTGTACGGCGACAGCGCATTGGCAGTACTACCCAAACATTGGCAGGCGGCCGTGAATAAGGTGGGCGAGGACAGCCTTCGCAAACACGGCATTGTGCCGTGGCATGTGCAGATCGCCGCTTCGCAGCTAACGTCTGCATTCAGGGAAAAGAATGCGGCCCGCATTCTCCGCATGTCGGCGGACCTCGGCCATTACATTGCCGATGCCCACGTGCCGTTGCACACCACGCGCAACTATAATGGGCAGCTCACCGGCCAGGACGGCATTCACGGTTTCTGGGAATCGCGGCTGCCGGAGATTTATGCAGAACAATATGATATGTGGCTCGGCCCCGCCGCTTACCGTGAGGATATCGCCCACGACATTTGGCAGGCCGTCGAGGCCTCGCATTCGGGAAGTGATTCTGTGCTGGCTTTTGAAAAGCAACTTACGGAAGCATTCAAGCCGGACAAAAAGTACGCATTCGAATTGCGGAACAACATACTTACCCGCATGCATTCCCGCGACTTTTCCGAAAAGTACCACCGCGCGCTGGCCGGACAAGTGGAGCGGCGGATGCGGGCCTCGGTGCAAATGGTGGGGGATGTTTGGTATACCTGCTGGGTGAATGCCGGGCAGCCCGATCTCGGAACTTTGGTGAATGAAGAGATGGACGAAAAACAACAAGCCGCTGAGCAACAAGGTTGGTTGCAGCGGCTTTTGAAAGTCAGGCCGGAGTCGGAAGACTGAGCGGTGTTGGGATGTTGGGTAAGAGCCGGACGATTAGTTGGTTGATTAATCGCTGGATTAGCCGGTTGATTAATGTATGGAAATGAGCACTTTGGCTGTTACCAACAGTTGTCCTACGTGCCGCTGCGTGTGTTCGGCGGCGTGAAACAGCAGTCCCAAATGCGTGGAGGGCACCATCGCGCGGCCTACGTAGCGGATTTCGGTCAATGTTTCGGAATTCGTTGCGCGGAGTTGCTGCAATGCGGTTTCCAGCTGATTGCTGAACTGTTCCAGCAAATAATTGTAGGTGCAATCCACAAACGGTTCATTGCCTTCGGCTTTGAGAAACGCCATCTGGCTCTCGCTGAGCGACTCTTCGCGTGCGTAGGTGAACAGGCGGTCGAGCACGCCCGCGAGGTGCTGCAAATGGAAGCCCACCGAGGCAACGCCAGCCGGTTTTTCCCAGAGCAGTTTGGTAGGAAATGTGTTGGCAAAAATGCCAAGTTCCTCACGCGCCTGCAACAATGCATGCGCCACGGGTTGGAGCAGTGCGGGTATTTCGGGAAGCGGGCCGCGGAGCCACACTTCAAGTTGTTCTTTTTTTTGCATGGCTAAAAATAAACGAAAAAGGGACCTTTTTACAAGTCCCTTTTCGCACTAATCAATTGTTGTCAGAATTTATTTTGCAATGTCGATCTGCACCGGCTTGCCTTTGATGGTGTTGCCATCCATCGCACGCAATACCGCGCGTGCATCGCGCTCAGGTACGTCTACGAAAGTGAATTTGTCGTAAATGTCGATCGCACCGATGGTTTTGCCCGGAATGTTGGCTTCGCCGGCAATAGCACCCACGATGTCTTTCGGCATGATGTGGTCTTTACGGCCCAAGCTCAGGAACAAGCGGGTCATACCAGCTTCGGGGGCCGACTGACGGCGCTCTCCGCGGTCACCACCTCTGTCGCCACGCTCGCCACGCGGTGCATAACGGTCGCCTCCGCGGTCACTGCCGAAACGGCTTCCGCCTTCGCGACGATCACCGAAACGGCCGCCTTCACGACGTTCGCCACGACCGAAGCGGTCGTTACCGCCTTCGCGACGTTCGCTGCGACGCTCTTCCCATGCGAGGTTGCTGTCGGAGTATTCGTTTTTCTGAACGCCCATGATCTGCTTCGCCATTGCGCCTACGATTTGCTCGGTTGAGAAACCGCTGTGGTGCAGCATTTCAAGTACGTCGTTGTACAGTTCTTCGTCGTTGCTTTCTTTGATGGAGTTTGAAATATTCTCCACAAAACGTGCCTTACGAACACCTACGATATCTTCGAATGAAGGAATTACCCCTTTCTCGATTTTAACCTTGGTATAGCTTTCAATGGATTTCAGACGGTATTTTTCGTCACGGGCAACGAGTGAGAACGCCTTACCCGACATTCCCGCACGCCCCGTACGGCCGATCCGGTGTACGTAATATTCTTCGTCCATCGGAATGTCGTAGTTGATCACGCCATCCAGTCCGCTTACGTCGATACCGCGTGCTGCAACGTCAGTAGCAACCAGGATAGTAGTAACACCCGCCTTGAATTTGCTCATAACATTGCTGCGCTGCTGCTGGCGGAGGTCTCCGTGGATACCTTCCGAAGCGTAACCACGCAATTGCAGGTCTTCCACAATCTCGTCCACCTTGCGTTTGGTATTACAAAAAACCAGCAGGGACTTAATGTGGTGCATATCGATCAGCCGGGTCATTACTTCGACTTTCGCCTGTGGTTTTACTTCAAAGTAAACCTGCTCGATATTCTGGTTGGTCAGCTCGTTGCGAACTACCTTAATTAAGGTAGGGTCGTTCAAAAAGCGCTTGGTGATCGACATGATCGGCTTCGACATGGTTGCCGAGAAAAGGATCGTCTGGCGATCTTCCGGCATGTCGGCCAGGATGCTCTCGATGTCCTCACGGAAGCCCATATCGAGCATTTCGTCAGCCTCATCGAGTACCATCATGCGTACTTCGTCGAATTTCAGGGTGCGGCGCTCCATGTGGTCCATTACACGGCCCGGAGTTCCTACAACGATGTGTACACCTTTTTTCAGGGAGCGGATCTGACGGTCGATCGAGTCACCACCGTAGATGGCTTCGATGCGCACGCCACGCATAAATTTGGACAGACGGCCGAGTTCTTCCGAAACCTGCACCGCGAGTTCGCGGGTAGGGCAGAGGATCAGGGCTTGTACTGCATTACTGGATGTATCTATTCTTTCCAGCACGGGAATACCGAATGCCGCAGTTTTACCGGTACCGGTTTGAGCCTGACCAATTACGTCAGAGCCCTGCAAAACTGCCGGGATTCCCTGTGCCTGTATCGGTGAGGGTTTTTCAAAACCCATTTCTTGCAAGGCTTTCAGGATGTTTTCGTTGAGTCCAAGCTCTTCGAAAGTTTGAAAAGTTTCAGTAGTCATTCTATTGCTTTTAGTATTAATTCTTGAATTGAACGGATGTTCCGGTTTGAGGGGCGATGATGGCTGAAAACAGCACAATGATCCTGCGGGACAAGCCCAACACATGCATCAGTCCCGATGAAATCGGACCACATCACCGGCATTCCGGTTTTACTCGTAAAAAATTGAAAGGGATTGCGACAAAGCCCACCACTAACCATCCGTGGGGCTCTGCGTGTGAACGGTAGGTCCAGCCGGGACAAATTTTGAGGCTGGCAGGTGATCTATAATGTACTAGACCGTTTATGAGCAGAGAAGCGAACGGATGTTCCTTCAAATTGTGACGCAAAAGTAAGAACAATATTTTGTAATCGCAATGCTTTTTGAAAAGTAATTGTAATATTTCTAGAAAACGAAAACCCGGCGCGTTAAAAACGGCCGGGTTTATCCAGTCAGGTTTGCTGATTCAGAATAATTCTTTGACGTCCGTATAAGGCAAATGCCATGCTTCGGCAACACCTTTAAATACTACTTTTCCGTGAACGACATTCAATCCCCTGCGCAGCTCCTCGTTGGTGGAGCAAGCCTGCTTCCAGCCCTGGTTGGCCAGTTGCAGGGCATAGGGGAGGGTAGCGTTGGTTAATGCGAGGGTGGAGGTGTAAGGTACCGCGCCCGGCATGTTGGCCACGCAATAATGTACGACGCCGTCCACTTCGTAGATCGGATCTTCGTGTGTGGTTGCTTTGGATGTTTCGAAGCAGCCGCCCTGGTCGATCGCCACGTCCACCATCACGGTGCCGGGCTTCATGAGTTTGAGCATGTCGCGGGTAATAAGCGACGGGGCTTTCGCGCCAGGAATCAATACGCCGCCGATGATCAGGTTGGCGCCCTGGATGAGCTCGCGGATATTGTATTCGTTGGACATCACCGTGTCCACATTCGCGGGCATAATGTCTTCCAGGTAGCGCAGCCGGGGCAGGCTGATATCCATAATCGTTACATTCGCTCCCAGTCCTGCGGCCATCTTCGCCGATTGCGTTCCTACAATGCCGCCGCCGAGCACCAGCACATTGGCCGGTTTCACGCCTGCCACGCCGCCGAGCAGGATACCAAAGCCGCCCATCGGTTTTTCAAGGTATTTGGCACCTTCCTGGATTGCCATTCGGCCGGCTACTTCGCTCATCGGAACGAGTAATGGAAGGCTTCTGTCTGTTTTTTCGACGGTTTCGTAGGCGAGGCAAACTGCTTTGCGCTCGATCATCGCGTGGGTGAGGGGCTCGGAGGACGCGAAGTGGAAGTAGGTGAACAGGAGCTGGTTTTCTTTAATTAGTGGGTATTCACTCGCAATGGGCTCTTTTACCTTTATAATCATTTCGGCAATGCCGTAAACTTCTTCGATGGTGGGGAGAATGCTCGCTCCGGCTTGCGCATACTGTTCGTCGGTAAATCCGCTGCCTTTGCCCGCTTCCGCCTGCACGTACACTGTGTGTCCGTGCTTACGCAGCTCTGTGACTCCTGCGGGCGTTAAAGCTACCCGGTTCTCGTTGTTCTTGATTTCTTTGGGGACGCCAATGGTCATCGGTATGTGCAGTGTTTTAGTTTAGATTAATGAGGACAAAAGTAATTTCAGGCAGAAAAACATACTATAATGGCTCAAAAAGACAGAAAAGAAAACTATTTTTGATCTGATCTGTAAGAAAAATTTCTGCCGGTAACGCTTACAATCGGCATACAACCACAAAAAATACTTTATGCAGCCCGACCAGACCGACCGCAAGATTCTGGATTTACTACAAAACAATGCCCAGATGACGATCAAGGAGATCGCGAGCAAGATCAACTTGTCGGTCACGCCGGTGCATGAGCGCATCCGGAAGCTTGAAAAAGAGGGGTTTATCGATAAATATGTATGCTTGCTGAACCGGCGGAAATTGGGGAAAAGCCTCGTCGTGTATTGCAATGTAACGCTCGATAAGCAGCGGAAAGAGAGCTTCGAGGACTTCAACCAGGCCATTGTGCAAATGCCCGAAGTGCTGGAATGCTCGGTTGTTTCGGGCAACTTCGATTACATGCTGAAAGTGGTCGTCGAGGACGGCGAGGCGTACAATCAGTTTTACCAGCATAAACTTTCTGCCCTGTCGAGCGTGTTACACATCAGCAGTTATTTCGTAATTTCCGAGATCAAGTACACCACCGGAATCGCTGTTTTATAATTCACAACGATATTTGAACTGATCATCAGGCCCGTAGGCCCGCTGATCGTTGAATGCCCAGCATATGAACAAGAATTTTAAGGATGGCCTGAACCTGATGTCGAAAGTGACGCCGAAGCGTGCCTGGAACGCAATGCAGATATTGGGGAGCTATTTTTATTCCAAAATGACGGGTAACCCGGTGCATTGGGGAATGCCGATCGCAATTTCTTTCGAACCGACCACTTCCTGCAACCTCCGCTGCCCCGAATGCCCCAGCGGCCTCCGATCCTTCACAAGGCCGACGGGGATGATGGAGGAAAAGTTGTATAAAAGAACCATCGACGAGCTCGGCAATACCTTATTGTATCTCATATTCTACTTCCAGGGCGAGCCCTACCTGCATCCGAAATTCTTCGAACTGGTAAAATATGCCAGTGCCAAGGGCATTTACACGGCTACTTCCACCAATGCGCATTACCTCACCGACGAGAAAGCGCGTAAAACCGTGGAATCCGGCCTGGATCGCCTCATTATTTCCATTGACGGCACCACGCAGGACGTGTACCAGCAATACCGCGTCGGCGGGAACCTGGAAAAAGTGCTGGAAGGAACGCGCAACATTATTAAATGGAAGAAGGAATTGAAATCGGCGACGCCGCATGTGATCTTCCAGTTCCTCGTCGTGAAACCGAACGAGCACCAGATCGAGGACGTGAAAAAGCTGGCCGAGGAAATGGGTGTGGATGAAGTAGGTTTGAAAACGGCGCAGATTTACGATTATGAAGAAGGCTCCGACCTCATCCCTACCATTGAAAAGTACTCCCGCTACCAGGCACAGGCCGACGGCAAATATTCGATCAAAAACAAATTCGTGGACCACTGCTGGAAAATGTGGCATTCGTGCGTGATCACGTGGGACGGTGCCGTGGTGCCCTGCTGCTTCGATAAAGACGCCGAGTACAAGCTGGGCGACATGAAAACTTCGACCTTCCGCCAACTTTGGAAAGGCAAGAAGTACCGCGACTTCCGCGCTTCGTTGATCCGATCTCGTTCAGAGATAGAGATGTGCAAGAACTGTACGGAAGGCACGCAGGTGTGGGCGTGAAACATTTTGCCGATTTTTCGTACAATTTATTTTTAATTAAATAATAATATCATTTAAAACACTGATAGTAAGTTAGTTTGAGGTTTTCTTGAAAACTCCGTGGAACATTTTTTGGTGAATTGCCCCGAATAATAGAAATTTGACATTGGTAACTCAAATGAATACATGGGCAAAGTAATTGCAATTGCAAACCAAAAGGGAGGCGTAGGGAAAACCACCACTGCTATTAACCTTGCGGCCAGTTTGGCCGCGCTAGAATTCCGCACACTCATCATCGACGCCGATCCACAGGCCAATTCAACCTCAGGGCTTGGTTTCAACCCGCAGGAGATGGAAAACAGCATTTACGAATGCATGGTGGAGCAGGCGAAGACATCCGAAATTATCCTGCAAACCGATTTCCCGAACCTGAACCTGCTGCCGTCGCATATCGACCTGGTGGGTGCGGAGATCGAGATGATTAACCTTAAAAACAGGGAGCATAGAATGAAGGACGCCATCGCCGAAGTGCGCGATGATTACGACTTCATCATCATCGACTGCTCACCATCATTAGGCCTTATCACAATCAACAGCCTTACCGCCGCCGACTCGGTGATCATTCCCGTGCAATGCGAGTATTTTGCATTGGAGGGATTGGGTAAGTTGCTCAATACCATTACCATCATTCAGTCGCGACTGAATACGAACCTGATCATCGAGGGCATCCTGCTCACGATGTACGACCTCCGCCTGCGTCTGTCCAACCAGGTGGTGACCGAGGTTACCAACCACTTCGAATCTCTTGTTTTCAATACCATTATACCTCGTAACGTACGTATCAGTGAGGCGCCTAGCTTCGGGATTCCTGTGATGGCGCAGGATTCGGACAGCAAAGGGGCCGTCAGCTATCTGAACCTTGCAAGAGAGATTCTCAGTAAAAACGGTTTGCTCTCGTCCGACAGGGTGAACTGATAACGATACTACGAACAGGCAATGGACAACAGCAGCAAGACGAAAAAAATGACCGGATTGGGAAGGGGATTGGGCGCTCTTCTGCAAGATTCTGAAAAAATCAACACGCCCAGGACGAGTACGCGCATGGCGCCCGCGGAGGTGATCGGTTCGATGAACGAGATCCACGTGAGCCAGATCGAGGCGAACCCGTACCAGCCGCGGACGAAGTTTGACCAGGAATCGCTAGAAGAACTGGCGGATTCCATTCGCGTGCAGGGTATTATTCAGCCCATTACCGTGCGCCAGCTTTCGGAGGACTCGTACCAGCTCATTTCGGGTGAGCGCCGCTTGCAGGCGTCCCGTTCGCTGGGGATGACAACCATACCTGCGTACATCCGCACGGCCAACGATCAGCAAATGCTGGAAATGGCGCTCATCGAGAACATCCAGCGCGAAAACCTGAATGCGATCGAGATTGCATTGAGCTACCAGCGGCTGATCCTCGAATGCAGCCTTAAACAGGAAGAACTCGGCGCGCGCGTGGGCAAAAACCGCACGACCGTCAATAACTATATCCGTTTGCTCAAACTGCCGCCGGTAATCCAGGCCGCATTGCGCGACGACAAGATCAGTATGGGCCACGCCCGCGCATTGATCACGATCAACAGCGACCAGAGCCAGCTCAAAATTTTTAACCAGATCATCGAAGAAGGATGGTCGGTGCGGAAAGTGGAGGACGAGGTGCGGAAGCTCGGAATGGTGAGCAATATCCCTATCGAGTCGAAAAAGCAGCCGACAATTAATCAGGAAATAAAGTCGTTACAGTTCCAGCTTTCGTCCTACTTCGGGGCGAAGGTGTCCGTGAAAGCCAACGAGCAGCACAAGGGTGAAATTAAGATCCCTTTTGGCTCTCAGGACGAACTGAAAAAGATTTTAGAAACACTGAAATTCAAATAAACGTTGAAAAACTGGGTATTGTTAGGGTTGATTTTGCTGGTATCGGGTCGGATTGCAGCACAGACAGAGGGTAAAAAAGACAGTCTGAAAATTGAAAATTTGCCGTCCGTTCCGCTGGACAGCGCTACTCTGGCCCAGGCCGACACGTTAAAAAACGTTAAAAAGAAGTGGATGCCGGTGCCGAAAACGGCCACCCGGCTGGCCCTGATCCCCGGCGCGGGGCAGCTGTACAACCGGGATTACTGGAAGGCGCCTATCGTGTACCTCGCATTCGGGGGAGGGCTTTACACCTATTATCTGAACACGATCAAGTATAACGACTTTCTGAGCGCTTACAAGTCGTTTTACATTCTGGACAAAAACAGTCCGGATTACGGTAACAAGAAGAAGGAGCTGCAAAGCGCCGATGCCCGGGTGCCGGTGCGGGTCCGTAACCTGCTGAATACGAGCAGCGAATATGTGGATGCGACGGAAGACCAGATTATCCGCCAAAAGAACTACTGGCGCCGGAACCGTGGCTTTGCCCTTATTGTAACAGGGCTTATTTACACGCTGTCGATCATTGAAGCCAACGTAGCGGCGCATTTGAAGACATTTGACCTTTCGGACGACCTCACATTGAACGTGAGCCCGAAGCTGAACCAGCCGTCGATGACCACCCCGACACCTGGCGTGCGGCTGGTTTTTAACATTAAATAATACAAACAGAGTACTGATTTTCAAATAACTGATTAATGAGAATACTATTACTGGGGTACGGCAAGATGGGAAAAACGATCGAACAGATCGCCCTGGACAGGGGACACTCGATCGTAGGTAAAATTGATGTACAAAACCGCGCCGATATGGACAAGCTCCAAACTGCCGACGTGGACGTGGCCATCGAATTCAGCTCGCCGGAATCCGCATTTGAGAATATCACTTATTGCCTTAAAAAAGGCTGGCCGATCGTTTGCGGCACTACCGGCTGGCTCGACCACCGCACCGAAGTGGAAGCACTTTGCAAGGCGCAGTCGGGATCGTTTTTCTACGCATCCAATTACAGCATCGGCGTAAACCTGTTTTTCCGGCTGAACCGCATGCTTGCAAGGCTCATGAATGGCCATGAATACCAAAGCTCGATGACCGAGGTGCACCATATCCACAAGCTGGATGCGCCCAGCGGCACGGCGATCACGCTTGCAGAAGGCATTATCGAGGAAATCGGGAACATCGACGGCTGGAAGCTGGCGCCGGAAAATGAGGAAGGATACCTGCAAATCCTGGCCGAACGCCGCGGGGAAGTGCCCGGCACGCACATCGTGCGCTACGAATCGGAAGTGGATACGATTGAAATATCCCACACGGCCCATAACCGCCAGGGATTTGCGCTGGGCGCCGTGGTGGCAGCCGAATGGCTTCCAGGTAAATTCGGGGTGTTCGGAATGAACGACCTCCTCAAAATTTAAAGCATTATAACTATCAATCATCGCATGGCTGTTAATAGAGAATTGACTTCCAGTTCAGTTGAATCCAAAAAGAGAAAGTCACCGGCGCGGGAGTGGTTCGACTCCATTTTGTTTGCGGTAGTGGCCGCTACACTCATCCGCTGGCTGTTTTTCGAAGCATTTACCATCCCTACACCGTCGATGGAGAACAGCCTGCTTGTGGGAGACTTCCTGTTTGTGAGCAAGCTGCATTACGGTACGCGGACGCCGAAAACGCCGTTGCAGGTGCCATTGACGCACCAGACCATCTGGGGAACCAATATTCCTTCTTACACCAGCCTGATCCAGCTGCCGCAATACCGGCTGCCGGGTTTCAGCGAAGTAAAGCGCGGCGATGTGGTGGTATTCAACTACCCGCCCGAAATGCAGCATCCGGTGGATTTGAAAACCAATTATATCAAACGTTGCGTAGGTATTCCGGGCGATAAAGTGGAAGTGCGTGACTTGCAGGTGTATAACAATGGTCAGCCAATGGAAAACCCTCCAAGAATGGAGAACGAGTACTTCGTGGCTACTACCACCGCCGTAAACGAGGAAAAAGTGTTCCGCGAGAATGGTATTTCGGAGTTCAACTCCTTTACCGACGGCGAAAACGATACAATCCGAGGCAATGAGCAAATGGGTTACCTCGTGTTTACAACCGAAGAAATTGCGGCAAAGCTCAAAACCTATGATTTTGTCAAAAGCATCACGCTCGTGAAAACGGATAACGGCATCAGCGAACCGATGCTTTACCCGAATTCGTCGCTGTTTAAATGGAACCGCGACAACTACGGACCGATTACCGTGCCCAAAAAAGGGATGACCGTGCAGCTTACACCTGAGAACATCGCGACCTACGGACCGGTGATCAAAAGCTACGAGGACAATGACGACGTGACGATCGAAGAAAATGCGATCAAAGTCGGCGGAAAGGCCATTACTTCCTACACATTCAAGCAGGATTACTATTTTATGATGGGCGATAACCGCCACAATTCGGCCGACTCGCGCTACTGGGGCTTCGTACCCATGGACCACATCGTGGGCAAGGCGGTATTCGTGTGGATGTCTATCGATCCCAACCCGACCAGCTTCTTCAACAAAATCCGTTGGAGCCGCATTTTCCGGGTGATCAACTAGCAGAAAACAGCTATCAGCATTAGGGGAGGGCCGCGAGGCTCCTCCCTTTATTTTTGTGATGTATATATAAATAAATGCTATATAATGGTTGTTGGTTTATTAAAATTGATGGTATATTGCGTTCACTTGAATCCTCTGAGCTTTTAATTGAACGAAGCACCATGCCACTTACTGAACCCATATCCAAGCCCGCCACTGCCCCGCGTAAAAAGTCGGCTATCCGCGAATGGATTGATTCGGTACTATTTGCCGTAATCGCCGCCACGCTGATCCGCTGGCTGTTTTTCAGCGCATTTGTGATCCCGACGCCGTCGATGGAGAACAGTTTGCTCGTGGGCGACTACCTGTTTGTGAGCAGGCTACATTACGGCACCACCACGCCCGTCACACCATTGCAGGTGCCTCTCACGCACCAGACGATCTGGGGAACGAACATTCCGTCGTATCTCGACTGGATTCAACTCCCTCAATACCGCCTGCCGGGCTTCACCGATGTGAAAAACGGTGATGTGGTCGTATTTTATCTGCCGGTGGAACACCCCGATATGTATCAGAAATACAGCCGTGTGCTCCCCGACCTGCACCCGCATCCCATAGACTTGCGTTCGAACTACATTAAGCGCTGCGTAGGTATTCCGGGGGATAAGCTAGAAGTGCGCCGCGGGGAGGTGTACGTGAATGGCCAGGCACAGACGTCACCCCCGCGTATGCAGAATGAGTATTTTGTTTCCGTCAAAACAGCTGTGAATGAGGAAAATGTGTTTCGAAAGAATGGAATCGTAGATTTCTCGCAGTTCACGGAGACATTCGGCGACAGCATTGCCACTAACGATGAATTTGGATATGTGGTTAAAACAACGGCCGACCTCGCAGAAAAGCTGAGAGGCTACGACTTCGTCAACCGCGTCGAGCCGGTGTTTATGGAGCAAGGCCTGAAAGAGCCATTTCTATTCCCAGAAAACAACGCAACCAACTGGAACAAGGATAACTACGGCCCGATAGTGGTGCCGAAAGCGGGTATGACAGTTCAGTTAAGTGAAATCAACATCGCCCAGTACGGCGACATCATCACGAGCTACGAAGGCAACGAAAACGTCGCGATCGAGAATGGCAAGATCAGCATTGACAGGAAACCGGTCACGAGCTACACGTTCAAGCAAGATTACTACTTCATGATGGGCGACAACCGCCACGATTCCGCCGACTCGCGCTACTGGGGCTTCGTTCCCAAGGACCACATCGTCGGAAAAGCCGTTTTCGTATGGATGTCCATCGACCCCAACCCGACTAGCTTCTTAAAAAAAATCCGCTGGGACCGAATTTTCAGGATGATTAATTGATGGAGCAAGAAGCAGAACGGAAGAAAGAGTCAGGAATAGAAGAATGAGTAATGTGGGAATGGACCAAGCAAGAAATGTCCAAAGAACATGGCCCGGAGGGCGATCCTGTTTATAGCAACTCAGGCACGACCCACGTTTCGGCTCCTTCGGAGCCTCCTAATCACAGCGCAGGAGGCCCCGAAGGGGCCAGCCGCCAGATCGGCGTTTGATTGCTATAAACAGGGTGCCACTCCGTGGCTTTTTGTCCCTACTTCCATTTATTGCCTTCGTCTATTACTCTCTCTCAATGCCTTCGTTCATCCATCGCTTGCTCCCTTCCTCGATTCCGCTCTCGCTCCATTCGACCCTTCCCCCGCTACTCTTCCTGCGAGAAGATCAGCGCTGAATATGGGGGAATTTGTAATTCGCCCCATTGTTCGTAGATGTCCATTTCGCCTTCGCTGGTTTCGATGTCGAATACGCCCAGGTGAGAGAAGTCGGCGTCGTAGTGTTCGTTGTCGGTGTTGAGGCGGAGGTGCCATTTACCGGGCCGCGGGAAGCCGATTTTGTAATCGGAGAAAGTTTCGGTGGAGAAGTTGAATACCACTACCACGCTATCTTTCGGACCGCCTTCTGCCCAGCGGTGCATTACCACCACCTTTTTCTCATTGTCCTGGCGGACGATCTCCGTGTTTTGGCCTTGCAAGCCGCGCGTCACGCCGAACCAGTTGCGGCGGATATGGATCATATCGCGGTGCAATGCAGCGAATCCGCTGAATTTTTCGAGACGTGACCAGTCGATCGGGTCGCTGTCCGAGAACCATTTGTCTTCCAGCAGCGGCTGGCCCTGGAAAATCATCGGGATGCCGGGAGAGGTGAGCACCAGCGCTACGCCCAACGCCGCGCGTTTTTTGGAATACCAGTTGTCCACATCGCCGTCGGCAATCTCTTCGGCCACGCGCGCCTGGCCATTCGCTACTTCGTCGTGCGATTCGGTGTAGATAATGCGTTGGAACGAGTCGTTGTTGTAGCGGCTTGTGATCGCGGATACCACGCCTTCCATGTCGCGGTCTTCGTCGTTGGCGGTGATGATTGCGTCGCGGATCGTGTGCACGAATTTCGCATCCCATTGCGACCCATACCCAAGCCCGCCATCTTCCACGCGGCTGGTGATAAAATCCAGCGAATGCATATCCTCGGCGATCGTAATGCAGTTGGCGCAGCTGTCGCGGATGTCCTTATTGATCCATTGCATAAGCGAAATGCCCTCGGGGATATCGTCGCCGGGATTGCCATTCGCTTTCACATTGCGGATGTAAGGCACCATATCCATGCGGAGGCCGTCGATGCGGTAGTCGCGGAGCCACATTAATGCATTGTCGTGAATGTACTGGCGCACTTCGCCGCGACCGTAGTCGGGGCGGGTGTTGCCCCAGGGGGTTTCGGAGCGCCAGTCGTTGTAAAAGTAGATACCGCCGCCATCGTTCTCATGCCAGCCGTCGAACTGCCACAGGTCGAGGTCGGAGGGGCCGAAATGGTTGTACACCACGTCGAGGATCACCGCGATGCCGGCCTCGTGGGCCGCTTTCACGAATGCTTTCAGGCCATCGGGACCGCCGTAGTCGGACTCTATCGCGAACGGGTTGGAGGGGTTGTAGCCCCACGACTTATCGCCCGGGAACTCCGAGCACGGCATGAGCTCAACAGCATTGAAACCCATGTCTTTCAGGTACGGGATGCGTTCGATAGCGGTGTAGAATGTGCCGACCTGACCTTCCTCCGTAACATTGAAAGTGCCCACATGCATTTCATAAATGACCAGTTCATGCCAGCCGGGCATTTGGAAGGACACATCCTGCCAGTCAAAAGACTCGTGATTGTAAACCACGCAATTGCCTGCGGAATTGGTTACTTTAAGCGCGTACGGATCGTTGCGTTGCAGCTCTCCGGCGGGTGTTTTGAGGAAAAATTTGTATTCATCTCCTTCTTTTGAATTTTCGACTAGTGCGCCCCACACTCCGTTCTCTTCGGGTTGCAGCGGGTTGGCGGACGAATCCCAGTCGTTGAAACTTCCTATGACCGAAACGCTTTCTGCGTGCGGCGCCCACACCCGGTAATAAACTCCGTCGGGGTGGCAGGTTGCGCCCATGCCTTCATAGTGTTGCTCGGTTTCGGCTACATCGGTTTCGAGGTTTTCCATATTTGGTTTTCAGATAATTGTTTATTTTTGAAATATGCTGCTGACGTATATTCGCAAAATGCATGCCAGCATTTTCAGCTATTTCAACTCAACCAACACACTATATTATGCACGTATCTTCCGACGCAGAGAAAATCTGCATCCTAGCGCTTATGCACACGCCCGGAATCGGGGCGGTGACGATCCGGCAACTGATCAGCTACTGCGGCAGCGCGTCCCAGGTTTTCGAGTCCGACTATCGGAAACTCATCAAAATCCCCGGCATCGGTGACAAGATCGTGAAGGCGATTTTGAACAAATCCACATTGGAATATGCTGAAAAAGAGGTGGTACAATGCCAGAAGACAGCCACCCAGCTGCTTTTCTTCACCGATCCCGACTATCCTGCAAGGCTCCGGCCGCTTTACGACGCCCCGATCGCATTGTATGCAAAAGGCAATACAAACTTCAACTGGCCGCGCACGGTGGGCATTGTGGGTACCCGCAAAATCAGTGAATATGGCAAGGCCGTTACAGAGCAAATCATCCGCGACCTGGTGCCTTACCAGCCCCTCGTGGTGAGCGGACTGGCTTATGGTGTGGATATCACTGCACACCGGCATTGCATCCGGAACAACCTCGCCACACTCGGCGTGATGGCGAGCGGTGCGGATGTGATCTATCCGGCGGTGCATCAGCGCACAGCTGCCGACATGCAGGCCAACGGCGGCATCGTCACGGAGAATGCGCTGGGTACGAAACCTGATTTTATGAGATTTCCCGCGCGCAACCGAATTATTGCCGGGCTCAGTGATGTTACCATCGTAGTGGAATCGGGGCGGACGGGCGGGAGCCTGATCACGGTCGAATTTGCGCAGAACTACCACCGGGAGGTTTTCGCCGTGCCGGGGATGATTAACGAGCCGCAGTCGGAAGGGTGTAATTATCTGATCCGGGACAACAAGGCAGCGATATTCACGTCGGTGACCGATATGGCGGAGGCATTGGGCTGGACAGCCGGCATGCCCGAATCAGTTCCGGCCGAGGCGCAGCCGGTCAGTTTTGAGGGTTTTACGCAGGACGAAGGGCAGGTGCTGGCATTACTGAAACAGCACGGACCGACGCAGATCGACGAGCTGGCCTGGCAAACGGGCATCCATCTGAATCGCCTCGCGTCGCTGCTCCTGAACCTCGAATTCCAGGGAATGGTCCGCTCGATGCCGGGCAAGAAATACGGGTTGATTTAAATGCATGACTAAAAGTATTATTCAATTAGTGAAAGAAGGGGAGAGCCTTACGACCGAGTTCAAACGGACGGTCGACAGCCCTTTTAAAATTGCCAAAACCATTGTGTCATTTGCCAATACCTCCGGCGGTGAACTGCTCATCGGCGTGGCCGACCACGGCGCGATCATGGGTGTGCAATCCGAACTGCGGGAGCTGCAAAAGCTGGAAAAGGCGCTTGTCAAGCTGATCGAGCCCGAACTGGTGGTGCAGATCAAGACGGAAAACCTGGATGGCAAGAAGGTGTTGCGGGTGAGCGTAGCCGAAAGCGCGGACAAGCCGCATCATGCGCTGAACGAGAAAGGGGAGCGGATCATTTATATCCGTGTAAAAGACAAAAGCATGCCCATTCCGAGGCTATTGCTGTATAACGGTGCCGACGTCGAAACGGAGAAGCTGCTGGCCACGCGCCATGTGAAAACATTGATCACCTACCTGAAAGAAACGGATTCGATTACTGCCAAAGCATTTTCCAAAATTATCAACATTTCCGAAAAGCGGGCCGAGCGCATGTTGCAGGACCTGGCCGCGAGGCAGATTTTGCTGAAACTCTCGAAAGGTAAGCCGGAAAGTTTCAGCCTGAAATGGACGGAATAAAAATGCGGCTTGCGTCGGTTTCCCGCTGCAAGCCGCATGACCGACTTTATCGATAATTAGTTGATACCTACCAATTCGAGTTCGAAAATCAGGTCCTGGCCAGCCAATGGGTGGTTTGCGTCCAGTACCACGTAAGTTTCGGTAACTTCTCTTACGACTACCGGGATCACCTGGCCGCCGTCCTGGTGCATGTTCAGGGTGCCGCCGATTTCCAGGGGAATATCGGCAGGGATTTGCGCACGGTCGAAACGGATCACCATTTCGTCGTTCACAGGGCCGTAAGCTTCGGCATTTGGAATGTTAATGGTCTTTTTATCGCCCACTTCCATGCCGGTCACGCCATCGTCGAATCCTTTGATAACCTGTCCGCTTCCAAGCGTGAAGCTCAAAGGCTCACGTCCCTCGGAGGAATCAAAAAGTTGTCCGTCCGGCAGGGTACCTTTGTAATGTACCTGCACTTTGTCACCAGCCTTTGCTTGACTCATAGTTTTTATTGATTTGGTTGAAAAAAGCATTCGCGAAGCAACCTTCACGAATGCGGGAATTGTAAATTAGTATGCCCGGGCGAACACCACGCGTCCTTTGGACGGCTTGCCCGAGTAGATGCAAACGCCTTCTTCGGCTTCCTGGTTCAAAGGAATGCAGCGGATGGTCGCTTTGGTTTCCTCCTTGATTTTCTCTTCCGTTTCGGAAGTGCCGTCCCAGTGGGCGAGGACGAAGCCGCCTTTGGTATCGAGGATATTGTTAAATTCTTCAAAGGAATCGACCTTGTAGGTATTCTCTTCGCGGAATGTCAGCGCTTTTTTGTAAATGGACTCCTGAATGTCGTTCAGCAGGTTTTGAACATAAGCGGCGATGCCTGCCACTGAAACCGTTTCCTTCGTTTTGGTATCACGGCGGGCTACTTCCACCGTGCCGTTTTCGAGGTCGCGGCCGCCCATGGCCAATCTTACGGGAACACCTTTCAGTTCATATTCCGCAAATTTGAAACCCGGCTTCGCATTGTCGCTGCTGTCGTATTTCACGCTGATGCCCAGTTTTTTGAGGTCTTTCGTGATTTCCGCCACTTTTTCGGAGATCTGCGCGAGCTGTTCGTCGTTGCGGTAAATCGGCACGATCACCACCTGGATCGGCGCCAGTTTGGGAGGTAAAACAAGCCCTGCGTCATCGGAATGCGCCATAATGAGCGCGCCCATCAGGCGGGTGCTCACGCCCCATGAAGTTCCCCAAACGTAGTCCAGCTTGCCCTCTTTGTCCTGGAACTTCACATCGAACGCATTCGCGAAGTTCTGACCTAAGAAGTGGGAAGTACCCGCCTGCAATGCTTTTCCGTCCTGCATCATGGCTTCGATGCAGTAGGTATCTTCGGCACCGGCAAACCGTTCGTTCGCTGTTTTCACGCCTTTGATAACCGGTACGGCCATCCATTCTTCGGCGAACTGCGCGTATACTTCCAGCATTTGTTTGGTTTCGGCAATCGCTTCCTGTGCAGTGGCGTGCGCGGTGTGGCCTTCCTGCCAGAGGAACTCGGCCGTACGCAGGAACAGGCGCGTTCGCATTTCCCAGCGCACCACGTTGGCCCACTGGTTAATGAGCAGGGGGAGGTCGCGGTACGACTGAATCCAGTTTTTATAAGTGCTCCATATCACCGTTTCCGACGTCGGGCGCACGATCAGTTCTTCTTCCAGTTTCGCATCCGGGTCCACGATCACGCCTTTGCCATCGGGATCGTTTTTGAGGCGATAATGCGTCACAACCGCGCATTCCTTGGCAAATCCTTCCACGTGTGAAGCCTCCTTGCTCAGGTACGATTTCGGGATGAAAAGCGGGAAATAGGCATTGGTGTGGCCGGTTTCCTTGAACATGTCATCCAGCGCGCGCTGCATTTTTTCCCAGATCGAATAACCGTACGGCTTGATCACCATACAACCCCGGACGGGCGAGTTTTCGGCCAGATCGGCGCGTTTCACTAATTCATTGTACCATTCGGAGTAGTTTTCACTTCGTGTTGGTAAGGCTTTACTCATTTTACTTTGTATTATTTTGGAATTGAAATGGAGTATTACGGTAATCCGGACCTGTTTTTCAGGGGAGTTGCAAAGATAGTTTTTTATGTTAACTTTGGAATTAATGTATAGTTACGGACGTTTGCTTCATAGTAGGAATGCGTTTTTTACATATATTAGCAACAAACTTTTAAATCCTTAAAAGCCATGAGTATGTTCAATAAAGCAAAATATTTGTCTTTGCTGGTGCTGTTGGGAGCTTGGGGATGTACTTCGAATCAGTATGCATCGCGTTCGGGCGGCGGTTATGACGATCTCTACGGAGGAAATTCCGGCGGAGGCCTCGTGTTGACAGACCGGGGTGATGATCAGGAAGTCTCCCGTTCCGATAACCCGGATTATGCCTATACCGGTAATTATTCAGAAAACGGTACAGCCGATTATTACGACGAAAACTATCTTTCGTCGAGAAGTGTAAAACGCCAGGTTTCATCCGACGTGGGCTATAATGCCGGCTTTGCAGACGGTTATAACTCCGCTGCCCTTAACAATCCTTATTTCGGACGGTTGGGTTCCTTCTGGCCCGGAAGCTATGCTGGTCTATCACTCAACTTTGGTTACGGCCCAGGTTTCAGAATGCGTCCTTACTTCGGTTTAGGTTACGGATCAATGCTAGGCTATTCGCCTTGGGCCTATGGCGGCATGATGGGATACGGGGGAATGGGCTTCGGTTACGATCCGTTCGGGTATAATTCCTGGGGATATTCACCATGGGGTTACTCTCCATGGGGTTATAACAGCATGTACGGCTTCGGCGGTTATTACGATGGCTTCGGCTACGGTTACTCGCCATGGGCTTACAGCCGTCCGGTAATCGTGATCAATAATCCTGAGAGAGGCATTTCCAGAACTTACGGCCCACGTGTGGTGGATGCGAGTAGAAGCCGCAGCAACAACGAGCGCTACAATTCCAATTATGCCAACTCATCACGCAACCGTTCCGCATCAGGTACCACAAGAGGTAGCCGCGACGGCGGTCGGGTAGTGTCGAGTGATACTTATGCATCGCCAAGAACATCGAGAAGCTCAGGACGCAGTAATGCAGTTTCGGCCGGCGGACGCACCAGTGGAGAGTCTTACGGCTCGCGTGGCGTAGTGAATGGTGGAAATACCTATTATTCACGTCCTCGTTCCAGCAATTCGAGCAATTACTCGTCTGAGGGTGGAAACAGCAATGGCGCAGCTTACTACTCGCCGCGCTCATCAAGAGGTTCTTCTTCCAGCTCGTCTTCGTACAGCACACCGTCGTACAGCACGCCTTCACGGACCCGTTCCGATTACAGCGCGCCGACCAGAAGCTACCAGAGCCCAAGAAGCGAATACAGCGCACCGACGCGGACTTACAGCCAGCCGTCGTACAGCGCTCCTTCGAGAAGTTACAGCGCACCATCCGGTGGAGGAGGTGGCGGCGGTTCAAGCCGTTCTTCGAGAGGTCCAAGATAATCCGATTGTCCTGGCACAGAGATAGTCAAGTCGAAAACCCTGCAAAATGTCATAATTTTGCAGGGTTTTCGTTTAAATTGTGTTGAAAAAAAGTCACAACTTCCCATGTCTAAACCATACTCAGGATTAGCGTTCCTATTTTCGCTACTCACTTCATCAGCGGCATTCGCACAATATGCAACCGATGCACTTCGGTACTCGGAAATCACCCAGACGGGCTCGGCGCGTTTTCAAGGCCTGGGTGGTAACCACGCATCCATCGGCGGTGATCCGAGCTCCATTCACGGCAACCCGGCAGGACTAGGCTTTTACAACCGGTCGGAATTTACATTCACCCCGGCGGTGACCATTGCGGGCACGAAAACCAGCTATCTCGGAAACGATACCAAGGAAAGTAACAGTTTGATCAACATTCCTCAGGCATCGGTGGTGTTCACGAGCCAGCCCGGCTTTCAGCGCAAATGGAAACGGTCCGCATTCGGGGTTTCATTCTCGCGGCAGCAGTCATTTCAGAATGGCTACACTTATGGCGGGCGGAACAACAACAGTGCCTACATCGACAATGTCATTGAAGGTGTAAACGGTGCCAAAACTTCCGTAAGTGACCTCGAAAGGGATTTCGACAGCGGCGCAACCGGCGGCGCGGTTGCGTACAGCATTCCGGCTGCCTATTACCAGATGTACCTCATCAATCCTACCACCGAAGCCGGACCTCCTTACCAGGCTTTGGACGGCAATAGTGTAGTGGACCAAACGGGCACATTTACATCCAAGGGCGCGGTTTCGCAATGGACATTTGCCTATGCTGGAAATTTGAATGACAAGTTCTATCTCGGCGGTAACATCGGTTTCAGCCGGATCAGGTATGAATATTCATCGACTTTCAGCGACGACTACGTGGATAGCCCCGAATTGACCTACATTGATCAGTTTGAAGACTTTACCGTCAGAGGCAACGGGTTTAATTTCTCATTGGGCGCGATTTATAAAATCAATCCTATGTTCCAGATCGGTGGAACGCTTGCCAGCCCTACATTCAGCGCGATAAAAGAAACATTCAGCCAAAGCGTAGCTGCCGGTTATGTGGATGGCAAAGTGACCGGCCCGGACGGAAACCTGATTACGCCCCCATACACCTCAATTCCCATTGCCCCGAACGACTTCGAATATAGCCTGATTGGCCCGCTGCGAGGAAATATCGGTGCCACGGTCTTTTTCCAAAACAAAGGCTTCCTGACCGGAACCATCGAGTACGCAGGTTACAGCGGCATGCGCGCCCGGACAAGCTACTTGACCAGCGCCGACAACGACGCATTCAAAACCGATGTGAAGAGCGAAATTACAGACACATTCCGCAACACGGTAAACTTCCGGCTTGGCGGAGAGATCCGCGCGAATATTTTCCGTGCACGGCTCGGCGGGGCATACATTACCGACCCTTATCTCGACCAAAGCGACGGCATCGACCGCAGCAAAATCGTGGCTTCGGCAGGCGTTGGCGTTCGCACCGACCGGTTTTTTGTCGATTTGACAGGCACATTCACCACCTACAAATCGGCCTACACGCCTTATTACCTGAACAATCCGATTACTTACGGTTCGGCGGAGATTACCAACCGGCCGGTTAATGTGATGGTTACAGGCGGTATCTTCTTCTGACCCGTTTTTGAAATAGACAAAAACGAAAAAACCTGCTTCGGCAGGTTTTTTCGTTTTATAGCAACGGCGTAAGTACTTCGAGCAAATGGCTCACGTCTATTTCACCTTTCAGCGTGAAATCGGCCTGCGTGTAGTAGGGGAGCCGGTCGGTAATGCGGGCCTGCAAGGTGTCCACGAGCGAGGTTGTGCCGGAAAGAATGGGCCGGTCGTCCTTGCCGTGGTTTTCGATGCGGCGTGCCAGGTCCCCGGCGGGAACGTCGAGGAAAATGCTGATGCCCATCGCTTTAATCACCTCCATATTATCGAAGAAACAGGGCGTGCCACCGCCTGAGGCCAGCACAATGCCTTTTTGGCTGGCGGTTTCTTTCAAAATCCTGCTTTCCACTTCACGGAAATAGGCTTCTCCGCGCTGCGCGAAAATGGACGAAATCTCCATGCCCTGATCTTTCTCGATCAGCTTGTCAAGGTCGACAAACTGGTAATTCAATGCACGGGCGAGCTTTTTGCCGAGCGTGGTCTTGCCGGAAGACATCATTCCGACGAGGATAATATTCTTCATGAAATTCTGGTGTCGGTCACACTATTTGGCCAGTTCAACGACCTCTTCCGCCGTAGGCGTGTCGTTGTAATGCCATTTGCCTTTTACAATGCCGTCTTTCAAAAGCCATAAGCCCGGATTGGAGCGGGAAATGGTTTTCAGAACGGTCGCATCTACGTAATAATATGGAGCTGTAAGCTGGTGCTGCGTGAGGAAATTTTCAATATCCGCGCTGTTTCCCGACGTCAGGATCACCGGCTCCACGCCCTTGCCCTTCACGGCGCTGATCAGCTTGTGAATGTCCGGCAATGCGGCCGTGTTAATGTCGGTAAGGCTTTTGATGATCAGGAAGAGCTTTTTGCCCTGGAATGTGCCTTCGGTAAAATCGCCGGCGTCGTTCCAAACCTTGTAGTCGGTAATCTTCGGCTTTGCATCTTCATTCAGCACCACCATTTCCTTGAATTGCAGCGTGGTGTCGCTCGGATATTGCTCATATTCAAGTGTTTTTCCGTCTTTTTCAAATATATACAAATAGCGCAGCGGCTCGGAAGGCTTCATCTGCGCGGGAATGCTCGCGCCCACCCGGTAGGGCAGCAGATCGACGATCGGAAGGTGACGCAGTGAATAAACGGCAACGCCAAGTGACACCAGCGTGGAAATGACGATGATAATACCCGTAGGATAGGATTTGAATTTTTTCCGGTAATAAACGATAACCAGAATCAAAATCAGCAGGAATATGTCCTTCCCGAACGACGTCCACGGCGTAAGCTTGATCGCCGCGCCGAAGCAGCCGCAATCGGTTACCTTGTTGAAATAGGCCGAATAGAATGTGAGGAACGTAAAGAAAACGATAATGATCAGCAGCAGCCAGGAAATTGTCCGGGGCTTGTAGGCTACCAGCAATGCAATGCCCAGTACAACTTCCGCCGTGCAGAGAAACACCGAAAAATACAGCGCCAGCGGCACGAGGCCCATGAAGAAATCATGCATTGCGGGAAGATCGGTCGCGAAAACCTCGAAGTATTCTTCCAGCTTGTACTGCGTCCCGATGGGGTCGTTCAGCTTGATGATTCCGGAGAAAATGAAGAGTAATCCTACTACAACTCGTGAGATCTGGGCAAAGATTTTCATTGCAAACTAGCGGCGGTTTGGAGTGTCCTTGTTAGTTGGTCTGTAAGGCATTCGATTTAATCAGACAAAATACCGAGTAATTGATAATGTCCTGGTAGCCGGCTTTTATACCCTCTGAAACGAGTGTAAGTCCCTGATTGTCTTCGATTTGTTTGATCCTTAGCAGTTTCATGAGAATGATGTCGGTCATGGAGCTAACACGCATGTCGCGCCACGCTTCGCCATAGTCATGATTTTTATTAAACAACAATTCCTTCACTTCGTTCACCTGCTGATTGTAAAGAATTGTTAATGCAGAATCGTCGATATCCTGGCTTTGCTCCGCGGCAGTGATCTGGATGAGCGCCATCACGCAGTAATTGATGATCCCGATGAATTCGGAAGACACGTCCTCATTCACTTTCTGCACGCCTTTGTCCTGAATGGTGCGGATGCGCTGTGCCTTGATGAAGATCTGATCGGTGATCGAGGGGAGCCGCAGAATGCGCCAAGATGTTCCGTAGTCCTTGTTTTTTTTTGTGAAAAGATCTTGGCAATACTGAATGATTTCCTGATATTCCGATTCTGTGGATTTCACTGTTTCAAATGAGTTAGAGACTTTCAGACGGTAGGAAGAGAATGCTTTGATATTCATTCCGTTGCCTGTTTTTGAAAAGAATTTATGTTGCAAGTTAGTAAAAAAACGCTCAATATCCGGGGCACGCTGCTCGATCTGTCGACGCCCGTGGTGATGGGTATTATCAATATTACGCCCGATTCGTTTTACGCCGGCAGCCGCGCCGCCGCGACCGACGAGATCGTCGAAAAAGCCGGCCAGATGCTGACCGACGGAGCCGGTATGATCGACATCGGCGGGTATTCCACACGCCCCGGCGCCCGCGAGGTGGGCGCGGAGGAGGAGGCCGATCGCGTGGAGTCGGCGGTGGAGCCATTAGCTAAATTTTTCCCTGATCTCATCATTTCTGTTGATACCTTTCGGGCCGGAGTGGCGGAAAGGGGCATTGCCAAAGGCGCACATATTATTAATGACGTGGCCGGCGGCACGCTCGATGACGCCATGTTCGAAACCGTTGCCCGCCTGCGTGTGCCGTACATACTCATGCACATGCGCGGAACACCGCAAACGATGAACCAGCTCACGCATTATGACCGCCTCGTGCCGAACATCCTGCGCGACCTGCGCGTAAAAGTGATGATCCTTCAAAGCAACGGCGTGGCCGACGTGATCATCGATCCGGGTTTCGGTTTTGCCAAAACCATCGCGCAGAACTTCGAGCTACTGCGGGCGCTGGACCAGTTCAAATTGCTCGGTTACCCGGTGCTCGTGGGTATCTCGCGCAAGAAGAAGATTTACAAAACATTGAATATTTCGCCCGATGAAGCGTTAAACGGGACAACGGTGCTGAACACGCTCGCATTGGAGCGGGGTGCTTCGATCCTCCGTGTGCATGATGTAAAACCGGCCGTGGAAGCGGTAAAACTATGGATGGCCGCCGGTAACTATCCAAATTAAAATTGTAATTTAGTCGCTCTAAAATATCACCTTTCGTATGCGTGTGGGTTTTCTGAACATCAATTGGGCTGATATCCTGGATGTTTTTTTAGTGTCCATTCTTCTTTATCAGGTATATACCCTTGTTCGGGGAAGTATTGCAAGCAGGGTTTTTCTGGGATATTTGTTCGTATATGTCTTCTATCTGGTGGTCAAAGGGCTCGGTTTGGGGCTGCTGACGGCCATTTTGCAATACTTTATGGGCGTGGGTGCAGTGGCGCTGATCGTGATTTTCCAGCAGGAGATCCGCCGGTTTCTGCTCATTATCGGTAAATCCACGATTTACACCAATAACGGCTTACTCAAAAAGATCATCGGCAACTCGATGCGCGATTTCAAGGTAAAAAACCTGAAAGAGGTGATCGACGCCAGCAAGACCATCGCCGCCAACTTCACCGGGGCATTGATCGTGCTCAACAAACGCGATGATTTGGGTAAATATGTAGAAACCGGCGAAATGCTAGATGCACGCGTTTCGAAGCCGCTCCTTGTATCACTGTTCAATCAATACAGCGAGCTGCACGACGGCGCGGTAATCATCGTGGACGGCGTGCTGAAAGCGGCGCGTTGCGTACTGCCCGTTGCCGACGGCGTGGATGTGCCTTCGTCCCTGGGTTTCCGGCACCGTGCCGCGATGGGCATGAGCGAAGCGACCGACGCCATTGTGATTGTGATCTCCGAGCAAACGGGGAAAATATCGCTGGCGGTGGAAGGCGAGCTGCACGGCAACATCCCTTACAACGAACTCGAATCGCGGATTGAGGAATATCTGGCCTCGGACGTACAGCGGATGCCCAGGTAAGTTATTTAAGATAAAATATATTTTGAAAGGAAATTTGGCGTTTTGAGAAGCAATTTCTATTTTTGCAGACCGAAATGAGAAATAGAAAAATATTCATTACAAATGGCAAATCATAAATCAGCTTTAAAAAGAATCCGCGCGAACGAAACTAAGCGTTTGCGTAATCGTTACCAGCACAAGACTACCCGTTCATACATCAAGAAATTGCGTGAAACGTCTGATAAGGCAGTAGCTGTTGAAGTTTACAAAACTGTATCTTCAATGTTGGATCGTTTGGCAAAGAAAAATATCATCCACAAGAAGAAAGCTTCTAACCAGAAGTCTAAATTGGCGAAATTCGTCAACGGACTTGCTGTTGCAGCGTAATTTTTACTTCCTGTGATCCGAAACCCCGGCAAACGCTTGCCGGGGTTTTTCTTTTTGTTGTATATTGCGAATTCTGAAAAGAACCTTGCACGGTATGAATGCCTCTGCAAGGTTCTTTTTGATGTAAGCTCAAATTGTTCAAACCACCTAAAACTCAAATTCTTTTCTATGAAAAAAGTTGCATTCTTTGCTGGTTTGGCTGCGTTGGGAAGCATCCCTGCGATGGCCCAATCACCCATTACCTTCAATGCCCGAGGTCTGGTTGTAGTGTCCGATGCCGATTTGGCAGCATCTGCGTTGATGGATGGAAAGCTATTAAGAGACAACACATCGAAAGATCAATTAACAACCATCAAATTCCCCGTAGAAAGAGGCAGCAAAGGCCTGGGGAGCGCGCTCGTATCCAATTCGGCGCTGGGTTATTCCAAAACGCTGGCCGTTTCTCCAACAGGCAGCCTGGCATTTGTGCTCGAAAACCGTGTCCGTCCGGAGGATGGCGTGGGCGAATACAAGGATATCTCGAACGAATTCCCGGTAGGCGAGAAGCTTTTTGTGGTGGATATCAGCAACCTGGCCGCGCCGAAGGCTAAATTCGGCTTTCCGGTGGGTAAAAGACCGACCTCTATTGACGTCAACAAGAACGAGTTGATCCTATCAACCGGCGATACTGGCAAGGAGCTCGTGTTCATCGAAGCCGGACCGGACGGTAAGCCCGCGCGCTTCCTGAACCTCCCGGCGGCATTGGATACTACTAACCGCATTATCGATATTTCGTGGCACCCATCCGGCGACTTCATCGCATTCACATTGGATAATTCCAATGAAGTTGGCCTATACAAAGTAATCCGCGAAGCTGGTAAGCTAAAAAACGTGGAAATGGTAGGCAAGCCCGTGAAAGTCGGCACGGACCCGTCCTTCGGCAAATTCACCTCTGATGGTAAGCATTACCTCGTCCTGGACGCCAAAGGCCCGCAGGGCAAAGGTGCCGGAGAAGGTGAAGTGTTCGTTGTGGATTTTTCAATGGACGGCGCTGTTGAACACAAGGTAGCCGGACAAGCGCCGGTAGGCCTCAACACCGGCTCGTTCGCATTGAGTCCGGATGGCACTATGCTCGTAACTGCCAACGCCGGCAAAAGTGGCTCGCCGTGGGCGGAAGCGGGTGCAGGAACAGGAGCATCGCTATCATTGTACAAAGTGGCCAACACCGGCGCGCTGACCAAAGTGGCCGACTATCCATTCGAAGGCATTTATCCGCAAAGCGTCGCTTTCGATAAAGACGGTTCCAACCTGGCCGTTTCGGTATTCGAATACCTCGAATACGGCAGCGGCAACGGCGGTGTAGAATTCTGGTCGGTGACCAAAGGCGAAACGCCGGCACTGAAAAAGCAAGGCGCGAAAGTGAGCGTGGCGAAAGGCGCGCATACGCTGCGTGTGATCCCCTGATTATTCAAAATAGGCGATTTCTATATGCAGGCCGGTTTGTTACCGGCCTGTTTTGTTTGCATTTAGTGCACGTAAGGATGCTAAATCAGACCGATTTTTGTAATTTTGCGGTCTCATTCATAAATAATCAATTTACAGATGATTACGGTTCAGAACGTATCGCTGCGATACGGTAAAAGGGTATTGTTCGACGAAGTAAATATAAAGTTTGTACCTGGTAACTGCTATGGCGTGATTGGCGCTAACGGGGCCGGGAAATCCACATTTTTGAAAATTCTCTCAGGCGAAATCGAGCCGCAAACGGGCAATGTAAGCATGAACCCCGGCGAGCGGATGACGTTCCTGAAGCAAGACCAGTTCGAGTTCGATGCGTACACGGTGATGGATACCGTGATCCTCGGGCACGAACGTCTTTATAAAGTGATGAAAGATCGCGAAGCCATTTACGCGAAAGAGGATTTTACAGATGAAGACGGCGAGAAAGCCGCCGAACTGGAAGCCGAATTCGCAGACCTGAATGGCTGGGAGGCGGAAACCGAAGCAGCGCAGCTTTTGAGCGGCCTGGGCCTCGGAGAAGAACTGCACCATTCGCTCATGGGCGACCTGAATGCGAACGACAAAGTACGCGTCCTGCTCGCACAGGCACTTTTCGGTAACCCGGACGTGCTCCTGCTCGATGAGCCTACCAACAACCTCGACGTGGAGACGGTATTGTGGCTGGAAAACTTCCTCGCCGATTTCAAGAACACGGTCATCGTCGTTTCCCACGACCGCCACTTCCTCGACGAGGTTTGTACGCACGTGGTGGATATCGATTTCAGCAAAGTGCAGCTGTTCTCGGGTAACTATTCGTTCTGGTACCAATCGAGCCAGCTGGCATTGAAACAGCGCCAGGATGCGAACAAGAAAGCGGACGAAAAGCGCAAGGAATTGGAAGATTTCATCCGTCGTTTCAGCGCAAATGCGTCCAAATCCAAGCAGGCAACTTCACGCGCGAAACTTCTGGAAAAACTTACCGTGGACGATATCAAGCCATCTTCCCGTAAGTATCCATATATCGCATTCAAATCGGAGCGTGAAGTAGGCGACCAGCTTTTGCGTGTGGAAGGTTTGTCCAAAACCGCAGAAGACGGAACGAAGCTATTCGATAACATCAATTTCACCGTCAATAAAGGTGATAAGATTGCATTCGTTAGTCGCAATGTGCTGGCTATTAGTGCATTGTTTGATATTGTGAGCGAAGTGGACAAAGCCGACAAGGGCGACTTTACCTGGGGCGTCACCATCACGAAATCCTATTTCCCGAAAGATCCTGGACAGTTTTTCGATGTGGACCTGAACCTGGTAGACTGGCTGCGTCAGTATTCTGACGAAAAAGACGAGAGCTTTATCCGCGGCTTCCTGGGCCGGATGCTTTTCTCAGGTGAAGAGTCTTTGAAAAAGGCAAAAGTCCTTTCAGGAGGTGAAAAAGTGCGTTGTATGCTCTCTCGCACGATGCTTTCCGGAGCGAATGCACTCGTACTCGATGATCCTACCAACCACCTTGACCTCGAATCGATCACGGCATTGAACAACGGCCTGATCGACTTCACAGGCTGTCTGTTGTTCTACTCCCATGACCACCAGTTCGTGGAAACAGTAGCAAACCGCATCATCGAAATCGGGCCGAAAGGCATCCTCGACAAACTGATGAGCTACGACGAGTTCCTCACGGACGAGACCGTGAAGCAACAGCGCCAGAAGTTGTATTGATTTTCAGGTTAAATCGCGATGATGCCGCGCTGAGACAATTTATCAGGAGCTTTATCCCGATAAATTGCCGCAGCGCGGCATCCTGTTTATAGCAAATCGATAAGTGCAAACCGTTGAGCTCCGTAGGAGCTTTCTGCGGTAAGGAGGCCCCTCCGGGGCCGCGTCGAGTCGTGACGGCGGCATTCTATAAACAGAAGACCGCGCTGCGGTAGCGACGTAATTAAAAGGCCCCGCTTCGCTTGAAACGGGGCCTTTGCTTTTATGTGGGGACGGCACTGGCTTAAAAAATCGAGAGCTGTTTCTCACTTTTTTCGGTCAAAACCGCGTAAGAGCTTGGTTTAATGCCTTTTAGGTAAGGTATCATGTTCAAAATGCCGAATTTGATCTTAGTCAGGTAGTAGGCCGACTTTTTATTTCCATAAAGCATCTTCAAGACGTCATCGTGATAGAAGTGATTAATGTCATTCTTCACCTCGAAGTTTTCGGATTTGAGTAAAAACCGGAATAGCGATGGCGTGTAGATATTGATGTGCCCGTAAGAGAGGAAATGTTTCAATTTGCGGTCGACGTAGAATGAGAAATCGATGGGCACTTCGAAAATCTGGTATTTGGACACTCTTTTAATTTCCCGCAGCAAAATCCTTTCGTGCTCGACATGCTCCAAAACGTGTGAGCAAATGACCAGGTCAAAGTGATTGTCGGGGTAGGGGATCTGGTATCCGTCGAATAGGAGCACGTCGTGCAGGTTTTTGATCTGCTTGGCCCTGATTTGTCCGATCCCGCTTTCCGAAATTTCAATGCAGTTGAGGTCGTCACAAAAATTCATTTTAGACAACCAGTTCAGCAAACTTCCTTCACCGGTACCAACTTCCAGCACATTTGCGAACCGGATCGTTTTGGAAAGCTCAACGATGTTAAGTGCCTTGTAACGGGCACCTATGTCGCGCCATTTTACAGAACTTTCATCATACTGGTTTGAATAGGAGTCTTTTATGTTTTCGGATAGCTGCATGTGTAGAATGTATAGTCGGCTCAAATATAAGAAAAGTGCGCCATTGACATTCAATGGCGCACCGCTTACTTACGACTTTTCAATCAGAATGCTTAATCGTAACTCACTCCATACTGCTTCAAAACATCCTCCGGAACACCTTCCCATACATTTGGCGTGTTGCCTTTGTAATCGAGGTCGGCAATGCCCATTTTGGATGTGTAAAAGCCCGAAGCTGTAAGGTTACGCATCAGGTTGAAGAATGCAACGCCTTGGCTGTGAATCGGTTTTGCTTTTTGCGGGTAGGCGATGTCGTCTACGATCTGGATTTGCTGGGCCTTGGTAGCCAGCGTGAATCCTTTGCCGAAACGTTTTTGCGATTCTCTTTCGAGCCATCTCAATCCGCCGCGTAGTGGCGTTTGGTGCTGCGGCATGTCTTTTACGATAAAGTCGATGAACTCGACTACGCCCGCTTGCGATGCGCTGCCGGACTTTTCGTCGGCCGGAATGATGATGTCTGCAAGCACCTTAATGGTCGCCAATTCAGCGGCTGTCAGGAATTTTTCCTTCATCAGTTTCGCGTCGCGGATGGCCTCTTCCTTCGTTCTTCCTCCCGGAATTTTGAGCGGGGTTTCCGGCGGGTTTTGCATTTCGAGCTCCCGCTGCTCGGCGAGGGCCACCTGGGGGCTCAATGCGGCAATCCCCAGTGAGCTCAGCGTCAACGACTTTAATGAATCTCTGCGTTTCATATGCTTATGATTTGAACAGGGTTCAAATGTTAGATATTTTTCTGTTTAACCTGATTGATAATGTACTCCGACGCACGCATCGAGAGTGCGAGGATGGTCCAGGTCGGATTTTTGTCGGCCTGGGATACGAACGATCCGCCGTCTACCACAAACACGTTTTTCGCGTCGTGTGCCTGCGAGAACTTGTTCAATGCGGAAGTTTTCTGGTCGTCGCCCATGCGAACGGTTCCTACTTCGTGGATGATCCGTCCCGGAGCTGCGAGGCCGTAGTTGGTATCCGCACCCGGCTTGGTGCCGTTGGCCACACCGCCCAATGCATGGATCATTTCCTCGAAGGTATCGTGCATGTGCTTCGCCTGTTTGATCTCATAATCAGACCATTTGTAGTGGAAGCGCAATACCGGGATACCGAATTTATCCACCACATTCGGGTCGATTTCGCAGTAGTTGTTATAATCAGGCACCGCCTCGCCGCGACCGGCCATACCGATGTTGGCCCCGTAGAAACGACGGTAATCTTCTTTCAGCGAAGCGCCATAGCCGCCCGCTTCTTTGGTAACACCCGCTTTGGTTGGATATTTACCATTCAAATTCTCAATTCCTGAGCCGAAACCGTAGCTCGGCATGCCCATTCCGCCGCCGTACTCGATGTGGTAGCCGCGTGGGAAGTCGAGTTTCTTGTTGTCTAGCCACCATGGCGTGTACACGTGCATACCGCCTACACCGTCCTCATTGTAGCGCTTGCGGTCCATGAGGTGGGGGAGGAATGCGCCGCGTGATGCACCGGTTGAATCGTGCAGGTAACGGCCTACTACGCCGCTGGAATTGGCGAGGCCGTTCGGGTGACGGGCCGATTTTGAGTTCAAAAGCAAACGTGAGGATTCCGCCGCGCTCGCTGCCAGAACTACTACTTTGGCTTTTACAGTATGCTCGGTTAATTTTTCACGGTCAATGTACGATACACCAGTGGCAAGTCCTGTTGAAGGATCGGTAAGCACCTCGCGGCACATCGCGTTATTGATCAGGGTTACGTTACCGGTTTTGATCGCGGGAATACACAGTACCGACGACGACGAGAAATCCGCGTAAGCCTGGCACGCGCGCGAGCACTGACTGCAATAGAAACACACCCCGCGCTGGTCATTGATCGGCTTGGTAAGGATCGACAAACGCGATGGGATAACTGGGATGTTGGCCTTTTTACCCGCCTGTTTCAGGAAAAGCTCGTGCAAACGTGGCTTGGGAGGCGGCAGGAAGATGCCGTCCGGCTCATTGTCAATGCCCTCGACAGTCCCGAAAACACCGATCAGTTTATCGACCTGGTCGTAGTAAGGCTTCACATCGTCGTAGCTGATCGGCCAGTCGTCGCCCAGGCCGTCGATGCTTTTTCTTTTAAAATCTTTTGGTCCGAAACGCAGGGAAATGCGGCCCCAGTGGTTGGTACGGCCACCGAGCATGCGGGACCTGAACCAGTCGAATTGCGTACCGTTCTTGTGTGTATAGGGTTCTCCCTCAATTTCCCAGCCACCCCAGGCAGCATCAAAGTCACCGAAAGGGCGGTGGTTGCTCGCACCACGGCGGGGCGATTCGTACGGCCATTTCAGCTGGGTAATGTATTTGGGATCGGCAGGGTCGAAATATCCACCTGCTTCCAAAAGAGCCACCTTGGCACCTGCTTTGGCAAGTTGATAAGCTGCCATTCCGCCTCCCGCGCCCGACCCGATAATGGCGACGTCGAAAACGGCAGGTTGTTCTTTGATTTGAAACATAGTAAAGGGTTGTTTAGATAGTACTATTTAACCATTAAATATAATCACCTAACAGGTAACGGAACGCCAACTTTCATGCATTCAGGTTTATTTAAAAACAATCTAAATGCGAATACTCGGATTTGTTCCGCATCGCCGTATTTTTGTGTTTTGAAACAACAGAATAATATTTTGGCAGTAACCGGCAGCGACCTCTCGGTCGCAAAAGAATTTCTGATAAAAGGCGAATTGGTAGCCATTCCTACCGAAACCGTGTACGGGCTGGCAGGTAATGCATTGAACGAAAAGGCAGTGCTTTCTATTTTCGAAGTAAAGAACCGCCCCGCATTCGATCCGCTTATCATTCATACGGATTCCCTCAAAAAAGTGGCTATTTACGTCTCGGATGTTCCTGAAAAGGCGCGCATTCTGGCTGAAAAACTCTGGCCTGGTCCGCTTACCCTGCTGCTGCCTAAAAAGGATATTGTGCCGGACCTGGTTACCTCCGGGCTCGATACGGTTGCCGTGAGGATTCCCGATCATGCGCTTACCCGCGAGCTGCTCGCCCAATTGAGCTTCCCGCTCGCAGCGCCCAGCGCCAACCCGTTCGGATACATCAGCCCGACGAAACCCGCGCATGTGGAGCAGCAGCTCGGCGATCGCATTCCCTACATTCTCGATGGCGGCGAATGCGAGGTAGGCATCGAATCGACTATTGTAGGTTTTGAAAATGACGAAACGATCGTATACCGCCTCGGAGGACTGGATATCAACGAGATAGAAAGTCTGATCGGTCCGGTGGCGCTGATGCCTCATTCTACCTCGGACCCCAAGGCTCCGGGGATGCTCAAAAGCCATTATGCACCGCGAAAACCGTTGCATTTGTACCGAAGGGACGCCATTACGCCCGGCGACGCGGGCACCGGTTACCTGCTGTTTGACCGCTATCTGGATGGCGTGGATCGCCGTTACCAGCGTCTGCTCAGCCCTGGGCACGACTTGAAGGAGGCCGCTCACAACCTTTTCGCCTATCTGCGGGAGCTCGACGGGCTGCCTGTGTCGGAAATCAAGGCGGAGCTGGTTCCGGCGAGCGGTCTGGGGCTGGCCATTAACGATCGACTGCAACGCGCTTCCGTTCCTGCGTAAGGACATTCAGCAAATGCTGTTATTTGAAAAACTGCTGGTGGAAATTCATCAGGAAAACCTCATCCGTTGCCCGTGTAATGGCCGTGTAAAGCCATCGGATGAATTCGGTATTGATCTGTTCCTCAGGTAAATAGCCCTGGTCGATAAACACGGCACTCCACTGCCCTCCCTGCGCTTTGTGACACGTGAGCGCGTAGGCAAACTTGACTTGCAATGCATTCAGATATGGATCTTTCCGCAATGCTTCTACGCGGTCTTTTTTGGATTTGATGTAAAAATAATCCTGCTGGACGCTTTCGTACAGTTTCTTATTGTCTTCCGCCGACATCGACGCCGACGGCGAATGCAGCGTGTCAAGGAAGATCTTGGCGTCGAATTCGGGTTGTTTTTCGTAGTCGGTGAGTCGTAACGTTACATCCGCGAAGCGAAAGCCGTGCATTTCCTGCGTTTTCCGGATTTTTAACAGTTCTACAAAATCGCCGTTTGCGATGAACCCGGCGGGCGAATCCTCGTCGAGGATGTTGTAATTATTGCGGACGACCATCAGCCGGTCGCCGGCATCGAGCTCGTCCTCCGAAAAATTGATCACCCGGCGGATGTATTCATTATATTGTACAGCCGATTTGTTGGAACGCGTGAGGATAATTGAATTTTCGGTGCCGTATTTGTCGTAGGCGTAGCGCAGCCCTTCTTCCAGTTTTTCACCTGTCATTTTGAATACATCGCGGAACGAGCGGGTCGTGATGCGGATTTCTTTCGCCTCGACGCCCAGCTGGTTGCGGAGCTGCGTGGCATTGAAAAGAATGCCCGACTGCTCGTCCTGCCGCATCACTTCCTTCAATTCTTCCCAAAAAACAGACATGTAAAATGTCCTTTCCAGGTAATCGGCGTCCAGCGCCGGGCTCAGTTCCTTGCCCACAGGCGGGAGCTGGGCGGTATCGCCGACGAGCATCAGCTTGTTGCCCGGGTTTTCGAACACAAATTCGACAAGGTCGGCCAGGAGGCTGCGGCTGCCGAAATCGGCGTCGTCGGTTATCATCGAGGCTTCGTCGACGATGAAAAGCGTGTTATCGTGGTAATTTTTCTGCCGCTGGAATGTTAATGTGCCCGAAAATGCGTCGGCAGTTTGCTTGTAAATCTTCTTGTGAATGGTGAGCGCGATTTTTTCCGAATAGCCCGACATGACCTTCGCCGCGCGGCCGGTAGGGGCCAGAAGGACAGATTTGTACCCGAAGTTTTTCAGCACTTTAATGAGCGTGCTGATGATCGTGGTTTTCCCGGTTCCAGCGTATCCTTTAAGCAAAAAACAGTCCCTGTAACGTTCCAGGCCCTTTTCTTCGATCAAAAAATCATTGGCCTGTTCGAAGAACCGGAGCTGGCCCTGGGTGGGTTTGAAAGGGAATTTTCTACGCAGTAACTGGGAAGGCAAAAGTTTGTCGGTGTCCATAGGAACGAATCTAACGCAAGGATTTCGAATATCAAAAACCGCATTCTTTAACAAAATAATACTCAGATTTTATTGGACTTTAATAGGTTAAATCCATATATTAGATTCCCTTTATCTCAACATCCCCAAACCTAAACATCTATGCTGGTACAACATGTAATGGGCAACAAGCCTGTCAATGCGATTTGGTCGGTAACGCAGGACAACACAGTGTTTGAGGCTCTGGAACTCATGGCCGAGAAGAACATTGGGGCGGTTTTAGTACTTGAAGATAATGAATTGATCGGTATCTTTTCCGAACGCGACTATGCCCGGAAAGTGATATTGCAGGGCCGCGCATCGAAAGATACGCTGATCCGCGACGTGATGACCGCCAGGGTCATAACGGTGGAAACCGATGCTAAAATTGAGGAATGTATGCAAATTATGTCGGACAAGCACATCAGGCACCTTCCTGTGAACCGTGATGGCCGGCTGGTAGGCATTATCTCGATCAACGACATCGTTTCGGCGATCATCCACGAGCAGAAAGAGCATATTAACACGCTCGAAAGCTACATTTCGGGAAGTCCGTATTCCTGAGTTCCGCCGCAATTTTCCGGAATCAATCGTTGAAAATGGCATGTCGGCGCCCCGCGCAGGCATACAGGCATAATTATGTCTTGGCAATTCTGGATGGTTGGTTATCTTTGCCCGTTCAAAAAAAGAGGTTTTGCAGACGTTAAACGCAGACATAGGCACTATTTATGGCGGTTCCGTACGTGTACGCGTATGCGGAATCTGCGTGCATGAGAACCGTATCCTGCTCGTAAACCATTTGCTGTACGGGCCCGACGGCGCCTTCTGGTCGCCTCCGGGTGGCGGCATTTACTTCGGCGAAACGGCTGAACATGCCCTCGCCCGCGAGTTCCGGGAAGAAACGGGCCTGGAAGTGACGGTGGGGCAATTGCTGTTCGTGAACGAGCATATCGCCGATCCGCTCCATGCGGTAGAACTGTTTTTTGAAATAACTTCCTTTAAGGGCCAGCTCGCTGCCGGCTTTGACCCCGAAATGGCCGCCGACGGGCAGGTTATCCGCGACGTCCGGTTTATGGCCTGGGGCGAGATCGAGGCATTGGAGCCACAGCAGCGTCACCGCATTTTGAACAGCGCCGGCTCTCTGGCAGGGATTTTTGAACTGAACAAATACATCACCGGTGATTAACGGCCGGCTTGATCATTAAACCAACACGACCCCGACAACGTGGCAAATTCTGAAAACCAGTTAATTGAAGTAATCCCCACGCTGCTGGTAGGAGACAACTCCTTCGACGCCGCCAGCATCCCGCTTTGTACGCTTTGTATCGAGCTCGATGAACGGCGCATTCGTTTTTGCATTGTGCGGGACGAAAACATGGAGTGCATTTGGCTGGAAGATTACTTCTTCGAAAATCCGCTGACACCGGCAGAAATTTTCGAACGGCTGAAACGGATTTTCAGCGGGCATTTGTCGTGGTCGTCCAATAACTGGAAAAATGTACGCGTGACGGTGAATTCGCATGCATTTACGCTCGTTCCGAATGTGCTTTTCAAGCCGGAGTCGGCTTATGAATATCTCTCGTTTGCATTGGGCAACCCGGTTTCCAAGCACGAGAAGGTGCTCTGGCATGATCTGCCGCTCGTGCATGCGCAAAACGTTTTCAGCATCCAGGAACTGTGGTACGACTGGGTGGTGAACCATTTCAGTTCGTCAACGGTCACATTCTACCACCTTACGAGCGCACTGGCCATTGGTTCGCTGGTTAATCACGTGGAGCACCAGGAAATACGGATGATGTCGCTGTACTTCGAAAAGGATCATTTCACATTGGTGGTGAGCGAGAGCCAGCAGCTCTTGCTTTGTAATCGCTTCAAATATGCTCAGGTTCAGGAGCTTGCGTATATCATCCTGTTTACACTAAACCAACTGAACATTTTGCCGGAAGAAATCAAGGTGCTCTGTTACGGAGAAATCGCGCCCACGGCAGATTCCTACCAGGAGCTGTCCAGATTTTTCCCGAACTTGCATATGGGCACGCGGCCCACGACATTGAAATACAGCCCACAGTGCGCCGAAGTGCCCGGTCACCGGTATTTCGGACTGTTTAATACCTATCTTATATCGTCTTAAAATAACCTCCTATGACGCGCATCGCATTATTTCCGGGATCTTTCGATCCTTTCACGAAGGGTCACGAAGATATCGTTCTGCGTGGTTTACGGCTTTTTGACGAGGTAGTGATCGGGATCGGTAACAACGCGACCAAAAAGCGCTATTTCCCGCTGGAAGTGATGAAGGAAATGATCGAAAGGACATTCATCTCCGAGCCGAATGTGAAGGTGATCACCTACGATGACCTGACGGCCCATACCGCCCGCGAACTGGGTGCCCGGTTTTTGCTGAGAGGACTGCGCAACACTACCGACTTCGAGTACGAAAACGGTATTTCGCAGGTTAACAGGTATTTGTATGAGGAAATCGAGACGGTATTCCTGATCACTTCGCCGAGCCTGGCGCCGATCAGTTCGAGCATTATCCGCGACCTGCACCGGTATGGACAGGCCGTGGACAATTTTCTTCCGTATTCTTTATCCGAACTGAAAAAGGCCGAGCAGAACAGCTAGGCGTGCTTTTCAGGATTCTTTCAGATTGTGTATTTTGTTGAGGCTGTCGATCACGTAGCGGATCGAGCTGTACGATTTGATGAGCAGCGGTTTTACGTCCGCGGGCTCGTACCAGTCCAGTTTTTCGATCTGCTCCTCGGCTTGCGGGCTCATGTGCGAGTCGTCGAGGCAATCGAACAAGTACCATTTCGTGCGTTTCAGAATGCGGCTGTTGTTGAGCGTGTAGGTATGCCAGGTAGTGCAGATTTTGTCGCGGATAATGGCCTTAACGCCCGTTTCTTCCTCGATTTCACGCGTGGCCGCCACTTTCGAATTCTCGCCTTTATCCAGCTTGCCTTTGGGTAAATCCCACATTTTGCGACGGTACATGAACAGCCATTTGCCGCCTTTCACCACCACGCCGCCGGCTGCTTTAATCACCTTGTATTGCGCCTTGATCCGGTCCTCTACCTCCGCTTTTTCACGGGTAGCCATCGTAATGGAAAGCAAGTCTTTGGGAAATTCCTTTTCGAGCATCTGGATCACCTGAATGGCACTGGTGGCGGTAGAATTCAGGAACAGGACGTGACCTGTCAGCATGGTTCTCTGCAACTTTTCAAGCCTCAGATCCACAATGTGTTCGAAACGCGAGGTTTCGGCGGCAGACAACTGATTTGTCCGTACAATTCTGACGGGACGGTCGTCGAAAAAAATGGTCATTTTGGAATGGGTACGTGAATGGATCGCAAAATTAAGTAAAGAGTTTAGTTTAGGCAGAGATTATTATTGATAAATTTGTATTTGTAACAACCAAACAGTTCTTGGAACTCCTTATAATTCTACTCCTGGTGCTTCTCAATGGCCTTTTTTCCATGTCTGAGATCGCACTGGTATCCTCCCGGAAATCGCGTCTGGAAGCAGCTGCCAAAAATGGCGATTCGAGCGCAAAGGCAGCTTTGAACCTCGCCAACTCACCTACAAAATTTCTTTCCACGGTACAGATCGGCATTACGCTCATCGGTTTGCTGACCGGTATGTACAGTGGCGACAATATCACTGCCGATTTTGAGCAAATCATTGCCCGTGTGCCCGCGCTGCTGCCTTACTCGCACTCGCTGGCGGTGGGCAGCGTGCTGGTGGTGATCACTTACCTGTCGCTCGTGCTCGGCGAGCTGGTCCCGAAACGCATCGGAATGGCCAATCCCGAGGCCATTTCGAAAGTAATGGCCACGCCTATGAACCTGCTTTCGAGGGTCACGGCGCCGTTTATCGCATTGCTGGGCTTTTCGAGCGATCTGATCATCCGCGTGCTGAATATCAAACAAAGCGAGAACGCCGTCACCGAGGAGGAGATCAAAAGCCTGATCCAGGAAGGAACTTCGGGCGGGATCTTCGAGGAAATCGAGCAGGAAATTGTGCATAATGTGTTCCAGCTCGGCGACCGTAAGGTTACATCGCTTATGACCAACCGGCAGGAAATTGTGTGGCTGGACCTGGAAGATACCGTCGAAGAAAATAAGGCTAAAATACTGGACGCGAGGCATTCTATTTACCCGGTTTGCCGCGGTAATGTCGATGATGTGGTTGGTTTGGTGTATGTCAAAGACCTCTTCGCCACCGACCTGGAAGTGCAAATGGCGAATCTCACGTCTATCATGCGAGATCCGGTGTACCTTCCCGAAAGCAACCGGGCTTACCAGGCGCTCGAAAAATTCAAGGAGCAGCGGGTTTATTACGGCATTATCGTCGACGAATACGGCGGTACGCTCGGTGTGGTAACGATGCACGACATTATGGACGCATTGGTAGGTGATATTTCCGAAGACATTGAAGAGGCGTCCGAAATCGTGCGGCGCGACGATGGCAGCTACCTCATCGACGCTCAATTGCCTTTCGACGATTTTATTCAGTATTTCAATATCAATATCCAGGATAGTGAACGCCGGGAACTGGTGGGCTTCAATACGCTCGGTGGTTTTGTGCTGCACGTCCTGGAAAACATTCCGCAAACGGGCGAGAAGTTCAGCTGGAAACAGTTCGAGTTCGAGGTGATCGATATGGATCGCAGCCGGATAGACAAGCTTTTAGTAACCAATTATAATAAACAGGAAGAATCCGAAGATTAATAATGTCGAACGATCTGGATATTACCAAACGAATCGCCGAGCTGCTTCTCGAAGCACAGGCCATCAAGCTAAGCCCCGAAAAGCCGTTCCAATGGAGCTCAGGCTGGTTTTCGCCCATTTACTGCGACAACCGCGTCGCATTGTCGTACCCCGACACGCGCACGTTCATCAAAAAGGCGCTGGCCGGGGTGATCCGGGAGAAATACCCGCATGCGCAGGCCGTGGTAGGCGTCGCGACCGGCGGTATCGCACAGGGCGCATTGGTAGCCGATCTGCTCGAATTGCCGTTCGCCTACGTCCGACCAGAGCCTAAAAAGCACGGAATGGGCAACCAGATAGAAGGCAGGCTGGAAAAAGGCCAGTCGGTGGTAATCATCGAAGACCTCATCTCGACCGGCGGAAGCTCCCTCAAAACGGTGGACGCCCTGCGCGAAGCCGGCATCGAAGTAGGCGGAATGGTGGCGATCTTCACCTACGGTTTCCAGGTTGCAGCCGATAATTTCACCGCCAAAAATGTAGAACTCCACACCATCAGCAACTACAACGCGCTGATCGAAGTGGCATTAGAGCACAAATACGTATCCGAAGCACAGCTGGAAAGCCTCGCCGCATGGCGAGTAGCGCCGGAGGGCTGGGGGAGGTAGGTAATTGGCTATAAGCTGTAAGCTATAAGCTATAAGCTATAAGCTATATGCTATATGCAGTAAGCCGTAGGCGATAAGCGGTACATTTACATTTGTACACCGCTTACAGCCTACGGCTTATAGCTTACAGCTTATAGCTTACAGCCTACCCCCTATGATTATCCAAACTCTCATAAAGCCCCCCAAACGCTTCTTCCTTCACGCCGTCGGATTTCAGGAATTCGTGGGGGAAGCCTAGTTCTATTTTACTCACTTCGTCCAGCTTGCGCAGGGCTTCTTCGGGCAGGCGGAAATCCAGGCAGCCCAGTGAGTCAATCAGTTGTTTTTCTTTCGATGCGCCGATGATCGGGATCATGACCTGATCGCGGTGGCGGGTCCAGTTGATCGCTACTTGCGCGGGCGTTACGCCTAGCTCATTAGCCACGTCTACGACGGTTTGTGCGATCATGCTGCTTTCTTCGTTCCGGCGCGTGCTGTTGTCGGGCACACGGCCGGTTTCGCCGCGCAGGTATTTGCCCGTCAGCGCGCCGCCGCCGATTGCGCCCCAGGGAGTTACGGCCAGGTCAAGCGCTTTGGCCATCGGGAGCAGATCGCGCTCCGGCGTGCGTTGCAGCAGCGAGTACTCGAACTGAATGGCCGCGAAAGCATTCCAGCCACGAAAATCGGCAATGGTGTTGGCCTGCGAAACGACCCAGGCGGGTGTGTCCGAAATGCCGATATAATGCACGATGCCGCGCGTCACGAGGTCGTCGAGCCCCCGCATAACCTCTTCGGCAGGCGTGGTGTTGTCCCACATGTGTACCCAAAGGAGGTCGATGTACTCGGTATTGAGGCGTTTGAGGCTCGATGTTACAGAGCGCATCATGTTCTTGCGGTGGTTGCCGGCGAAGTTGAGGTCGTCGTTACGGTCTTTCAATGTGAACTTCGTGGCCAGCACGAAATGGTCGCGGTCGGTTTCGATAAACTCGCCCACATATTTCTCCGAAGTGCCCTCGGTGTAGCGGTTGGCAGTGTCGATGAAGGTACCTCCTGCGTTGGCGAAAGCTTCGAAAATCTTGTAGCTTTCATGTTTATCTGCGCCCCATCCCCAGTCTTTTCCGAATGTCATGGCTCCCAGACAAACCTCCGAAACCCGCAAACCCGAGCGGCCTAATAATTGATAACGCATAGTAATTTATGATGATTTTTGGTAAAGATATAGCACCGGAAACTTCCCGAACACGGTTAATTTTTGTCCTGCAAAGTTATACCCTTACCCGCCAAATGTATTTATATTGTAGCAAAATTTGGATCTTTTACCCCGCACTCAATGATCGACGTTGCCTATCCTTACTTTGATACCAATCTCAGTTGGCTTTCGAATAATTACAGATTACTGCTGGAAGCGAACGACGAAACGGTACCGGTGAGGGAGCGATTGCGGTTTTTGGGGATATATGCTTATCAAACGAAAGAGTTTTATCGCGTGCGCGTCCCCAACCTGCTGGCAATGGGTGAAGTGAGCAACGATATCCGCTCCAAACTGAATATTTTCCCCGAGTCGCTGCTGGAACACGTGTACGAAACCGTTGAAAACCAGCTGCGCGAGTTCAACGACATTCTTATTGATGGTATCCTGCCCGCATTGCTCGAACAGGGTGTGCATTTGTACTACCGCGAGGCATTCGTGCCCGACCATGCCGTGTTCGCCAGGCGCTTTTTCCTCGACAAGCTCTTCCGCTATCTGCAACCCGTTTTCCTCGATAGCCGCCGTACGCTCAAAACGCCTGCATTTGAATCGAAGCAGCTGTACCTGATCGTACGGATGCAGCACCGCGAAGATGCGGAGGAGGATTGGTATGCGTCTGTGAATGTGCCTTCGGAGCATTTCGGGCGGTTTTTGGAGCTCCCGGAGTGGGAGGGGAAGCGCCATGTGGCGTTTATGGAAGATGTGATCCGCGAAAATCTGCCCGTACTTTTCCCCGGCTACCAAATTCTCGAAAGCTATGCCCTGCGTGTGGAGCGCGAGACGGAGCTCACCATCGAGGACGAATACCCGATACAGGTCGCGCAGCGCATTCTCAAACAGCTCGAAAAGCGGAATTTTGTGCAGCCGTCACAATATTTTTACGAGTCGGGCATGCCGCTGTATGTGCGTGAATACCTGGTGGGGAAGGTAGCAATCCCGATGAACGATTTCCACGAGCGGGGCGACTACTTGTATATGCAGGACCTGGCGAAGTTTCCGGTGCTGTCCCGCCGGCTCGATTACCCCTACCAGCGACCGGTGCAAAACCCCGAGTTCGACGAAACAAAGTCGGTTTTCGAGGTAATCCAGCAGGGCGATCAGATGCTGCATTTGCCGTATCAATCCTATGAGCCCATCGTGCGGTTTTTCAATGAGGCTGCCGTAGATCCGCATGTGCGCGAGATTCACGTTTCATTGTATAAAATAAGCCCTAATTCATTTATCCTCAATTCGTTAATCACCGCTTCGAAAAACGGCAAGCGCGTGACGACTTATGTGGAGCTGAATACCAAGCTCGACATTCAGGAGAATCTGCAATGGTCTAAAAAGATGCGGGACGCCGGTGTGAAAATCCTGCTCAGCGTTCCTGGGCTGAAAGTGCATGCGAAAATGGCACTGGTAAAACGAAAAGTGCAAAAGGGCTGGGAGCGATATGCATTCCTGGGTACCGGCGGGTTTTACCGGTTGACCAGCCGGGAAATCGTCGACCACGCATTGCTCACCTCACACCGCGAGCTGACCAATGAGCTGGAATTGCTTTTCGGTTATCTATCGACACAGGATGAGCCGAAGAAATACAAATACCTGCCGTTCAATAACCTGTACGTCACGCAGTTTAACCTTCAAAAGCGGCTGCTCGATCTGATGGACCGCGAGATCGCGAACTGCAATGCGGGCCTTAAATCATTCATTACCATTAAAATCAACCAGTTGCAGGATCACATGCTGATCGATAAACTATATCAGGCGGGCCAGGCTGGCGTACCCGTGCATGTGATCGTGAGCGAGAGCTGCGGGCTGATTTCGGGATTGCCGTCCATCAGCGATAACATCGTCGTGAGCAGGCACGTGGACCGGTACATCGAAAACACACGGATATTTCACTTCGGCAACCGCGGGAACGACGAAATCTACCTGACGTCCTGCGACTGGACTCACCGGAATCTGCACCGGCGGGTTGATGTGTGTTTCCCGGTGTTGGACGAAACCCTGAAAAACCAGATGCGGACGGTGCTCCGGAACTACGTGAACGACAACCAGAAATCGGTGCGGCTGGACCTTTACCAGAACAACCTGCGCATTGCCGACGACTCGCGCGGAAAGGTGCGTGCGCAGGAAGCGAACTACCGGCTAGTGGAGAAAATTGAGCGGAATGGATTGTCCAGACGTTCAGAAATATAAACTTTCCGGCGGCTTAAAAAAATTTTACCGGCATTAAATTTCTGAATCGCCTGTCAGATTTAATGGACGGCGTTTGTAGAAAATGTAAAGAAATTTTCAGCGGATTTTTTCGTTGTTGCCGCTCATATGGTCTTGAAGTGTAAGGGGTATATCATTATATTTGAAAACATATCATTTCTGAATCAATCCTAAAAGACACTTTTAAGCATGGGAATAGTAGAGCGAAGAGAGCGGCTTAGAATACAGGTACGCTCAGACATCGTGAAAACAGCCAAGGACATTGCCAGGGAAGATGGCTGGACGGCTGTTTCGATTCGCAAAATTGCTGATGTGATTGAATACAGCCCGCCTATTCTCTACGAATATTTCGAAAGCAAGGACAAACTGCTGGAAGCCATCCGTATGGAAGGTTTCGATTATTTGCAGGCGGAGTTCGTGAAGATAAAAGGCCATTTCAGCAACCCGCAGAAGCAGCTCGTGGAAGTGGCGCAGACGATCTGGCATTTCGCCGTCGAAAACCCGGAGGTTTTCCAGGTGATGTTCAACCTCGAAGGCGCTTATTGCGATTCGAAAAAGGCTTATGGCCACGCGATGAGCATCAAGGATAACCCGGTTTGGGAAATGATCGCAGGGCTCCGTCCGAAATCCGGGGAGCTCGTTACGAAGACTTATTATGAATGGTGGTGCCTCACTTTCGGGTTTATCAGCATTACCATGACTACACAGCCACGTTACGCATTTCCGCAGGCTGAGCCTGTGTATATGGAAGGCATCCGGAGATTTATCCGGAGTATTATGTAACAGAAGGGGCCGAATGCTGGCGTATCTCTATTTTGCTCTGGTGATAAACCAGCGAAAATGGAGGTACGCTTTTTGTTAACCAGGCATTCCCGCCGATGATGGAATCGTGGCCAATCACGGTTTCCCCGCCCAGAATGGTTGCATTCGCATACACCACCACATTATCCTCGATCGTCGGATGCCGCTTGTGCGATGCAAGCGACTTCGAAACGTGCGTCGCGCCGAGCGTTACGCCCTGGTACAACTTCACATTATTGCCGATATGGGTTGTTTCGCCGATCACGACGCCTGTGCCGTGGTCGATGAAAAATGAATGGCCGATGGTCGCATTCGGGTGAATGTCGATGCCCGTCTGGCTGTGGGCAAACTCCGTGAGCATGCGCGGCAGCAGCGGAATACCGCATTTGGCAAACGAATGCGCGAAGCGATAAGTAGCAATGGCCATAAAGCCCGGGTACACCGAAATCACCTCTTCGATGCTCACCGAAGCGGGGTCGTTGTCGGTAATGGACTTGGCGTCGGTCAGCAGCGATTCGTAAATGCCCGGGATCTGCGCAAACACCTCATCAAGGATTTCTTGCGTGTCGCGATTGAGCTGAGGGAGCAGCGGTTGCAGCATGCAATTCAGATCATTGCGTAAGTCGGCATACTTCATCGCCAGGTCCTTTGCAGGGCAGCTGGGGCAATCCTTACTGATCGGGAAAAGGAAGTTGATCAGGTTCTGGATAAATTTCCCCGCGTCCTGCCTGGACGGCAGCTTGTACCTGTATTTTTCATTCTGCGCGGTAAGTCGCTCAAAAAAAACTGCTTGGTGGGTGGCTGTCATTAAAATAGAGGTTGAAATAGACCGTTAACCTATTGCTGGCATTTCATTTGCATATCCAACAACGAAATGGATTGAAAAATTTTAAAAGTGGCGTTTTCTTTTTCAAAAAGGCCAATTGTCAGTTTTTTATCCTGATAAAATCGTATATTGAAATATCCTGTGAATTTAGGAAATAAGGCAAGATTCTTTACGACGTATGTTAAGTTTTAAATTACTTCGTTCGGCTATCCTGTTCCTTTTTTTATCTGCTTCACTGAGCTCCTGCTTTTCGCGGTACATTATTTCGGCCAAGGAAGTGAGGAGGCATTATGCTGATAAAAAGGTCAAACCGAAGGAAATATTCATCAAGAACGACACACTTTCACTCAGTCTGGCCAGCATGGGGCCCGATACACTCCCGATGCTGCTGCTCATTCACGGTGCGCCCGGCTCGCTCTGGGGTTACATGAACCTGATGGACGATGAGGACCTGCAAAAGCATTTCCACATTGTATCCGTCGACAGGGTGGGTTATGGTAAATCGCGGCTGAAAAAGAAGCGGTACGTCACCTCCATCGCTACCCAGGCCAACGCCTTGCTGCCCGTCTTTTCGCTCAATAAAAGTGGCCAGAAGGTAATCGTGCTGGGCCGTTCGTACGGTGCGCCGATCGCCGCCAAGCTGGTGGCCATGGCCCCGGACCAGGTGAAGGAGCTGATCATGGTCTCGCCCGTGATCGACCCTGAAACCGAGCGCTTCTTCTGGTTCTCGAAATGGGGACGGATGAGCTTTGTACAGCTCTTCCTGCCCAGGGCATTCAACGCCGCCACCGCCGAGAAATACAGCCACGCCGACGAACTTCGCAAACTCCTGCCTGTTTGGGAAAAAATCGACGTTCCCACGACGGTCATCCAGGGCGGAAACGACTGGATCGCCGACCCTACGAACATCGATTTTGCCAAGAGACATATCAAAAGCAAGCGTGCGCAATACATATTCTTGTACAATGCGGGGCACATGATCACATTTTCACACGCGAATATGATCAAGGAGATGCTCCTGAAAAGCCGTTTGTTCCAGGACAAGATCGCGCTCGACGTGGAGCCGCGGGAGGAGGATATGGGCAATTAAAGCCAACATTAATGGACAAAAGAAAGCGGCAGGTCATTCAACCTGCCGCTTTTCTGTTCATAATTAACCTATGGTAATACGTGAAAATGAATTTCACCTAAAACAACTATATCCATAGGACGAAATTCGTTTCCCTCACCATTACAGGAAGGGAATTTTATCTCAATACTTTCTGTGTTACAGCGTCCTTTTCGTTGCTCGCGCGGATGAGGTACACACCTCTCACGAGATTTCGCATGTCAAATTCCTGCTGGATCGCAATCTCGGGGACTTTGGTCGCTATTTCGCGGAGGACGCGGCCGTTCATATCGATCAGTTGCAAACGGATGATTGCCCGCTGCTTGCTGTACGCTTTCACGGTTACGAAGCTCTCGGTAGGCACCGGATAAGCCTCTATCGCCATCGAAACTTCCGGCGAATCTACATTGGGAATGGAAGTAACCACGCCGCCAAATTCAGACGACTCGTAAGCGGGTATTTCCACCGTTTCACCCGGCCTGTCGATCACCGTCACCATGCCTTCACGGTAGCTTTCCGAGATTTTGGCCCCATTCCGCCATTCCACAACCACCATCGCAAACAGGTAATTGCCCAGCACTTCCGGCGCCGTCCACACGAGCTTGTTCTGCTCAATGCGGAAAGTCCCGCGGGAACTTACCTCGTTCGGAAAACGGTAACTATGATCCAGCATCCGCACACCGCAGGTTCCCGGCGAAGGTTTGCTGAGCCGCGCCACTCGGATCGTAATGCTGTCGTTATCGGCAACGGATGGTTTGAGCTCTACGGAAAAAACCTGCTTCGCGCCCGCCACCATTTCGAGGTAGGGAAGCACGGGGGTTGAATTAGGCGCTTGCGTATCAATGACCGTCCAGAGAAACTGGGACGTCATCTGCGCATTCGGGAGATTCAGCATCTGGCCGCTGCGGTTATCGAGCGCGACAGAGATCTGGTAAATTCCGGAGGATGCGTAGGTGTAGGAAGTTTCAAATTCGCCGACCGAAACACCGGTGGACAGGGATGTAAGCGACGTCCTGGGAATATCTTTCGTGTCGCCGTTGCCGAGGCACGCCGTTATGGCATTGAGCGCGTTCGCAGCACCTTCCCCATTTTGCATGTCGAGATATAGCCGCACTTTGATATTGTAGGTCTGTCCGGAGACATGGCTCGCCAGAATTTCCCCGCCCCGCAGGTGCGTCGCGTGCGCATACGCGGACAGGAGGATCAGTAAGAGAATGCAGTAAACTGATTTCATATGAGAGGAAAAGAAGCCGTGAGGTTACAAAACTATATATGTCCAGAACGCCGGAAACGCCCGATTTTGTATGGTTTTTTTTCAAACAAATACAAAAAAAGTGCCGAGGCGGAATCGGCTTGGGATGATAGGTGATGTTAATCCCTATAAATCAATATTTCGCGCTTGCCATCGGCTTTGATGTAGCCCCGGTACATTCCTGCGCTGTTGAACGGCATGGCGATGTTGCCGTTGCGGTCCACGGCGATAACCCCGCCTTCTCCGCCCCGTTCGACGAGCTTTTTCATCACCACTTCATTCGCGGCGTCGGCCACGCTCATACCTTTGTATTCCATCAAAGCCGAAATGTCGTGCGCGACAACCGAGCGGATGAAATATTCCCCATGGCCGGTCGCCGACACGGCGCAAGTGGCATTGTTGGCATACGTTCCAGCCCCGATAATGGGCGCGTCGCCGATGCGGCCGTAGCGTTTATTAGTCATCCCGCCCGTAGAAGTGCCGGCAGCAAGGTTACCATACCGGTCCAGCGCTACGCAACCCACCGTCCCAAACTTCTTTCCTTCTGTAAAAATCAGGTCGTCCACAGACCTATGTCCCGATTTCGGGGCCGTCCTGATCTTTTTTTCGTCATTTCCTCCATCCGCTTTTTTACCTTCCTTCCCATGATGATCCAGCTCCGTTTTCTCTTGTTCTTTCGCGCGTTCCAATGCCTTGTAGCGTACGTCGGTGTGGAAATAGGAGGGATCGACGATTTCGAGTCCCTGCTCTTTGGCGAATTGCTCCGCGCCTTTGCCCGCCATCATCACGTGAACGGATTTGTCCATCACCGCAATAGCCGCGGAAATTGGGTTTTTAATGGTGGTAACACCAGCGACCGACCCGGCTTTCAGCGTTTTGCCCTCCATAATGGCCGCGTCCAGCTCGTTTTTGCCTTCATTGGTGAACACAGCACCTTTGCCGGCATTGAACAGCGGCGAATCTTCCATGACATGAATGGCTGCTTCCACCGCCTGTACGCTCGTGCCGCCGTTTTTGAGCACTTCATAACCTTTCTGCAAGGCCAGATCGAGTCCTTCACGGTAAGCTTTTTCGCGTTCGGGTGTCATGCTGGCGCGGGTGATGGTGCCTGCTCCGCCATGTATCACGAGGGTAATCTTGTCGGAAGAATCTTGTGCGTATGCCGCAATGCAGCAGAGCGCGGCCAGTAGGGTCAGGGATAGTGTTTTCATGTGGTAGTAATTTGAGTGATTATGTCAAATCTAATAACTTAAATCATGGATTGCTATCGGACTGATATTCGGCGGGTTCGGGTCCGGCACGTGGGAAAGGGCTTTTTTTGGACAGTAGAGCGCATTCCGGCGGTACTTTTGGTAGTTCTAACTCAAAATTTATCCAAAAAACCGAACACCTGATGAAGAAAGTAGTGCTTAGCCTGGGCATCGTCCTGGGCAGCCTGTACGGTCCGGCTTTCGCGCAGCAAACTACCGATTGGAAGTACGTGCAAAGCAAGATCGTAACACCCTGGGCAGAAAAAGTGGTTGCCCAAAACCCGCATCCCGAGTACCCCCGTCCGCAAATGGTACGCCAGAACTGGCAGAATATCAACGGCCTGTGGAATTATGCCATTGTGCCTCAAAGCGCCGGTGACACCAAACCCGCCATATTCGACGGAAAGATACTGGTCCCGTTCGCCGTGGAATCGGCACTGTCGGGCGTGGGCAAAACAGTAGGGAAGGACAGCGTGCTCTGGTACCAGCGCCTGATCGACTTTTCGCCCAAACTGAAAGACCAGCGCGTGCTGATCCATTTCGGCGCAGTGGACTGGCAAGCAGAAGTATTTGTAAATGGCAAGCCCGCAGGAAGCCATCAGGGCGGCTACGATCCGTTCTCATTTGACATTACCGACCTGCTCGTAAAGAAAAAGCAGCAGGAAATCGTCGTAAAGGTGTGGGACCCAAGCAGCGATGGCCCGCAACCGCGCGGCAAGCAGATCAAGAACCCGCACGGGATCTGGTACACGCCCGTAACGGGCATCTGGCAAACGGTTTGGCTGGAAACAGTGGCGACCAGCCACATTTCCCGCGTAACGCCGGTGCCCGATATTGACAAGCAAACGCTCACTGTGAATACCGAAGTTGCCAATGCAGGCGCTTCCGACAAGGTGAAAATCACTGCCTGGGACGGCGTGAACAAGGTCGCCGAACAGGAAGTTGCCGCTAACCAGCCCGCCGTGCTGACCATCAGCGATGCGAAACTATGGTCGCCGGACTCGCCTAACCTGTACAACCTCACGGTCAGCCTCACGCGCAACGGCAAGGCCGTGGACGAAGTGAAAAGCTACGCGGCCATGCGCAAAATTGGCGTGCAGGTGGATGAAAACGGCATCCAGCGCATGACGCTAAACAACAAATTCCTGTTTCAATACGGTCCGCTCGACCAGGGCTGGTGGCCCGACGGTCTCTACACCGCGCCTACCGACGAGGCATTGAAGTTCGACATCCTCAAAACGAAGGAAATGGGCTTCAACATGATCCGCAAGCACGTAAAAGTGGAGCCCGCAAGATGGTACCGCTATTGCGATGAACTTGGAATGCTGGTGTGGCAGGATATGCCTAGCGGTGACATGGGTAACCACTGGGAAATGCGCCCGGGCATTACCGGTAACGAAACCGACAAGCAGCGTACGCCGGAGTCGGAAAACATTTTTAAGACCGAGTGGAAGGCGATTATGGATGCCAACCGTTTCTTTCCTTCGATCGTAGTTTGGGTGCCGTTCAATGAGGCCTGGGGGCAGTTCAAAACGGCTGAAATCACGAACTGGACGATGCAGTACGACCCTTCGCGCCTTGTAAACAGCGCCAGCGGCGGTAATTTCGAGCCGGTTGGTCACATTATTGATTTGCACAACTACCCGGCACCCGTCATGCCACGGCCCGATTTGTTCGGCCAGAAGCAGATCATCGTGTTGGGTGAATTCGGCGGGTTGGGCCTGCCGGTTGACCAGCACGTTTGGCAGCAGAAAGACAACTGGGGGTATCAGAGCTTCAAAAACCAGGAGGAGCTGTATAATCGCTACGAGTCGTTTATCAACCGGTTCGAGCCGTTGATCAAAAAAGGACTTTCGGCGGCGGTTTACACGCAAACGACCGACGTGGAAGTGGAGATCAATGGTCTGATGACCTACGATCGCAAGGTGATCAAATTCCCCGAGGCGAAGTTGAAACAGATCCATTCGAAGCTGTACGATCCCTCGTTTGTGAAGCTGAAACCATAATCAATTAGTCATAACCAAAAAAGCCCGGAGCGATCCGGGCTTTTTCGGTTTAATATATTTCACAAAAACACTACTGACCTTTCATCTGCGCTTCCACTACGGCAATCGCCACCATGTTCACGATCTCACGCACCGAGCTACCCAATTGCAGCACGTGTACAGGCTTTTTAAGGCCCAGGAGGATCGGCCCGATGGTTTCGAGCTCGGCCGCTTCTTTCAGCAAATTGTAGGCGATGTTACTCGCCGAAAGGTTCGGGAAGATCAGCGTGTTCGCGCCGCCGTCCACCAGGTCGCTGAACGGGTGGTTTTCCTTCAATAGATGCGTATTAAACGCCAGGTGGGCCTGCAATTCACCTTCCACGATCATCGACGGGTTCCGTTTTTTGAGGATCGCCGTGGCATCGCGCATTTTCTCGGCGTCGGCGCCTTTGGCAGAGCCGTAGTTGGCGTAGGTTACCAATGCAATGCGAGGCTGGATGTTGAATTGTTCGACGGCCTTGGCAGTGAGTTCGGTGATTTCGACAATGTCGTCGACGGTCGGGTCGAGGTTCACGGTCGTATCCGAGAAGAACAGCGGCCCTTTCGGCGTGAGCAAAATGTACATACCCGCCACTTTGTTCACACCTTCCTGCTTGCCGATCACGTGCAATGCCGGACGGATGGTGTCGGGATAGGTTCGGGTAAGGCCGGAAATGAATGCGTCGGCCTCGCCGTTTTCGACCATCATCGAGCCGAAGTAGCTTTTGAAATACATCGTCCTGCGCGCTTCGATCGGCGTGAGGCCTTTGCGTTTGCGTTTTTCGTACAATTTCTCGGCATACCGCTCGATCATCGGGTCGCTTTCGTCGGCGCGCGGGTCGATGATCGCCACGTCGGCGAGGTCGAGTTTGCTTTCGCGGATCAAATGCAGGATCGTTTCCTTATTACCCAGCAAAATAGGTGTGGCAATGCCTTCATCGCGCACCTGCTGGGCAGCGCGCAGCACCTGGATGTTTTCCGCATCGGCGAAAACGACCTTTTTCGGCGACAGTTTCGCTTTGTTGAGGATCACGCGCGAGATCTGCTCGTTCCGTCCGAGGCGGCTCGACAGCTCCTGCTCGTAGGCATCCCAGTCGGTAATCACCTTCCGTGCCACGCCGGTTTCAATGGCCGCTTTGGCCACAGCTGGCGCTACGGTCGTCAGCAGGCGAGGGTCCACCGGTTTTGGAATAATATAATTTTTACCAAAAACAATATTCGTCTCATTATAAGCCAGGTTCACAATGTCGGGCACCGGCTTGGTGGCCAGGTCGGCCAGGGCGTGTACGGCGGCAAGTTTCATTTCCTCGTTAATCTCCGTCGCACGCACGTCGAGCGCGCCCCTGAATATGTACGGGAAACCGAGCACGTTGTTCACCTGGTTGGGATAGTCGGACCGGCCTGTGGCCATGATCACGTCCTCGCGGGCTTCCACGGCGTCGGGGTACGGTATTTCGGGGTTCGGGTTGGCCATTGCGAGCACGATCGGGTCTTTGGCCATGGATTTCACCATGTCTTTCGAGACGATATCGGCGGTGGAAAGGCCGAGGAACAGGTCGGCGCCTACCATGGCTTCTTCGAGCGATTCGTAAGCATTGTCCGTAGCGAACTGCTTTTTCATATCGCTCAAATCCGTCCGGCCATTGTGGATATGGCCTTTGGTGTCGAACATCGCGATGTTTTTCGGGTTGGCGCCCAGCGAAAGGTAGAGTTTGGTACACGACACCGCCGAGGCACCGGCGCCGGAAACAACGATGCGGATGTCGTTAATGTCTTTGTTGACGAGTTTCAATGCATTGAGCATAGCCGCCGCGCTGATGATCGCCGTTCCGTGCTGGTCGTCGTGCATGACGGGGATGTTCAGCTCCTTTTTGAGGCGCGCTTCGATTTCGAAGCATTCGGGTGCTTTGATGTCTTCGAGGTTGACACCACCGAATGTCGGTTCGAGGATTTTGACCGTTCTTACAAATTCATCGACGTCCTTGGTATTGAGTTCTATGTCAAAAACGTCGATGTCTGCGTAAATCTTGAAGAGCAGTCCTTTTCCTTCCATGACGGGTTTGGAAGCTTCGGGGCCGATGTCGCCGAGGCCCAGCACCGCGGTACCGTTGCTGATTACCGCTACCAGGTTGCCTTTGGCGGTGTATTGATAGGCATTTTCGACATTGTCGGCGATTTCCAGGCAGGGTTCTGCCACGCCGGGCGAATAGGCAAGCGAAAGGTCGCGTTGGGTACTCGTTTCTTTGGTGGGAATTACCTGTATTTTTCCTGGCCTACCCTTGGAATGGTAGTATAGCGCGTCTTCTTTTCTGATCTTTTTGTTCATACCTGAGTTGACGATGTTTCGTGCAAGGTACAAACATTCGGTTCATCGCAATGAATTCCGGGAAGGTATTCACGAGATTTTGCCGGTAGTTTTTCAACCGGTTATTAACGGAGCTTACTGGAACGTGGAAAGGTCATCGTCGGTGAACGAAGGGCTCTTAACCAATTTTTTCCGGGCCTTCACCGAAGCAACGCGCTTTTTGAGAAAATAGGCAAATACCATGTATAAACCGAACATTCCAATGTAAATGTAGAACGAAGCGGTGTTGGTAATGTCGCCGTGGAATGTAAAGAAGAGCGTGGTATTGATGATCGTCACCATCCATAGGGTAAACGACGCCCAGAAATGGTTCAGGCCGTTGTCGATCAGGATGTGGTGCATGTGGTTGCGGTCGGCGACGAAGGGCGAACCACCCTTGAAAATGCGGACGATGAATACGCGAAGCGTGTCGAAAATTGGGACGATGAGCAGTACCATCACGATGATCGGTGCATTGAAGTAAGCATTCGGATCGTGCAGGTAACCGACGTTGAGCGAAAGGAACTCAACCGAGAATATTGATAGTAAATATCCGACGATCAGCGAACCGGTGTCGCCCATGAAGATTTTGCTGGTTTTGGAAAAATTAAAACGCAGAAAACCCAGCAGCGAGCCCGACATCGCGAATGCAAGGCAGCCAAACGAGAAATGGTCGTTGGCGATGAACCAGATACCGAAACCTAGTCCGGCAATGAGGCTTATCCCGCCCGCGAGGCCGTCGATCCCGTCGATGAGGTTGATCGCGTTGATGATCGCGATGAAGATGAAAACGGTAAGCGGAATGCTGATGAAGTCCGAAACGCCGTGAATGCCGAATATGCCGTAGAAATTATCGACCTTGAAATTGCCCATCGCCACGAGGATCAGCGACGCAAAAATCTGGATAATGAGCTTCTTCGTGGGGTCTACGGCCAGGATATCGTCTTTAATCCCCAAAAAGAACAGGATGATCACGCCGGTCATTGCGAGGCTGATCAGGTTCGAGTCCAGGATGTTTTCTGAATGCGGCCACAGGAAATAGGAAATGAGCGTAGCCGCGAATATCGCGATGCCGCCCAATGTAGGAGTTTCCGTCTCATGCGAACTTCTGAAACCGGGCTTGGCCGTCAGATGCAGCAGGTTCGACAGGTTAATGATGATGGGGATCGAGATGATAGACAAAAAACATGCGATCAAAAACGAGAGGAGGCATTGATAGATGTCATGGTGGACAAGCGTATTGACGTTTCCTTCGGTTAGTATCTGAAGAGGTAGTTGTAGTTCCATAGTGCCTGTCAAATTAGTGAAGTGCGTTGAGCCGGATGTTAAAAATCCTGTACGAAATGTCGAAATATAAACCAATAATTGAAATATGCAAATACCTGAATATCAAAATATTTACCGTATGGTTTTACATACTCAAGGCCACTTACAATCCTTAGATAAATTGTATAATTTTTCTCAGCGGTTTCAACCACAAAGTATAGAACCTTGGTTCCATATTGTTCATTTTCCATGCCAGCCGGTCGTTCCGGTTAGCGGCGATGCGATTCTTTAAATTGCTGTTGCTCACCCCGCCTGCGCGCATTTTCACGAGGACTTTAGGGATGTATGCCAGCCTGATCTTTTCACGGTGCACGAAACGCAGCATCAGTTCGTAATCCGCCGCGCTGCCCAGATCCAGCCGGAATTGGCCGTGTGTGTGATAAACTTCCTTCTTTACGAAAAAAGTAGGATGAGGGGGCATCCAGCCATTCAGGAAAGCGCCGACCTTATATGCACCTGAGACCCATTTTCTGCGAACGACCGTTGCATCATTTGCATCAATATATTCGAGGTCGCCGTACGAAGCGTCAAAATCGCCCGCGGCAAATGCCGCCGCCACGTCGCTGATCACCGACGGATACGCATAAAAATCGTCGGCGTTCAATATCCCGATCACATCACCGGTTGCTAATTGTATGCCCTTATTCATCGCGTCGTAAATTCCGGCATCGGGCTCGCTCACGAAACGGGCAATCCGGTCGCCGTACGATTGTACGATTTCCTGCGTCCCGTCTTTCGAATGGCCGTCTACCACGATGTACTCGATGTCCGGGTAATCCTGGCCCAAAACCGAGTCGATGCAATGCCGGATCGTCGCGGCACCGTTATAAACAACAGTCAGTATGGTTACTTTCAACTGGTTATAATTCTTGTTTTGACATATTTTGCGGGATTTCCCTGGTAAATCCCGAATGGTTCCAGATGGCTCGTCGCCACCGAACCGACGGTAAGCAGCGCGTGCGAACCTACCTGCACGCCCGGGCACACCGTGGCTTTGGCGCCGATCCACGACCCCGGCCCGAGCGTGATGGGCTTCACAATCAGGTCGAAAGTGCTTTTCCGATAATTATGATTGCCGGTGAGCAGCATAGCTCCCTGCGACAGGCAGGCATTTGATTCAATAATCACCAAAGTGAGGTTGTCGATCCACACCTCCTCGCCGATCCAGACGTGGTCGCCGATGTGCAGGTACCACGGGTATTTGATATTCACTTTGGGTTTGATCACCACGCCCTTCCCGATCTTCGCTCCAAACAACCGCAGCAATGCCACTTTCAATGCCGACGGGTAGGGAATGTGTGTGTGAATAAACAGCCGGTTGATCAAATACCAGGTTACCAGCTTCGGAAAGCTGCCCGGATTGTACCAATCGTTGTTATATACGGACAGATTGGTTTGGGTTCCTGAGATCTTTTCCATATTCCGTCCTGAAATGAGTTACAATAGCTTCCTTGTCGCGCCCAACCCGGTGGTACACTTCGTAAATTTTGGCATCCACCAGGAACCGGTACCAAAACCCTTGCAGAACGTGCCAGATTAGCCCCTTCGTTCCATCGAGGAAGCCCAGCTTGACGAAGTATCTGTAAGTGAAATAAATAAACGGCCTCGTAAAAAGGGGCATGTTGGCATATTTGATTTTCAGGAAACGCGTACGTTGCTCCTGGGTACCCCAGAAACTCGGTTCGACGGTTTCCTTGTCATCAAAGTTATATTTAATGTTCAACAGGTCTATTACCTCCCTGATTGCATAATTGTTATGCTTTTGCGTCCACCAGGTGAGGTTATTAAGTGTGTGGTCCACGATGTCGTGCTGTAATTGCGCCGTCGTGCCGCTGCTGAGCTTGATATGCTCGTCCATCCACAGCTCCTCGCAAATGCCCAGACCGCGCCGCCATACGCGCAGCAGCCAGATGGGGTAATATCCGCCGCGGTGAATCCATTTGTCCATAAAAATCACCCTGCGCTTCACATAAAGGCCGGAAACACTTTCGGGCACCTGCGCGAGCGAGCCGTTCAGTTCGGCGGCGAGCTCGGGCGTAATGTACTCGTCGGCGTCCATGCGCATGAGCCATTGGGTCTGGAATGGGTTGTTTCGGATTCCGAAATTGAACTGGAATGCGTAGGAAACCCAGGGATTCTGCACCACGGTAGCACCGAGGCTTTCGGCAATGGCGACGGTATTGTCGGTCGAAAACGAGTCGACGATGAAAATTTTATCGGTAACCTGCAACAGGCTTTGAATGCACCGCCCAATATGCTTGGATTCGTTGTGTGTTAAAATGATGACGGATAAATCGATCATACTTTGAGGATGACAAAACGGGTGCCTTTTGGCGGTTACTTCGGCCGCAAATGTAGTTACTTTTTTTGAACTTTCTTGTATTCTTCCAATAACTGATTGGCAACCACCCGGATGTCAAAGTTTTCGGTAACCATCTTGTAGGCTCGATTTGCGATCGCTTCCGCGTACGTTTTGTCTTGTAATATTTTAAGAAGTCCCTCGGCCACGCCATCGCACGTGAGCGGCGTCAGCCAGGCAGCTTCGTAGCGCGCGATATAGTCCCCAAAGCCCACGCGGTCGGATACGAGCGCGGGCACGCCGGACGTCATGGCTTCGAGCACGGCGATCGAAAAACCCTCGGAATAGGAAGGCGATACGAAAAGGTCGGCGTCGGCTAGCGCCTCCTTTTTGATAGTGTCGGTAAGCATTCCCACGAGCTTCACGCGGTTTTCGAGGCGATGTTTCCGGATGAATGCCTCCGTTTCGGCCTGGTAACCGTCGTCGGGCCCGGCCAGGATGAGCTGCGCGTGCGGCAGCTGCTCATGAACCTGCTGAAATGCGGGTAGCAGCAGGTCAAGGCCCTTTTTAATATTCAGCCTGGCCATGAAAAGCACCATTTGCTGGTCGGGCGAAATGCCGTATTTGGCCCTGAAAAGCCCTTTTTCAGGCAAATGCGAGCGCGTGTACTCGTCCAGTTTCATGCCGTTCGGCACGATTACCATGTTTTTCGGGCGGTAGCCGAGGTAACGGATCACATCCTGTTCCTCGTCCGTGTTGTTGATCTGGATGAGGTCGGCCTGGCCGAGCAGCTTTTTTTGGTATAAAATGGTGACGAGGTCTTTCTTCCACTTGCTGTGCGACACGGCCCATTTATCGAGCAACCCGTGGATCGTGATCACTTTCACAGCTCTGGAAGGGATCAGGAAGGGCGCCAGGCTGCCGAAATGCCAGATGCCGTGCATGTGCACGACGTCATATTCGTGAATGTGCTTTTTGAGGTATTTGTACAAATCGATGGAAAACTCCCGATAGACATTGCTGATGGGCGTCGTGCGTGCGACCGCGATCAGCCGCGCACCCTCGGGCACCGGGTACATCTTTTCGCCGGGCGTCATCGGGCTCAGGATATCCACCTGATGGCCCTGCTTTACCACCTCCGTGGTGTGGTCGTAGATAATGCGGGCCGGGCCTCCGATTGCCCATGTGTATGCACAAATATTGAGTATTCGCATGCTTTTGATCCAAATGTATGTGTTATACGCGCCGATGGCCGCCTGCCAGTTCGCGGTAGGTCCGGGCCATCTGCCCGGCCACCGGGCCCGAAGCGAACGGCGCGACCAGTTTCAGCGACTCGCGTCCCATTTCGCCGATGCGGCCCGGGTTTTGAATAAAATAAACTAAATGCTTTTCGAGCTCCTGCTGCTGCGAATGATTGAATGTAAAGCCATTGACGCCGTTGCGCACCAGGTCGCCCGCACATCCGCAGGTTTCCGACACGATCACCGGCATGCCGCACACCATCGCCTCATTCACCACCAATCCCCACGGCTCCGATTGGCTCGGCAGCACCAGCACATCGCTTTGCGCCAGCCAGCCCGGTACCTGGTACCAGGGAAACCCGCCCGCGAAAACAACTTTGCCGGCAACACCCGACTCTTCCACCAGCTTTTGCAGTTCGGCACGATCGGGGCCGTCGCCTACGAAGAGGAGCTGCCAATGCGCACCGGTGTGGTCGACGGCACGGGTAAATGCGCGGATCAATGTCTGTAAATTCTTCTCCGGCGCCAGCCTGCCCACGTACACGAACTTTTTCGGAGCTGCATTGCCCGTTGCAACGCCACCTTGTGAGGCCTTCGCTTCGTCGTAGCGCTGCCGGATCAGCTGCTCGTCGATCACCGCCGCATTCCTTACTTTAATCGCATCCCGTTTCACGCCCAGACTTTCCAGGTATTCCGCGGATGTTTTTCCAAAGCAAAAAAATGCATGGGCGCGCTTTACGATCACTTTTTTAACCCATTCCTTCCAGGCCGAGCGGTTATGGTCCGCCGAGGACGACTCGGAGGAAATCACAACTTTCACACCTTTCCAGCGGGCGTAAAACATGAGCAATACCTGCGCCCAATCGAAATAGCCGGTGATGTTGAGCACATCCGGCCGGTATTCGTTGAAAATCCTGAAAAGTGCTGTCCGACGCTCAGCCAGCGTGACCTGATCGAGGGCGCGTTCGAAAAGGACTTTATAAGGATAATCATAAATGACCGTATTGTCATTTTGCATTACTTTCCGGCTCGCCTCGTACAATGCGATCTGCGCCACAAGCAGCTCATCCAACGGATCGGCCTGCTTCATCGCCCGGTCAATCTCGCTGAACAGCTTCGATTTATAATGCGCCCATAATTGGTTGTGAACAATCAGTACACGCATTATTTGCGAAGGTTAAGGTATTCCTGGAACAATGGGTACAGGTTATCGGCCAGGAACACCTGTCCGCGGCTGTTGAAATGCACGACGTCCATTTTCCGGTAATTATCTTTCGATACCCCGAATTTGAATTCGTCTATCAGCCTGATATTCTTTTCTTTGGCGAATGCGATGATCTCCTGTCCCTGGTCGTTGAAGCGCCCGAGGTCAATCTCGGAAATTTCAGGGTGGAGGTAAATAAACATCGGAATGCTGTCCCGTTGCGCGATGTCATACAACTGCCCGTAGCCGGGATTGAACGTCAGGCCAGGTTTGCGGATACCGGCATCGTTCAGTTTTTTGGCCCTGACCGTATCTTCTACCGCCTTAGCATCTGCCTCGACGTGCGCACTGTCGGTCACGTCCGGTTTGACGATCGCAATATTATCCGGTTTTTTCTGCGGTTCGGGGGCAAGGAAGAGGGTGTCCAGGAAGTAGAAGAACATCCAGCGGTAACGGTCCCAAAGTTCATACAATGCCACTTTGTACTGCTTGTTGGGCCAGCCGGGGTCCACGCCGACGGGGCTCTGGTGCGACATGATATCGTACGCATCGTGGCTGCTCGTCACGAGGCATATCAGTTTGGCCTTGAAAGTGCCGTATTTTTTGAGGTAAGCGGCAATATTATCCGGTCCCCAGGAGCCGGCGGAGATGTTCAGCACGCGAACTCGCTTGTTGAAATCCTTTAAAAAACGCTTTTCGAGCAATGTGGATGCGATGCTGTCCTGGTCGGTGAGGCTGCCGCCATTCACGACCGAGTCGCCGATGAGCAGGATTACCAGGCTGTCGGTCGGCGACAATTCCTCGTTGCGCATCGAAAAGCTGTTGGTCCGCAGCACCTGCCCGAAGCGTTTTACGTCCTGGTTGGGTGCATAAATGTATTCAAAATCAGGATCGGATATGTAGAGCGGCGAGTTGCAAAAGCCATATTTTACTCTCAATACGACCTCCGTAATTCCCGCGAGAACGACAAGCGCAATTAAAAAACCGTAAACAAATTTTAACATCAAGTGAATGTCTTCTGCATCGAATGTGTCTGCAAATTTAGGATTACTTTTTCCAATTACGCCTTTTTCGCGTTTCGTTAACTAAATATGTCGGCATTTCGGCCGGTACTTCCACTTTCGCCGACGTTTCGCCCCGCTTTTGTCTACATCCCCTTCCAGTCCACCGTTGCCAATGTCGCACCAGGCCGCCAGCAGCGCATTTCGCAGGTTTCCGCACGCTGGCATAGCTCTTGTTAGCAAGCGCTTGAACATTGCCATCATCAAATCTAAAAACCAAACGTCATGAGATTGATTGAATCCAAAGCGGGAACGACCGCCGAGCCGGTTAAGCTGTTTGTACATGAAGCAGGGCAGGGCAAGCCGGTCGTATTTATTTCCGGTTGGCCGCTGAGCCATGAAATGTGGGAATACCAGTTCAATGTCCTGCCCCGGCATGGGATACGATGCATCGGCTACGACCGCCGCGGTTTCGGGCGGTCGGACAAGCCGTGGAATGGTTACGACTACGACACACTGGCTGCCGACCTTAAATCGGTGCTGGACGAACTGGACCTGAACGACGTCACACTCGTCGGTTTTTCGATGGGCGGCGGCGAAGTGATCCGTTATCTGAGCAAATACGGCAGCGCCCGGGTTTCCAAAGCCGTGCTCATCAGCACCGTGCTTCCATATATGCTGAAAACCGAAGATAATCCCGACGGCCTTCCACAGGAAATGTTTGATGGATTTGTAAAGGAGATCGAGGACGACCGACCCAAATTCCTGGCCGGTTTTGCCAAAGACTTTTACGGAAACGGGTTTCTCAACCATTCGGTAAGCGACGAAATGCTGCATTGGCACAGCATTCTGGCATTGCAGGGATCGGGGCGCGCCACCACTCAATGTATCCGCAGTTTCAGCGCCACCGATTTCCGGAACGAAATATCGCTTCTGGACGTGCCGGTGCTCATTATCCACGGCGAAGACGACAAAACGGTGCCCATTAAAGTGAGCAGCGACCGGACGTCGGCAATGCTGCCGGGCGCCGAATACATTATCTACGAAAGCGCGCCGCACGGCCTGTTTATCACCCACAAGGAACGGCTGAACGAGAACCTCATCCAGTTTATCAACCAGCAGGTAGTCACGATCAGTAATCCTTATACGGACATTCCAAGCTGATCGGTTTTCACATCGTGCATGATTCCAAACGGGCGCCGCGGTTGAATGCGGCGCCCGTTTGGATTTTTATGCAATCATTTCAATCAGTTCAATACGGTTGCCGAATGGATCGCGGAAGGAAAAGCGGTTGCGGTCGGGAATTTTGCTTTCGTTCTTTACCGCCACGCCGTGCTGTTCCAGCACAGCCCGTGCCGCTTCCAGGTCATGCACCTCGAATGCCGGATGGCGCTGTGAAAGGTCGTGCACTTCTTCCGCCCGGATATGCAGCTGAATGTCACCCATCTGGAACCAGATCGCGCCGTGGGGCAGCGGGTAGCCCAGGTCGGTGAGTTCGGGAAGGCCCAGTACTCCGCCGTAGAAATCGCGCGCCTGCTGTTCGGTGCCCGGCGGTATGCAGAGCATGATGTGGTCGAGTCTTTTGAAGTTAATTTTCATGATCAGGAGTGATTTTGGACATCAAAACTACGTCGATATTTTAATTAATTGGTCCTTTGCTCACCTCTTTGCCATCTTTCCAAACGGATTCGATCTTCCGTGTGTTCCGGATATCGTCCAGCGGATTGGCGCCGAGGATAATGAAATCGGCCTTTTTACCTTTTTCAAGGGTGCCTTTTTCCCGGTCAATGCGCAGCGCGGCAGCGGCATTGCGGGTACTCACGGTGATGGCCTGCGCCGGGGTGAGGCCTGCTTTTACCATCATCTCCATTTCGAGGTGCTCGGTGAAGCCCTGCGTGCGCACGGGAAATGCCCCTGAGTCGGTGCCGAGCGCTACCGGAATGCCAGCCGCGTGTATTTTCCGAAGATTGATCAGGGCCGTTTTGAATGCCGACATATTGCGCTGGTAGTCGGGTGAGTTGCGGATCTTATCGCCGTAAGCTTTGTCGGTAATCATCTCGAAAACGCCCGGTTCCAGGGATGCTTTAAAGAATGCGTCGTTGATCCAGTCGGGACTGCCGGCGTAGATGAACTGATACTCGTCGAGCGATAATGTGGGAATATAGGTAACATTTTTCTGCTTCATTTTGGTTAGCAGATCCTGGTCCACCTCCTTGTCGCGAATGCTGTGGGCGATGATGTCGATGCCCGCTTCCGTCAGTTTCCGGGCGTCGTCGACGTAGAAAAGGTGCGCCGCCACGCGGATCTTGCGTTTGTGCGCTTCACTAATAATGGCTTTATAAATTTCAGGTTTCATTTTCCGGGCATTCCCGCCATGGTCGTCCACCCATATTTTCACGACTGTCGGTTTCACGGCAGCCAGCTTTTCCATCATCGCGGGCACTTCTTCGGGCGTGTTGGGCCGCAGCAGCAGGTTCATCCACGAGCCGGGGTTGGGGTCGGGTGTGTTAAACCCGTAGCCGGCCGAGTACAGCCGTGCGCCGGGGAGCAGGCCCGCCTGGGTGGAGTCGATGAAGCCGTTGAAAATCAGCGGGCGGTCGGTGCCCATGGCCAGTACGGCGCTTACGCCATAGTCCTGGTACTTTTCCAGATGCCGGATGAGGTTTTCGCGGGTGTAGTTATTGGCCGACGACGTGGTTCCTTTGAGTGTCCCTACATGCGCATGCGCGCACACGAGCGAGGGCATGACGGTTTTCCCCGAAAGGTCGATTTCGCGTGCGCCCGCGGCCTTAATGCCCTTTTGAATGGCGCTGATCCTGCCGTCGGAGATGAGCATGTCGGTTTTGGCCCGAGGTGCCGCGCCGGTACCGTCGATTACGGTCACGTTTTTCAGGATGACGGTATTCTGGGCGAAGGCGGTTGCGCAAAACAATGCGCCGCTCAAAATCATACCTATTTTTTTCATGGAAATAAGGGTTTGAATAAAATAAAAACAGTGGCCGGATAGCGGCGCGTTTGGTATACATTTTGTTAAAAACAATCGCTTGCAGCTATCCTGCGAAAAATAAAAACATCAACACCTAAAAAATAATATCATGGCCAAATATTCGAAAAAAGCTGGTGAAAAGGTGGAAGAAGCCTTACATGAGCAAAAGGAGGGCAAACTGAAATCGGGCTCCGGCAAAAAGGTCACTTCCAAAAAGCAGGCCATTGCCATCGGATTATCGGAAGCGCGAAAAGAAGGCGCCAAAGTGCCGAAAAAGAAAGATTAGCAGCGCATTACGCAAATGTCCTTTTCCCATTGTGGGGAAGGGACATTTTGCATCACAGTAGCTCGTGCAGTGTGTAGAATATATTTAAAATAGCTTTAAAATTAGCTGCTATGTATTTTGCTCTTCCCAAAATCAACGAATACGATTATATTGTACGGATTAAAGTAACCCAGTACTGACGTTTCCATTGAAAGTTTTTTGAAAATGAATGATCTAAGGAAGGAGCTGTTGAAGCTGCTGCAAAAGGATGAGGCTATTTTTGACTTTATCCAGGATGCGGCGACAGACGGATTACTGATTTGGAAGCATTCAGATCCACAACAACATTGGGCCGACGCAAAATTGCAGCAGGCCCTTGAACCCGGTTTCCGGCCCGGGCCCGCGGCGCCGTTGCTGGAAAACCGTTCCCTGCTTTTTCATATTGAAAAGTCCCGCGCGCATTTCCCGCATCATCAGGAACCGCGCACCGGCCTGGTGCGGCTCTTGCGGGGCGATATGCAGGTACTCCGCCTGAATGTCGCCTCCATTTGTGCGCATTCGGAGGAATGCGGCTGGCTTGTGCTGACCGGCTTTCGCCGCGACAGCCTTTCTGATGAAATTCCAGGGCTGATCACCAACACGGAACTCTACCAATCATTTCTTAACAGTAATTCCATTTACGTAACGGGCATTGACCTTGAAGGGAATTACAAATATGTGAACGACCATTTCTGCGAATTTTTCCGGCTCGACCGGAGCGAGATCATTGGCAGGTCGTCCATCAGCGGCGTGGTGCCGGAAGATATCCCCAAATGTCTCGAAGTAGGAGAGCAATGCTTTATCAATCCCGGCACGCCGAACCCGGTCGTGTTGCGGAAGTACTCGGCGGGCGAGGGCGTGAAAACGACGCAATGGGAATTCACGGGCATTGCCGATGAAAACGGCGTGGTAACGGAGATTTTCTGTCTGGGTTACGACATTACCCAGCAGTTGAAAGTGCAGGAGGATCTTTCGGTGCTGGTTTCCAATATGCAGGACGTACTGTTCACGATCTCGCCGGATGGGGTTTTTACCTATGTATCGCCTAGCTGGACATCCATGTACGGCCACACGGTGGAGGAAACGGTGGGGCGGTCGTTCACGGAATTCATTCATCCCGAAGACTTTCACATCTGTTTCGAGGCATTGCGGATTACTGCTGAAACGGGCGTACCCGTGCCGGGGGGCGTGGAGCACCGGATCAGGCACCGCGACGGCTCGTGGTCGTGGAGCAACACAAGCGCCAACATCGACCCCGTGAGCAAAAATATCATTCTCACGAGCCACGACATTACCGAGCTCCGCAACTCCCGCGAACGGCTCAAAGAGCTCGCGATCGTCGCTTCCAACACGACCGATTATATTGTTATTACCGACCACAAAGGCTTCATCACCTGGGTAAATAAGGCCTACGAAACGCACACGGGTTACAACCGCAAGGAAGTGGAAGGCAAAAACCCGCTGCTCCTGCTGCAAGGGCCGGAAACCGATCACGAAACGCTCGACCGGATCTGGGCCGACTGCAAGAATAAAAAGGTGGTGCGCGAAGAAGTGCTGTGCTATACCAAAAACGGCGAAAAATACTGGGTCGACCTCAAAATCACCCCAGTATTCGATGATTATGGCAATTGTTCCAACTTCATAGCGGTGGAAAGGAACATCACGGCCCGCAAGGAATCCGATCAGGAAATGAAGCGGATCAAGGATATCCTCCAACAGACCAACAGCGTGGCCGTGGTGGGCGGCTGGGAGTTGTATGCGCGCACGGGAGAACTGTACTGGTCGTCGACAACCCGCGAAATCCACGAGGTAGACCCCGACTACGTTCCCAGCACCGAAACCGCCATTGGTTTTTACAAAGAAGGCGCCAGCCGCGAGGCCATCGCACGGGCGGTCGAAAAAGGGCTTTCATATGGTACACCGTGGGACAACGAGCTGCAAATCGTGACCGCCAAAGGCAATGAGCGATGGGTGCGCACGATCGGCAAGGCCGAGATGGTGGATGGCGTGTGCGTGCGGATTTACGGGGCATTCCAGGACATTACCCACCGCAAACAGGCGGAAGTGGAAATTCTGAATTCCGAAGCAAAATTCCGCAGCCTTTACGACTCTACGAGCGATGCCGTGATCCTTTTTGACCACACCGGCTATCTCGACTGCAACGATGCCGCCCTGAAAATGTTCGGGATCGACTCGGTGGATATGCTTATGAAAATGCCGATGGGAGACTTATCCGGCTTGAACGAGCCGGGCATGGAGGCTGCCAGGAACGACGGCTGCCGGCATGTGAGGGAGGTTTATGAAAATGGCACGCACAATTTTGAGTGGAAATACAAGCGGTTCGGAGAATCGAAGGAGTCGTTCATTGCCGAGGTTCTGTTGAATCTGATGAAAGTGAACGGCAAGGAGATTATCCAGGCGGTGATCCGCGACATTACGATCCGCAAGCGCGCCGAACTCGAATTGCTCGAAGCCCGCGAACACGCCGAGGCAGCCAGCAAGCTGAAATCGGAGTTTCTCGCCAATATGAGCCACGAAATCCGCACGCCGCTGAACGGCGTGGTCGGTTTCACGGACCTGCTCATGAAGACCAACCTCGACGAAACGCAGCAGCAATACATGTCGATGGTTTTCCAGTCGGCCAACTCGCTGATGGACATTATCAACGACATCCTCGATTTTTCCAAAATAGAAGCCGGCAAGCTCGAACTCACGCCCGAAAAAACCGACCTGCTCGAAATCTGCGGCCGCGTTGCCGACATGGTCACCTACCAGGCGCAGCAAAAGCACCTGGAAATGCTCCTGAACATTCCCGCGGACATTCCCCGGTTTGTCTGGTGCGATTCCGTGCGGCTGCGGCAAATCCTGGTAAACCTGCTCAGTAATGCCGTCAAATTCACGATCAAGGGCGAAATTGAACTGAAAATCGAGCTGCTCAACAAGGTAAGCGGCCTCGACTACACCTTCCGTTTTTCCGTGCGCGACACCGGCATCGGCATCGATCCCCAAAACCAGCGCCGGATTTTCGAAGCATTCTCGCAGGAGGATTCTTCCACCACCAAGCGTTTCGGCGGAACCGGGCTCGGGCTCACCATTTCGAATAGCCTGCTCGGACTGATGGAAAGCCGCCTGCAACTCACCAGCGAGCTGGAAAAAGGCAGCACATTCTTTTTCGACGTCACATTCCGTGCCGTCGAAGGCGAAGACCGGTTTGAATGGGATAATGTGGAGGAAATCGAAAAGATACTCATCGTGGACGATAACGCGCACGCCGGGCAGATCTTGAAAGACATGCTAGGCAACAAACGCATTGCCTCCGATTACATTCCAAGCGGTGAAGAGGCGTATGCGCTGCTATCGTCGGGCAAAAAGTACGACGTAGTCCTGATAGACGGCCAGATGCCCGGATGGGACGGCATTGAAACGACCAGGAAAATCCGCAAACTGAGCCAGGGCAACAAGCAACCCATCATTTTGCTCAACGACTCCTTCGATGACGAAGCCCTTACCGCATTTGGCAATGAGTTGAATATCAGGCATTTTTTGGTAAAACCGGTTAAAATACAGCAGCTCTTTCATGTGCTGGCCGATTTGGGGATCAAAACCAAAACGCAGGAAGTACAGCCGGAAGCCGCCGCAGACAAAAGTCATTCGATGGGAATCTATGAAAACAGCCACGTGAAAGTACTGATCGCCGAAGACCACAAGATTAATATGCTGCTGGTCAAATCAATGCTCGCCAAGATATTGGTGAACAGCGAGTTGATAGAAGCTGCCAATGGCCGGGAGGCGATCGAGGCATTCAGGGCCAACCGTCCCGACATTGTATTCATGGACATTCAAATGCCCGAAATGAATGGTTATGAGGCCACGCGGGAGATCAGACGGGCCGAAGGGCGGTCGCGTGTGCCTATCATCGCGCTTACGGCGGGCACCGTCGTGGGCGAGCGCGAGAAATGCATCGAAGCCGGGATGGACGATTACCTGACCAAACCGGTTTTGAAAGATACGCTGGAAGCATCCATCCGAAAATGGCTTTATAAGCAGTAAAAAGGGGCGGAAATCATTCCCGCCCCCGCATTATCATCCGTTAATCACCTGTCCGCCATTCGGATGCAGCACTTGTCCGCTCATGTAGGAAGCGTCTTCGCTGGCCAGGAACACATAGCAGGTCGCCACTTCGCAGGGCTGCCCCGGCCGCTTAAACGGCGTGTCCTTTCCGAACTCTTTCACCCGCTCAGAGTCGAATGTCGACGGGATGAGCGGCGTCCAGATCGGCCCCGGTGCTACCGCATTAACCCTGATGCCCTTTTCGGCCAGGTTACCAGCCAGCGACCGCGTGTAGGCAACGATCGCCCCTTTGGTTGACGAATAGTCGAGCAGGGACGGGCTGCCCCGGTAGGCGGTGATGGATGTGGTGTTAATAATGTTGTCTCCCTCTGCCAAATGCGGCATCGCTGCCTGGGTGAAATAAAAGAAGGAGAAAATGTTGGTTGCGAAAGTGTCGCTCAGCTGGTCGGGCGAAATCTCGTCGACGTTCTCCTTCGGATGCTGCTCGGCTGCATTGTTCACGAGGATATTCAGTTTCCCAAACTCGCTCACCGTCTGGCGCACGGCTTCCTTGCAGAAAGCCTCGTCACGGATGTCGCCCTGGATAAGCAGGCAGTTTTTACCTTCGGCTTCCACCATGGCCTTCGTATCGTTGGCGTCCTGGCCTTCATTGAGGTACACAATCGCCACATCGGCGCCTTCCCTTGCGAAATGGACGGCCACGGACCGGCCAATGCCGCTGTCGCCGCCGGTAATGAGTGCCGTTTTTCCCTGCAACTTGCCGCTGCCGCGGTAGTTGTCCCGTATCACCACCGGTGCCGGGTCCATCACTTCTTCTATGCCGGGCTGCGTGCTTTGCGTTTGCCCTTTGGTATCAATATCTAAACTCATTTTGGTTGAATGTTTTGTGGATTCGGCGCATCGTCAAAAAGCACATGCCAGCAGGCACCGGATGCCCCCGGTCGCGCCAGCAAACTGCCCGGCAAGCGAAATGAGTAAAGATTTTCACAGTAAAGTGTATGCATTTGAGCCCCATTGCAGCGCTTGAATGGTAAATAGCGCTTTCGGCATGGTTATTACCGCATGCAACCGATGCGGCCGCGAGCGCTGGCCGGCAAACGTATCATCAATATGGAACCAAAGAAGGTAGTGATCGTAGGCGGCGGTTTCGGGGGCATTAATCTCGCCCAGAAGCTTTCCCGCAACAAATCATTTGAAATAGTGCTGGTGGATAAGAACAACTATAATTTCTTCCCGCCACTGCTGTACCAGGTAGCTACGGGCTTCCTGGAAGCTTCCAATATCAGCTACCCGTTCCGCAAGTTTTTTCAGGAAAAAAGCAACCTTCGGTTTAGCCTCGGCGCGTTCGAGCGGGTATTTCCGGAGGAAAAAAGGATAGCTACCGAAAGCGGCGATATTTATTATGATTACCTCGTGTTCGCCACGGGCACCGAAACCAACTATTTCGGGATGGAGAATGTGCGCAAAAACGCGGTGCCGATGAAAACAGTCCAGGATGCGCTGGCCTTGCGCAACCACATTCTCCGGCTCAAAGAACAGGCCACGAAGGAAGCCGATCCGGCCGTGCGCCGAAAGCTGCTCTCGATCGTGGTGGCTGGTGCCGGGCCTACCGGCGTGGAAGTGTCGGGAATGCTCGCCGAAATGCACCAAAACATTTTCAAGAAAGACTACCCGGAATTGAAGCGGGAAGAAGTGCAGATTTATCTGGTGGACGCATTGCCCGTGGTATTGAACCCAATGAGCAAGAAATCACAGGAAGAAACGCTGGCGGAGCTCCGCGGCCTGGGCATTGAAGTCCTGCTGGACCATGCGGTGAAAGACTACCAGGATGGCATTGTGACATTCGCCAACGGCAAAACGATTACTACCGAAACGCTCATCTGGACATCGGGCGTGACGGCCACGGCGCTGCCCGGGCTGCCCGACGATGTGCTGGGAAGGGGCAAACGTGTGCTGGTGGACGCCTATAACCGCGTGAAGGGCTTCGATAACATTTTCGCGATCGGCGACATTTGCTATATGGACGCCGATCCTGACTTTCCGAACGGCCATCCACAGCTCGCGCAGGTGGCTATTCAGCAGGGCAGAAACCTGGCCCACAACTTCCCGCTGTGGCTGCAAGCGACCTCGCCGCGGCCATTCCGGTATAAGGATAAGGGTACCATGGCGATTATCGGTGTTAACAAGGCGGTTGCCGACTTGCCGGGCTTGCATTTCAAAGGCTTTATCGCGTACTTCCTGTGGCTGGTAGTGCACCTCTTTTCGCTGATCCGCTACCGTAACCAGGTGAAAACCTTTTACAACTGGATGGTGGCGTTTTTTACGAGGGACCAATCGTTGCGTTTTATCCTCGATCCGAAGCCGGAGAAGCCCGCTCACTGACCGCGGCCAAATTATTTAACACTGTAAAGTTTCGCTATAAATACCTATGATCCAGACCATTGCTGATTCTTCACGATACCCGTTCGAGTGGATCGATGTAACAGCCCCGGACGATGAAGAATTAAAGCAGATCACGGAGAAATATGCGCTCCACAAATCGTCGATCAAAGACTGGCTCCAACCCGACCACCTGCCCAAATACGAGGACGTAGGCACATATGTGTTCATCATTTTCAGGATTCACAGCGACAAAGTAGGCGCCGAGGCGGACACCGTGGCCGAGCTCACCGACAAGCTCGCTATTTTCATGACCCCGGACACGGTAATCACCATGCACAAGAAGGAATGGGGCGCGCCGGAACTCATCCGCGAGCAGCAGGTAGACCAGCACTCTTGTGAAAGCACCGTGCATCTGGTGAACGAGATCATCAAAAGCTGCATTGCCACCTACGAGGCCCCGTCGTTGAAGCTGACGAAAGACATCGAGTATTACGAAGAAAATATGTTCCTGAAAAACCGGAAGGCTTCACTTTTGAAAGGCTTGTACTACCTGAGAAGAAGGGTGGAAGTGACGCGACGGATACTGATGCTTTCGCACGACATCGTCGATAAAATGGACATGCCCGACCACGCGAACACTTATACCCGCGACACGCGCGACCTGTACGTGAAGCTGCACAATATTTACGATACCCTGTTCGAAAACATGAACCACCTCGTGATGGTCTACTTCTCGATCTCCTCGCAGCGCACGAATGAGATCGTTCGGGTCCTGACGGTATTTTCCGTGTTCTTCATGCCGCTCACCTTCATCGTGGGCATTTACGGAATGAATTTCGACTTTATGCCGGAACTGCGCCTGAAATGGGGCTATCCGGGCGTGATGATCCTGATGGGCTTTATCACTTTCGGGATTTATGTGTGGTTTAAACGGCGCGGGTGGCTGTAATGCGTGGCATAAATGCATTTAACCGCTATTTTTGCCTCCCTATCGTCCCGAATCTATGAACCCGTTTCGCCTGTTTGCGCTCACATTACTTTGCATTGGCCTCGTATTTTCCCACCGTGTCTGGGCCGCCATTCCAAAAGCGCCCACCGCATTGACCGCCGTAGCAACCACCTCCGGCCAGATCAACCTTGCATGGCTGGACGTTTCAACCGACGAAACAGGCTTTGAAGTAGAGCAATCGACAGACGGGACGAAGTTTGTGCGCGTGGCCGATTTGCCCGCCAATGCGATTGTCTATCAGGACAAATCCTTAAAACCGGCTACAAAATACTGGTATCGCGTCCGGTCGAAGAACGCTTCCGGGAATTCAGCCTATTCCAACATCGCCAATGCGACTACGCTGCCGGTTACCATTCCAAAAGCGCCTTCCGCGCTCGCGGCCACGGTGGTTTCCGCTACGCAACTAAACCTTACCTGGACGGATAATGCCACGGATGAGACCGGCTTCGAGCTGGAACGCTCCACGGATGCATTGTCTTTTACCAAAATCGCCGACCTCCCGGCCAATACGACCACTTACCAAAACACCGGTCTGGCTCCCGCGACGCGCTACTGGTACCGCGTAGCTGCCAAAAATACCGCAGGAAAGTCGGCATACTCGAACATCGCCAATGCGACGACCCTGCAAGTGGCGCCCAATGCTCCCGCAAACCTCACGGCTACCGACGTTTCGACTTCGCAGATCAATCTGAAATGGACCGATAATGCCAACAATGAAACGGGCTTCCAGATAGAACGCTCCGCCGACGGAGCGGTTTTTACCAAAATTGCCGACGTAGCGGCGAATGTGACGACCTACCAAAACACCGGTTTGTCCGCAGCCACACAGTACCATTATCGCGTGCGGGCGGTGAATGCGGTCGGCGCGTCGGTGTACAGTAATACCGCTTCCGCGCGGACCCAGAATGTGCCGGTGCCCAACGCCCCCGTGAACCTGACGGCCGTTCCCACCGCGCCGGGCCTGATACAGCTCCGCTGGGAAAAACCTACCGGCAATGCAACCGATGTGGTGTTGGAGCGGGCAAAAGGCGATGGTGACTTCGTGCAGCTTGTCAAATTGCCGGCCACAGTGCTGCAATATGAGGACAAATCCGGATTCGAATCCGACGATTACTATTATCGTATCAAAGCGGTGAATGCAGGTGGAGATTCGCCTTACAGCCTGGTGGCGATCGTGCGGGCGGCTTCGGTGATCACCAGCGTGGAGCCGGTATCCGGCAAGCACCTGGTTTACGCCGCTGGGCGGACGCTCGTGGTAGAACTCGGTCGCCCTGCGCAGGCCCAGCTTACGGTGTACGATCAGTCGGGCCGGCTGTACAAATCGCAGAAAATCGGGCGAAGCGCACGTGTCGATCTGGCTATGCTGCCTGTCGGAATATACATTGTTGTAGCAGAAATAGGCCAGGACGTGCTATCGAGGCGGATTGTGCTTTATTGATCAAAACTTCTTTCTGATTTTACCTCAAATCCCGGTCAGCGTGATACCAGCGCCAGCAGGTCGTCCCGGGTGAGTGATTTGAGAATATCCGTGTCCGTTTTCACGAGGTCATTGGCGAGGTCTTTTTTGGTTTCCTGCAACTCCATCACCTTTTCCTCGATCGTTCCGGGGCAAATGAGCCGTACGGCGATCACATTCTTCTGCTGCCCGATCCGGTGGCTGCGGTCAATGGCCTGGTTTTCCACGGCGGGGTTCCACCACGGGTCTATGAGGTATACGTAGTCCGCTTCGGTCAGGTTCAGGCCGGTCCCGCCGGCTTTCAGGCTGATGAGGAAGATCCTCACATGGGCATTCGTCTGGAAATTCTCCACCCGGGCTCCCCGGTCGCGCGTTTGGCCCGTGAGATATTCATAGCCGATGCCGCGCTCTTCCAGCCTGGGGCGGATGAGGTCGAGCATGGAAGTAAACTGCGAGAATACCAGTATCTTATGCCAGGGCGCAGTATCCTCGATCTGTTCCATGAGCACGTCGATTTTAGCCGACGAATCGCCATAGTACAGATCGTCGCGCAGCAATGCGGGCGAGTTGCAGATCTGGCGCAGCTTGGTAAGTCCCTGCAAAACGTGCAGCCTGCTGCGTTCGATATCGCCCTGGTTCCGGGTGTTCAGGAAATTGTAAAATTCCAGTTCGTACGCATTATAAACTTTGCGCTGCTCTTCGCCCATTTCACAGTAAATCACCATCTCGGTTTTTTCCGGCAATTCGGACGCCACCTGCTGTTTGGTGCGCCGCAGGATAAATGGGTTGATCCGTTTTTGCAGCTCCGCGGCCCGCTCACTGTCCTTGAACCGGTCTATCGGGATCGAGAAATGGTTGCGAAACTGCGTTTTAGAGCCCAGCAAGCCCGGGCATGCAAATGACAGCTGTCCGTACAGGTCGAATGTATTATTCTCTACGGGCGTTCCCGTCATGACCAGCCGGTTCCGTGCTTGCAGCAGCCGAACGGCCTTATAGCGCTGCGATTCAGGATTTTTAATGGCCTGAGATTCGTCGAGAATGATGTAATTGAAATGATACTTTTTCAGGAAATTTACATCCGAAAGCAACGTGCCGTAGGAAGTCAGCACGATCTCGTATCGATCGAAATCGGTAACGTCCTTCACGCGGTCGGCGCCGTAGATGGTCAGCATTTTAATGCTTGGCGCAAACTTCTCCACTTCGGCCTGCCAGTTGAAGATCAGGGAAGTGGGCACGATAATCAGGTTGGTGTTCCGTACCTGTTTCTTTCGTTGCAGGAGCAGGAATGCGATGATTTGCAAGGTTTTTCCCAAACCCATATCATCGGCCAGGCAGCCTCCGAAATTGAAATCGTCGAGGAAATTCAGCCAGTTGAGGCCCTGTTTCTGGTAATCCCGCAGCGTGGCTTTTAATGTCCCCGGCACGGCTACCGGCTCGATGGCCCGGAAATCCCCGAAGCGCGAGTGGTAAAATGCGATCTGTTCCTGCACGTCGCGGTCGAGCATAGCGCCTTCATACATTTCTTCCACAGACGCGAAACGGATTTTGGGCGTTTGGATCACCTCGCCCGCAATCTCACCCGCATCGAAAAATTTGGCAAACTTTTCCAACCATTCCCCGGGCAGGATGCCAAGTGTGCCGTCGCCGAGTTCCACGTATCTGCTGCGGTTTTTGACAGCCTTGTGCAAATGTTTGAGCGTCACTTTCTGCTTGCCGAAAGCCACATTGGCCGTGGTACTGAACCAGTTGATGCCGCTGACCACATGCACCGATATTTTGGCCTTATGCTGATTGAGGCGATTCTTGGTGAGCTTGTTGAAACCCAGGATCGTCGCGCCCTGGTGTTGCCATTCTTCAAATGCATTCGGAAACCAGTCTTCGCTCAGGAATGCCGCGCGGTGAAGGTAGAAGAATTCCCTGCCGAGCTGTTCTTCGAAATCGGGATGCTGGCGCATGACCGCGCTGCCGAAACGCAGCTCAGCTTCCTCGTCGCGCTTCACCATGAAAGGGTTACCGTGGCTATCGACGGCATAAATGTCGTTTTTTGAGAATAAAGGCACCTCTACCTTGCCATATTTCAGCACGGGCGTGATCAGCACATAGTTGCCGACATCTTCGAGGTAAATGATTTTCTCGATTTCCAGGTCAAACCCCTGCTCTTCGCGCTGCGCGGGCGTGGCCGGTTTTACATACGTATAATTGATACGAATGCTTTTCCCCAGCTTCGCCAGCACACTGGCCCTGAATGCCTCAAATTTTGACTCGTGAATGTAAATGCGCTGGTTATGCTGCCTGAAAAATTGCAGCACCCGCAGGATGTCCGTGCTTTCGATCAGATGCAGCGAATCTTTGTACAACACAAAATAATCATAACGGAACTCCACGCTTTCGATATCCAGATGCACGCTGTTGAGGATCAGCTCGCCTTTAATTTGAAGAAAAGGGTCTTTCTTATCAATCGTCAGTTGGAGGTCGACCGGAGTTGCTGCCAGCTTCACGGGTAGGAGCGAGGCCGCATTGATATTCTCCGAAACCGACGGGTTATGGTAGTAAAAATCCAGTTTCAGCGGGTTCTGAACAATCGCATACAGCCCCGGCAGGTCGGTTTCCGGGTTCTTTTTCCGGAAATTATTCTGAAATGCCGCCACCGCGGTGTGGAATTTGATCTCCTGCGCGTCCTGCGTTTTCCAGAGCTGTTCGAGCGGGTTAAGGGGAGTGAACGGGTTTTTCAGCTTCCCGTTCCGCGTGACGGGCGCCTCGTACATTTCCATGTAGAAATGGTCGTAATACTTGTTGAGGCCGATGGTCACGATCGTTTTTGTGTCCGCTGCCTGCGGTTTCGGGCCGGGTAACTCCCGGGGCGGGTTCGCCACGAGCTGTTCCTGCAATGCCTCCACCGAAAGCGTATCGAGCGGGATTAGTTCTTTCAATTTTGGTTTAATGCGCAGCTCCCGGCCCGTATATTCAAGCTGAAAATATGCATCCAGGTCGCTTTCACCCTCCAATCCGTAGAATACAGCCTCCTCTCTGATTTTCTCGTGCCGGAGCTTTTCGTCGAAGAATGCGCGCAGGTCGCGGCGGTTGAGGAGGTTATACAAAACCTGGCTTTGGTGCTCGCACAGTTTACGCTTCGGACGGGTGCATTCGCAATAGAGGTTCACGGCCCGGTGATCCTGCCTCACCACCACTTTCAATGTCTCGCTGAGCGTGGCGGCCACGCGGAATGAGGCGTAGTCGACATCGATTTCGTGCGGTTGGATGTCGAAAAAGCCCCTTTTTTCCGTTGCAGGCATTTCTGCGCTGTTATTGAGGATATGCGAAACCGACAGCTCGGAAATGTTGAAATCGAGGAAGACAAAATTATGCTGTCCGGGTGCCGGTACGCCGGAAGGGTCATGCTTTTTCATAGGGCAAATTAACCAACATTGGGACACGTTTGGCACCATTATTTTGCAAAATTTGCGTTAATGAAAAATCTGACCTGCCACCGTTTCTTCAAGCTCATCGCTTTTTTCTTCGCATTAGTCCCGGCCGCCGCATCGGCGCAGGACGCCTCACCGGACACTACGGGACTAAAGCTCGTTCCGGCCGACTCGGTTACCGCCCCCAGGGCCGATACGCTCATTGCCCCGCGCCGCGTGCTGATCGACACCGTCCGTTACCGGCTCGTCGGCGATGGTAACTTCACGAGGGGGAATGTCAACCGCAGCCTTGTGGTGCTCCGTGCAGAGCTCGTTTTTAGCGGGCCGGTGATCAATATTGCCACCAACCCGCGGTTCACTTACGGCAAGCAGAACGGCGTGCTCGCCGAGCGCGACAGCTACCTCGATCTGTTTGTGGATGTTTTCAAAAAACGGCGCACCTACGTTTTCGGTCTTGCCGCGCTGGAAACGAGTAATCTCCGGCGGATCGACCTCCGGCAAATGGCGGGAGCGGGGATCGGCTACCGGCTCATTCAAACCAAATCGCACGACCTGAGCCTTACGGACGCGATCCTGTACGAATCCACCAATTTTTTTGAGAAATCCACCGTTACCACCATTCGTAACTCGTTCAGGATTAAAGGAAAACATTCGTTTTTGTCGGATAAATTCCGGTTCAATCACCTCACATTCATCCAGCCCGCATTGAACGACTTCTCCAACACACGCTGGAACACGATCCTCACGGCCGAATTGCCGCTCAACAAATGGGTGACGCTGCGGACGAGCTTCGAAAACTCCTACGAAAGCGTGGTGGAAACGGGCCGAAAACGCAACGATTCGCGCATTACTTTTGGGATTTCAATAGGAAATAAATAGACGATTCCGGTATCCGGCCTGTCAGGGAAAAAGCTCCGGAATGTTGTCATTGTCAACAGCACATTATATCTGTTGAAAATGTGCTTTACTAAGTATTCACTACATTCCAAATCGAGCAATGAGAGACCAACAGGACAATCGCCGTGACTTCCTGCGCAATTCGCTTTATTCCGCCGCCGGCCTGGCGATGTTCCCGCAACTGACCCCGAATGCCTACGGTTCCGTCAAAACCGTGGTGGCCGGCGGGCCAACTGCTACCGTCATGCCTCCGCGTATCAAGTTTGCGGTGATCGGCATGAACCACGGGCATATTTACGGGCAGGTGGAAGCAGTAACGCGTGGCGGCGGCGAGCTGGTGTCATTCTTTGCCAAGGAAGCGGACCTCACGGCGGCTTTTGCCAAGCGCTATCCGAATGCGAAGCAGGCGAAATCCGAAGCCGAGATCCTGGAAGATAAATCCATTCAGCTCGTACTCAGCTCGGCCATCCCCGACGAGCGCGGGCCGCTCGGCGTGCGCGTAATGAAGGCCGGAAAGGACTACATGGTGGATAAGCCGGGCCTTACCACGCTGGAACAACTCGCCGAAGTGCGCAAAGTGCAGAAGGAAACCAAGCGCATTTACTCGATCATGTACAGCGAGCGCCTCGAAAACCGGGCGACCGTGAAAGCTGGCGAGCTCATTAAAGAAGGCATTATCGGGAAGGTCGTCCAAACGATCGGCCTGGGCCCGCACCGGATGAATGCGAACACCCGTCCCGAGTGGTTTTTCGACAAAAAGCGCTTTGGCGGCATTATCTGCGACATTGCTTCCCACCAGTTCGACCAGTTCCTGTTTTTTACCAATTCTACCAAAGCGCAGGTGATCGCCTCGCAGGTGGGCAATGTGAACCACCCTCAATACCCCAAATTCGAGGATTTTGGTGACGCCATGCTGCGGGGTAACGGCGGCGCGGGCTACATCCGCGTGGACTGGTTCACACCCGACGGCCTGAAAACCTGGGGCGACGGGCGACTCACCGTACTGGGTACCGAAGGCTACATCGAGATCCGCAAGAATATCGATATCGGTGGCCGCGAGGGTGGAAACCACCTTTTTGTGGTTAATAATAAAGAAACGATGTACGTCGATTGTACCAAAGTGGAACTGCCTTACGGCCGCCAGCTGGTAGACGACGTGCTGAACCGCACCGAAACGGCCATGTCGCAGGAGCATTGTTTCCTGGCGACGGAATTGTGCCTCAAAGCGCAGAAAAACGCGCAGAATGTTTCGGTGGTGAGCTGAATTGCGAAAATCCGTTCCCGATCACTATTAAACACTTCACGAACTATGATACGCAGACTGATTTTCATTTTCGGATGCATGAGCGTCCAGGCGGGCTTTGCGCAGGGGCCTGTCAGCAATGTCGATCGTGATATTGTATTTCAATCGGTGAATGTGATCCCGATGGACCGCGAAACGGTTTTGAAGGAGCAGACGGTGGTGGTCAGGAACGGTAAAATTGTTTCCATAGGCACCAATGTAAAGCCAGCCGCCAATGCGCTGGTGGTGGACGCCAAAGGAAAATACCTGGTGCCGGGCTGGTCGGAAATGCACGCCCACGTGCCGGCGATCGATGATTTCGGCCCGATGAAAGACGTGCTGACGCTCTACCTGGCCAACGGCATCACCACTATCCGCGGTATGCTGGGTAATGCAAAGCACCTCGAACTGCGCGAGCAGGTGCGGAGCGGCAAAGTGCTGGGCCCCAATTTTTACACAACCGGTCCGGCATTCAGCGGCCAGAGCGTCAAAACAGCCGCCCGGGGCATCGAAATGGTGAAGGAAGAAAAAGCAGCCGGTTACGATTACCTGAAACTGCTCCCCGGACTTACCAAAGAAACATTTCCGGGCATTGCAAAAACATCCCGGGAGCTGGGTATCGGCATGGTCGGCCACGTATCGTTCGCTGTGGGCGTTTGGGCGGCCATCGATGCCGGCTATTCGTCCATTGACCACCTCGACGGTTTCGTGGAAGCCATCGTTCCCGGCACCGACACGCTCGCCGAGCAGGAAACAGGGCTTTTCGGCGCATGGATCGCCTATGCCGCCGATACTACGCGCATTCCCAGGCTGATCAAGGGTTTAAAGGACAAAAACATACGCGTGGTGCCCACGCAGGCCATTGCGGAAAGATGGCTCTCTCCATTACCCGCCTCAGCCTATGAAAACGACCCGGAATGGAAATACATGACCGCCGAAGAGAAAAAGAACTGGCTGAATGCCAAAAGCAGCTACGTCAACAATCCGAAGTTCAACCGGGAGCGGGCAGAGGCATTTGTAAAAATTCGCCGGAAGCTGATCCTGGCTTGTCAGCAGGGCGGTGTGCAGCTCATGCTGGGCTGCGATGCGCCGCAGGTACTGAATGTGCCGGGCTTTGCCACCCATCATGAATTGAAATACCTCGTAGACTCGGGATTGACGCCCTACGAGGCATTGAAAACAGGCACGGTCAATGTGGCGAGTTATTTAAACAAGAAAGACTCAGGTTCGATTAAGGCCGGAAATGTGTCAGATCTGGTGCTGCTTGCGGCCAATCCGCTGGAAAATATCGGTAATACCAAAACCATCGAAGGCGTCATGATCGGCACGCGGTGGTTGCCGAAGAGCTTCCTCGACAGCGAGCTGAAAAAGCTCGAAAAGTAGCACTCATTCCTCATAAATCATTTTGCGGGTCATGCCGCCGTCAATGACCAGGTTCGTGCCGGTCATGAAGTCGTTCTCCGGGTTGGTCAGGTAGAGGCATGCGCGTGCAATGTCGTCGGGCTTGCCTACGCGCCCCGCCGGATGCTGCGCATGGTCCGTCGTTTTCAGCTGGCTGTAATCACCCGTTTCGATCCATCCGGGACTGATCGCGTTCACCGTAATATGATCGGGCCCCAGGGAAATTGCCAGCGCGTGGGTGAGCGCCAGAATGCCGCCTTTGGAAGCCGCGTAGGCTTCGGTGTTCGGCTCCGACATCAGCGCCCGCGTGGAGGCGATGTTCACAATCGCTCCGCGGCCTTGCGTACGCATCACCTTAGCGGCCTCGCGGGCACACAGGAATGTGCCGCGCAGGTTGGTATTAAGCACATAATCCCAGTCATCTACGGCCAGTTCATACGGAGATTGCGTATGGCCCAGCCCCGCGTTGTTGATCAGCACGTCGATTCGCCCGAGCGTACCGCCGTCCTGTTCGAAACCCGTGACGATCTCGTCGGGATTGGTCAGGTCTATCACCCGCGAGATGACTTTAAAACCTTCTTTTTCCAGGCTTTCCTGCACGGTACGCAGGCCGTCGGCATCGCGGTCCCACAGTGCCACGGCGGCACCTTGCCGGGCATAATGCGCTGCGACCACGCTCCCGATGCCATTTCCGGCACCGGTTACGATCACTGTTTTGTTTTGATATGTCGGCATAATGCAGTCGGTTGGTAAGCTCAGGACAATGCGCGGAAATCGTCGTCGGATAGTTCGATGCTGCCGCCGCGAAGGTTTTCCTCCAAATGCTGCACGGAGCTTGTGCCGGGAATCAGCAGGATGTTCGGCGCACGTTTGAGCAGCCACGCCAACGCGATTTGCGCGGTGGTAGCATTGTGTTTTTCCGCGATGCCCGAGATTTTCGTTTTCAGTTTATCGGGCCCAGAGGCGAGCGGATACCAGGGAATGAATGCCATTCCGCGTTCCAGCGTGTAATCCAGCACAGCTTCCCATTGCCGGTTCCCGAGATTATAGAGGTTTTGAACAGAAACGATAGGCACGGTTTGTTCTGCCCGTTTCACTTGTTCCACATCCACTTCGGACAGGCTACAAACCGGATTTTGCCGGCTTTCACGGCATCCACCACCGGACCCAGCGTTTCCTCCACAGGGAAGCGGGGATCAATGCGGTGGAGCTGCCACAGGTCGATCACGTCTTTTCTGAGCCGTTGAAGGCTCCCGTCGATCGTTTCCCGGATGTGTTCGGGGTTGCCGTTGACGCGCCATTGGTTCGGGCCGGTGCGGTCGAAACCGCCTTTGGTGGCAATCAGCAGGTCGCCGGGATAGGGGTGAAGGGCGTCGGCGATCAGCGTTTCGTTGGTGTGCGGGCCGTAGGAATCCGCGGTGTCAATGAAGTTCACGCCGGCGTCGAGCGCCGCACGGAGGACTTTTTTGGCATTTTCGCGGTCGGGCGCATCGCCCCACACCCCCTGGCCGGTGAGCTGCATGCCCCCGTAGCCGA